>CAZTAK010000033.1:0-31601 GCA_964611585.1 uncultured Alphaproteobacteria bacterium
GTTCTCGATCTGCTGGGTGACGGTGAACATGTAATCGGCGTCGATGGCGATGGTGCGGCGGAAGCGCAGGCCCTCGCCGTTGTCCCAGGTAAGCGTCACCGGCGTTTCGGGCGTCAGGATCGTCCGGTTGGCGGTCCACACGGTATCGAGGCCGGGGAGCGCGAGGTTCCCGCCAGTGTTCTGGCTCCAGCCGAATTCGGCGAAATAGGTATTCACCGATCCCAGCGGCGAAAGTAGGGTTACCGTCGGGCTGTCGGGCTCCAGCGTCAGCCGGTATTCGTCGAGCGTCAGATCGTCGATTTGCGCACCCTTGAGCGCGATCGAACCCGACAGGCGCGGGGTATCGATGGTGATGCGGGGCGAGGCGGCCAGCGCCTGGGCACGGGGCACCAGTTCCGACTCGGGCGCCGGTTCGGCGAGCGGCGCGGCTTCGCCCGGGTCGGGCGCGCTGCGGACGGCCGGTTCCGCGGCCTGCTCGGCGGTCTGCTGCAAGGCCGCCTGACGGGCGAGATTGGCTTCACGCCGCGGCGCGTCGTAGAGGAACTGAAAGGCGATCAGAATCGCGATTGAAGCGACGATGGCAAAGATCAGGTTGCGCTGGTCGAGCATGGCCCGGGTCAGCCGTTGTTGCCCGCGGGCGGTACCGGGTCATAGCCCGAGCCGCCCAGCGGATGGCAGCGGGCAATGCGGCGCGCCGCAAGATAGCTCCCCTTGACCGCCCCATGGGCAGCCAGCGCCTCGGCCGCATATTCCGAACAACTGGGCGCAAACCGGCACCGCGGTCCAAGGATCGGCGAGATCAAGAACTGGTAGAGCCGGACTGGAACCAGGGCAAGGCGCGCTGGCAGACTAACGACGGGGCTGGGGGCGGACATGGCAGTCATTTGGGGCCGTTTTCGCCGTTGCGCCAGACTTTCAGTTTGTGCAGTGCGTCTTCCAAATCGTCCACCAACGCATCATAGGGGCGCTCGAGGGTCCCCTTGCGGCCGATCACAACGAAATCGTGGCCCCGGGCCCCGTGCTCGGCCAGAACCGCCCGGGTGACCGCCCGCAGGCGCCGCTTGGCGCGGTTGCGAACGACTGCCGCACCGACCCTGCGCGTTACCGTGAAGCCCACGCGCGGCGCCGGATTTCGCCCCCCGGTATCCGGCGTCGGGCTGACCTGAAGGATCAGACCCGGCGTCGCCCATTTGCGCCTTGCGCCCGCGATTCGCAGGAAATCGGCCCGCCGTCTAAGACGTCCGAGAGCGTCGCTCATGGGCGCGGCCGTCAGGCCGAAAGGCGCTTTCGCCCCTTGGCGCGGCGGCGCGCGAGCACCCTCTTGCCGGCCACCGTCTTCATACGGGCCCTGAAGCCATGGCGGCGCTTGCGCACAAGGACGCTCGGCTGAAACGTTCTTTTCACGGGGCCTGTCTCCGGGTGTGGGGCGGGCGGAGGCGCTGGATGAGCGACCACCGGAACGGGCCGCTGTATACGGTTTTGGCCGGGCCAAGTCAATGGCGGGGCCCGCAAACGGGCAGTTTTGGTCACTTTATCGATCTCCGCGGTCACGCTTCGGTGAGACGCCTTGCCTTTATGCCGCGATGCGAAAAAGTATGAGGCCGTGAAAGTTTCCCACTCCTCCGGCCAGGCTTCGGGCCGGCCAAAACCGCCACATCGCCGCACCGGGCGCGGGCAATCCTTGCGCCGGATGCCGGGCCGGCTCAGATGAATACTCCGCACCCGGTGACGCTACGACGTCCGCCCGCGCCGCCGCCGTGGCGGTTGTGGCCTGTCGCCGGGCTGGCGGCGGGGCTCGCGGTCTTCCTGGTGCTCGGTTTGCACGAGTATTTCCGGCTCGAATCGCTCGCCCGCAACCGCGACGTCCTGGCCGGCATGGTCGCCGATCACGCGGTCCTGGCGGCTATCGGTTTCGTCGCGCTTTATGCGGTCGTGGTCGCGCTTTCGCTGCCGGTGGCGCTGGTCGTCAGCATGGCGGGCGGTTTCCTGTTCGGTGGCGTCGGAGGTGCCGTCCTCAACGTGATTGCGGCGAGCCTTGGCGCCACCGCGTTGTTTTTGATCGCGCGTTCCACCGTCGGCGCGTTCCTGCGTGCCCGTGCCGGACCCTGGCTTACCAGGATGGAAGCGGGGTTTCATGCCAACGAATGGAGCTACATGTTTATCCTGCGGCTGGTGCCCCTGTTTCCCTTCTATATCGTCAACATTGTGCCGGCGCTCATCGGCGTGCGGCTGACGACCTTCGTGGTGGCGACCTTCTTCGGCATCATGCCGGGGGCTATTGTCTATGCGAATCTCGGGGCGGGTGCGGATGTGATACTCACCGCCGGCGAAACGCCCGGCCTCGACGTCTTTCTCGCCCCGCAAGTGGCGCTGCCGATTGGCGGTCTGGTCCTGCTGGCGCTGTTGCCAATCGCGTACAAGCTCGTGCGTGCCCGCCGAAAATCAAATCCGGCCGTTTAGGGCGATTCCGTTTCGTCTAGGATCGCCCGTGGCCGCAAGGCGGCCCGCCGCTTGTGCGGCGCGCCCGCGCAGGCGTGGACCCTTGGGTCCGCTGGCGTGAGCGACAAGAATGCCAGAGCGGTTCCGATCAAAACGGAACCGCTCTAGTCGGTGGTTTGTTTTGACGCTCCAGCCGGGCGCTCTGGCCGGCCGGGGTCCCCTCGCATAGGCTCGCCCTCATGGCTGCAACCCTAGAAGCCGACATCTGCGTCATCGGGGCCGGGTCCGCAGGGCTCGTGGTCGCCGCCGGTGCCGCCCAGATGGGGGCAACCGTCGTCCTGATCGAAAAGGGCCGCATGGGCGGCGATTGCCTGAACTTCGGCTGCGTACCCTCGAAGGCGATGCTGGCCGCGGGCCGCATGGCGGCAATGGGCGCGCGCGCCGCGGCGATGGGGGTTGCTTACGCCGAACCCGAAATCGATTTTGCCGCCGTGCAGGATCATGTGGCGGGAGTGATCGCGGCGATCGCGCCAATGGATTCGGTCGCACGCTTCGAGGGGCTGGGCGTGCGCGTTCTGCAGGAAGAGGCGCGCTTCGTGGCGCGCAACCGGGTCGCCGCCGGCGGGCATGAAATTCGCGCCCGCCGCTTCGTCATTGCAACCGGGTCGCGGCCGATGGTGCCGCCGATCCCGGGCATGGACAGCATCGAATATCTTACCAACGAGAGTCTGTTCGCCAACCGCGAGGCACCTTCGCACCTTGTGGTCATCGGCGCCGGTCCTATCGGCCTCGAAATGGCGCAGGCGCACCACAATCTCGGCAGCCGGGTCACGGTTTTCGAGATGGCGGAACCGCTCGGCACGGAAGACCCCGAGACGGTGGCGCTGCTGATCGAACGGCTGCGCGCCGATGGAATCGACATTCGGGCCCGCACCCGAGTGACGGCGGTGGCGCGGGGCGCGCACGGAATCGACGTCAGCTTCGATTCGGTTGGCGGTCCGGGATCGGTAACCGGGTCGCACCTGTTGGTGGCGGCCGGGCGGGTTCCGGTGACCGAGGGTCTCGGCCTCGCGGTGGCGGGCGTGGCCACCGCGCCGGGCGGCATTGTCGTCGATGCGCGCATGCGCACATCGAACCCCAAGATCTATGCGATCGGCGATGTCTCGGGCGGGCCGCAATTCACTCACGTCGCCGGTTTTCAGGCGGGGATTGCGCTGCGAAATATTCTATTCCGCTGGCCCGCGCGCGCCAACGCCCGCGCAATCCCGCACGTTACCTATACCGATCCCGAGCTTGCCCACATCGGTCTCACCGAAGCCGAGGCGCGGGCCCGGGGCCCGGTGACGATTCTGCGCTGGCCGTTTGCCGAGAACGACCGCGCCCAGACCGAGCGCGATCTCGAGGGGCTGGTGAAAGTGATTGCCGGGCGGCGCGGCAAGGTGCTGGGGGCGAGCATTCTCGGCGCCGGTGCTGGCGATCTGATAATGCCGTGGGTGCTGGCGATCGCCGCGGGCCTGAAACTCGGCACCCTTGCCGGCGTGATCGCGCCCTATCCGACCCGCAGCGAAGCCGGCAAGCGGGCCGCCTTCCTCTATTACCTGCCGAGCCTTTCGTCCCCCCGCGTCAAGCGCCTGGTGCGGTTTCTGGCGCGATTCGGTTAGTGGTTCAATTCCGACATTTGGTCGCGTTGGAATTGGGACCAAACGTCGAAAAGAATTGAACCAGATCAAAAAGAATAGTGGTGCGGGCTGACATCAAAGGATCGAACGGTCAGAGTCGCGCCCTAAGCGCGCCGCCCCGGCAGGCGGTCCGCCAGGCTCCGAGCGCACACGTTCGCGGCATCGTGATTTCGGGCGATTGCCGTTCGTCTGGGATCGCCCCTGGCCGCAAGGCGGCCCGCCGCTTGACCGGCGCGCCGGCGCAGGCGTGGACCGTTCGGTCCACTGCCGGGAGCGACAGGAGAGCGAGAGTGGTTCCGACCGAAACGGAACCACCCTTGCTTGCCGGGGCCGCGAGCCGGTGGTTTTCGGGCTCCGGACGGCGTCGCGGGATCGGCCCCTGATCGTCTTAAACTGGCGGGAACCCTTGATTTCTGCTATTGCCGCGCGATGGCAAGGCCCGGGTTCCCCTTTGCGCGCGTGACATACAGCCTGTCCGCGCGTGTCCTCGTTCTGACGCTGTTCTTCGTCATGGTCAGCGAAGTGCTGATCTATGTGCCTTCGATTGCCAGCTTCCGCATGAACTATCTCAAGGAACGGGTGCAATCGGCGCAACTCGCCTCGCTTGCCCTTGAGGCCACGCCCGACCGGATCGTTTCGACGGAACTGGAACGCAACCTTCTCGATCAGGCCGAGATTCTTGCCGTCGTGGTCAAACGCGAAGACGTGCGCTCCCTGATCCTCGGTAGCGCCACCCCGGACGAGGTGGGTCCTTTTTACGATATCCGAGGCGTCTCGCTCTGGGTGCAGGTCCGCGATGCCTTTGCGGCCATGGGCGGCAACGATCATGCCATTCGTGTCGTCGACAGTGCCCGCGGCGATCCCAGTATGCTGATCGACGTGGTCATGGCCGAAGATCCGATGCGTCGCGAAATGTACGCTTATTCGGGCCGAATCCTGTCGCTGTCGTTGATCATTTCGATTTTCACGGCGGGCCTTGTGTTTTTCAGTCTTAACCGCCTGTTGGTGCGGCCGATGGCGCGCATCACCGAAAGCATGGTCCGGTTCCGCGAGGCGCCGGAAGACGTGTCGCGATCGATCGTTCCGACTAGCCGGCGCGACGAAATCGGGGTTGCCCAACGCGAACTCGCCGACATGCAGGTGGAACTGCGCGCGGCGTTGCGCCAGAAGGAACACCTTGTGCAGCTCGGCACGGCGGTGGCGAAGATCAATCACGATCTGCGGAACATCCTTTCCACTGCCCAGCTGGTTTCCGACCGGCTTGCCGTTAGCGGCGATCCCGAGGTGCGGCGTCTGACGCCGACGCTGGTCCAGGCGATCGACCGCGCCGTCGATTTGTGCACCCAGACCTTGCAATACGGGCGCGCTAGCGAAACCGCGCCGCGCCGCATTGTCTTCAAACTGCGCGAACTGATCGACGATGTCGGCGACGCGCTCGGGCTTTCGGCCGAGGGCGTGCCGACCTGGGAAAACGAAGTCGTCGCCGACCTCGAACTGAGCGCCGACCGCGACCAGATTTTTCGCGTGATTCTGAATCTTTGCCGCAATGCCGCCGACGCCCTTGGCGAGCAGGAGGACGGGCGCATTTGCATCACCGGCGGTCTCAAGAATAATTGCGCCACAATTTATGTGGTCGACAATGGACCCGGACTGCCGGACGCGGCCCGAACCGATCTATTCAAGCCGTTTCAGGGATCGACGCGTGCGTGCGGGACCGGGCTCGGGCTTGCGGTAGCTCGCGATCTGGTCGTCGGCCACGGCGGCGAAATCACCCTTCACAAGAGCGACGAATTCGGTACCACCTTCCGCCTCGCCTTTCCCAGCAATGTCCACGAATTGCCCGTCGTGCGCCCGGTCGAACAGGTCGGCTAGGCACTATTCCGACCTTCGGTCCCGAGATCATTGGGACGAAACGTCGAGAAAAATGAACATCATCAATCGGTTAACCGGGCGGTGTGGATTGGTATCTGGGGATCAAATTGCGTTGGATCGAAATGCGAAGGACGGAAAAATCGGGATCGCACGACCAGCGCCACCCTTTCGGGCCGCTGTGAGTGCCTTTACCGGACACCGCCCGGCTCGAACTTCGTGACCTGGGATCCCGATCTTTACGGCGCATTTCGCGCGCCCCGGATGCGCCCCGCGCTTGATTTGCTGGCGCGGATCGACCTTGAAGCCCCGGTGTCGGTGTTCGATCTCGGCTGCGGGCCGGGCGAGGTGACTCGCGAAATTGCCCGCCGCTGGCCGGGTGCGCGGGTAACCGGCCTGGACCGGTCGCCGGACATGCTGGCGCGGGCGCGAGACGCGACCGGGGCCATCGATTGGGTCGAAGGCGACATCACCAAATTCGAAACCGCCGGTGCCGGTCTTATTTTTTCCAATGCGGCGTTCAACTGGGTGCCCGGACACGACACGCTGTTTCCGCGCCTCGCGGGCATGCTCGCGCCGGGTGGCATTCTTGCCGTGCAAATGCCGCGGAACTTTGCCGAACCCTCGCACACTTCGATTGCCGAGCCGGTACGAGCCGGGCCTTGGCGCACCCGACTCGAAGCGATGCTTTTGCCGCCGCCGGTCGCTGCGATGGCCGATTATTATGACTGGCTGTCGCCGCTGACGGACGGCATCAAGGTTTGGGAAACGGTTTATCTTCACCGCCTCGAGGGCGAGAATCCGGTGGTATCCTGGTTCCGGGCGACGGCGTTGAGGCCCTTTGTCGAGGCCCTCGGCGGCTGCGAGCGCGATGATTTTCTAGAAGACTACGCGGCGCGGGTCGCCAAGGCCTATCCCGCGCGGGCCGACGGAATCACGCTGCTGCCGATGCGGCGGATTTTTGTGCTCGCCCGCGCCCGCACCTGACGGCGGTCCTTTATTCTTGCCGGAGCGGGCGCTACGGTTCCGGTGCCGAAACTCGTGGTGCTGAATACCGATGATCCGGCCTGGTCCGCGCAACCTGATAACCGACGTCGACGGCCTTCGGGTCGGCAACGCGGCGGACGCGCGCGTGCGCTCGGGCGTCAGCGTCTTGATTCCCGACCGGCCTTGTGTTGCCGCGGTCGATGTGCGCGGCGGCGCGCCCGGCACCCGGGAAACGGATGCGCTCGATCCGACGTGTCTGGTCGATGCCATCGATGCCCTCGTTCTGTCCGGCGGCTCGGCGTTCGGGCTTGCCGCCGCCGATGCTGTCGTTAACTGGCTGGCTTCGGAAGGTCGCGGCTACGAAGTCGCCGGCACCCGCGTTCCGATCGTGCCGGGTGCGATCCTCTTCGACCTTGCCAATGGCGGCGAAAAACACTGGGGCGGCGACAAAGACCGGGGCGGCGAGCCCCCCTACCGGGCACTTGGCGCGCAGGCGTGCGCGCACATCGCCGCCGACTTCGACCTTGGCAACGCAGGCGCGGGCTTTGGCGCCACCGCTGGACCCCTCAAGGGCGGGCTCGGCAGCGCGTCCGGCGTCGATGGCGAAGGCCTTCAGGTTGGCGCCCTGGTCGCGGTCAATTCCTCGGGGCCGGTGACCCTGCCCGGCCGCCCCCAGTTCTGGGCCTGGGCGCTGGAACAGGCCGGCGAGTTCGGCGGCCTCGACGCGCCCGGGCACGCGCCGGACATCGATTTCGATTTCGACGTCCCGGGTTTTCCGGGCGGCAATACCACGCTCGCCGTGGTGGCGACCAACGTGGACCTCACCCCGGCGCAAGCCGAGCGGGTGGCGATCATGGCTCACGATGGGCTCGCCCGTGCGATCCGGCCGGTCCACACTCCCTTCGACGGCGATACCGTGTTTGCGCTGTCAACCGAGCGACGGCCACTTGACGATCCGGCACCCGCCGCAATTCGCCGCATCGGCGCGATCGCCGCCGATTGTTTAGCGCGGGCGGTGGCGCGCGGCGTCTATCTTGCGGAAACCGTTGGCGATCTGAAGAGCTATCGCGAGGTCCACGGCCGCGATCGGTAACGCGGGCAAGAAAAAGACCCGCGTCGCGGGTCTTTTCCGAATTGTTGTCCGACTTCAGCGCACGTAGATGTGGACTTCGTTGGTGAAGGCTTCGGCGCTTTGTCCCGAGGACAGGGCGACACGCCCGGCTGGCAGGCCCATATCCGTCAACGCGCGCAGCACCCGTTCCGCGTTCTGTTTCGCCTTCGAGGTGTTGAGGGCGACCTCGGCGGGCGATCCCTGATTGGGTGTCACGGCCACCAGATCGAACTGGGATTCGGGCCGCGCCGCGAGGGCGCGGTTGACCGCAGTATAGAGGGCCTGCTCGAAGGGAACGTCGGGTCGGTCGAAACGGATCACAACCAGCGGTCTCCGCCCCGAAGAGGCGGCGGTGCGGTTGGCGGTGGGCGGTTGACTGGCGATCGGGGCGACGCTGGCGAACGCGCGGTTGGCAAGCGAACGTCCCAGCAACTCGCCGTTCTTGACCGCGAGCGAGAGCGTCGTCAGATTGCCGCGCTCGTTGCCGACATAGGCGGTCTGGCGGCTTACGTCTTCACTGAGTTCATTCAACAACCGGTCGATCAGAACCACGGTGCGGTTGGTTTCGTCTTCCAGGATCGCCAGTTGGCGGTGATCTTCGTCAATCGCGCCCGCGAGCCCATAGGTGGCGCGCACGGATTCCAGCAGGAACGAGGCAAACGCGGAATCGTTGGCCACCGTGTTCGCCAGTGTATTCATCCGGGCGATATCGTTGCCGAGCTGATCAAGTTCGGCTTGGGCCAGATTCCACTGCTGCACCAGAACCGGGTTGCCGGGTGTCGTGCCGATTTGCAGCCGGGTCGAGATCGCCGCAACCGTGCCGTGATAGCGCTGCGAGGTCCCCATGGTCTCAATGCGGATGACCTGAAGGCCCTGATTGCGCTGGATGATGTTTTGCTGGAGGGCCGCCAGATCGCCGCGGATCTGAGTGACGCGCTGGCCGACAAAAGTGCCGGTGGGCGGTCCCTGGGTAACCTCAAGTGCACTAAAGGTACTGGTGCCAAGCGGGGGCGGCGGTGCCGGCGTTAGCGTCGGTGATGCCGAAACCTCCGAGCTTGACGGAGCAATCTCGATCCGTTCACCGGGTCGGGCGGCCGCATCCTCTTCCGAACCGGGAAATAACGCGTCCGAAACGAACGAACAGCCAGCGAGAAGGGCGGCCGCGCCCATCATCGACAATGCAGATTTCTTAAGTGCCATTCCCTGTGAACACCCTGTAGCCCTGTGAACACCCTGTAGCCCTGTGAACACCCCGTGGGGCTGAAATCAAAATATTGGCTGATGCTGCGGTCCCAAATAATCGGTCAATCAGTGACCGGCGTTTTATTTGCGGTAGTCTAGGTACGACCCCCAATCCGCCAATATACCTCAAGATTTCGTTTTCGCGGGCGATCTTAGCGAAACGGCCTGACCGCGACAAGCGACTTCTATCTGATTTGCCATGGGGTTAACGGCCGGGCCCGGCGCGCAGCAGGGGTTCGGGTGGTGCGTCCGGGCGGTGGCGCGGGGCGGGTTTCCGCACGCTTGCAGGGGCGGATCGATTTCAGTAGGGTCCAACGCCCTCGCGCACCGGGCCTTGGATCCGGGCGATTCCGGCTTCGGGGCGGGGTGGGGACGGCGGACCGAAACCCTTCGGCGTTGGGCGGCCCGCCGTCGGTTACAGGGGGGCCCTCGGGCCCCTCCGCAAACGGCCGGTTCTCCGGTTTGCGCCCGTAGCTCAGCTGGATAGAGCACCAGACTACGAATCTGGGGGTCAGAGGTTCGAATCCTCTCGGGCGCGCCATCCTTTCCCGGCCATAGCCGGCCCGCCGGCCGCGACCGCGTGATTTTGCGGACCGATTGCGGGTGGGATCGGCGCCGCGCCGGCCGCCACGAAAAGCGTGCCTCGGCCGAACCGGGACCGGTCATGGAGCTCTATACATTCTTCCGCAGTTTCGCCGCTTGCCGGGTGCGAATCGCTCTCAACTTCAGGGGCCTCGCCGCCGCGGAGCGCTATGTGCACCTGCGGCGCGGCGGTGGCGAACAGTACGGCCCGGACTTCGCCGCCCCTAATCCGGCGGCGCGGATTCCGGTTCTGCGCGACGGAAACCCGGTGCTGGCGCAGCCGCTGGCGATCATCGAACACCGCGATGAAACGCACCCCGAAACGCCCCTGCTTCCCGGCGATCCCGAGAGGCGTGCGCTGGCACGTTCGTTCGCACCGGCCGTCGCCTGCGAAATCCATCCACCCAACAACCTGCGCGCAATCCAGTATCTCCGTGATCCGCTCGGTCTCGATCCGGCGACACGCGATCTGTGGTACCGGCACTGGGTCGGGACCGGACTCGGGGCGTCGAAAACTGCGGTCACACAAGCCGGCCGGGCCCCGGACGCACCCGCGCACTGAACCCGTGACCGAAAGCACCCTCTTCGACGATCTCTCGCGCTGGCTTGCCGATACCGGCCTGATTGTGCGTGGCGGTTTTCACCCCGGCGCCGCTGATTCCGTGCCGGCGCCCGGTGGCAAGGATGGCGCCCGAACGCTTGTTCTGATCGGTAACGCCGGTCCGGCGATGTGGGCGGCGTTTCGAAAAGACAGGCCGGGGGGCCCCGAACCCCTCAACCTGTGGTGCGAACGGACGATCGATACCCTCGCGCACGACTTTGGCGCGAAGGCGCTGTTCCCGTTCGAGGGCCCGCCGTTCCTGCCGTTTCTCGCTTGGGGCGCACGGGCCGACGCGGTCCATCCTTCGCCGCTCGGCATGCTGATCCACCCGGACTTCGGGTTGTGGCACGCCTATCGCGGCGCGCTTGCCTTTCGCGAATCCCTTCCGCTGCCGCCGCGAGATGCGCGCCCGCGTCCGTGCGATACCTGCGCCGACAAACCGTGTCTTGCGACCTGCCCGGTCGGCGCGTTCAACGGAAAAACCTACGACGTTGCGGCCTGCATCGGCCACGTTTCGGCGGCGGCGGGCCGCGATTGCGCCGAAGACGGGTGCAGGGCGCGCCGCGCCTGTCCCCTCGGGTCGCCTTACGGTGCCGCCCAGATGCGGTTTCACATGGCGGCGTTCATCCGCACGATCGAGAGAAAAAACTGACGGTTTGCGCCGTGGCCGCTAGTCTGCGGGCGCTCGTTATCCAGAGCCGAATTGGTTTTTTCCATGACCGCGGAAAAGGTCGAACGCCGCCTCGCCGCCATCGTCAGCATGGATGTCGAAGGCTATAGCCGCCTCATGGGCGTGGACGAGGTCGGCACCCTCGAAATTCTCAACGATTACCGCGAGGCCATTTCGGGTCTGGTCACGGGTCATGACGGGCGCATTTTCGGCACGGCGGGCGACAGCGTCCTCGCCGAATTTGCAAGCGCCATCAACGCCGTTCAGTGTGCCTCCGAAATACAGAACGAACTGAGGTGGCGCAACAAGGCGCTCAGCGCCGAGCGTCAACTCAGATTCCGCGTCGGCATCAATGTTGGCGACGTTATTCTCGAAGGCGGCGACAAGATCCGGTGCGAGGTCGAGTGCGCGTTCGAACGCTTCCCGTGCCGCCGCAGTATCGCCGGTGTCGAGCCGGACGGTGCCGAGCGTATTGTGGGCTTCGGCGAAGTCAGTCTTGAGGCCGAGGGCACGGTCGAGCGCCACGGCCGCCTCGCGGTCCCGTCCCAATTGATGCAGCGCGCTGCCGAGGTTGGCGAAGACTTCGGCAACGGAATCGGCAAGTGCGGCGGCGCGCTCGTAGGCGACGACCGCACCTTCGGCGTCGCCCGATTGCAGCCGCGCATTGCCCAAATGAAATTGCGCTTCGGCGTCGCCGGGTTCGGCCCGCACCGCGGACCCGAAATGGCTCAGGGCCGCAGCGGTATCGCCAGCGGCCAGTGCCAGCTGCCCGAGGCCCTTGTGCGCGTCGCCATCGTCCGGGTTGCGTTCCAGGGCGGCGCGCAAACTGGCCCCGGAATCTGCGGTGGAGGGGCGGGGCTTGCCGCTCTTGGTTCCGGTCATGGCGGGGGCATCATACAGGGCCCGGGCGCGCAGGGGCCGATTTGGCCCGGCCCAGCGGCGGCAGCGTGATATAAGGGCCGCCGATGTACGGGGACGGAAAATCTATCCAACCTGGCGGCCGGCGCGGGCGGTGGGTCCTGCCGGTTCTGGTCTTCATGCTGTGCGTCTGGTTCGCAGCCGCGCCTGCCTTGGCACAGGACCGCGCGCCCCCGCCCCCGGGTCTGGATACGGCCGCGGCGGCTGAGGTCGAGGCGCTTTTGGAGACATTGCGCGACCCGGCGGCACGGGCGGTCCTGATCGGGCAGCTTGAGGCGCTGGTTGCGTTTCAGGCCGGTGAGGCGGCTCCGGCCGGAGCGGGTTGGCTTTCCGCGTTGTCGGACCGTCTCGACCGGATCGCCCGCGACGCCGGCGGGCTGGCACGGAATTTCGGCGATCCTTCCCGCCTCTTCGACTGGACGGGCGAGCAATTCAGCGACCCGGACCGGCGCACGTTCTGGCGCGATTTTGGGCTTAACGTCCTGATCGTCCTTGCGGCGGCGCTGGTGGCGATGGCGGTGGCCGGGTTCATCCTGCGAAGCCCGCGGCGTTACATCGAACAGCGCGAGGCGCCGACGTTGTGGGTGCGCATTCCGTTGCTGGCGATCCGTTCGCTGATCGATCTGGTACCGCTCGGCGTTTTTGCCGCTGCGGCCTATGGCGCGATATTGCTGTCGGGACCCGGCGATACGGCGCGCGGCGTTCTGATCGCCGTCGTCAACGCGGTGGTGCTGGCGCGCGGCATAGCGATTGTCGCGCGCGCGGTTCTGACGCCGCTGGCGCCCAATCTGCGCCTGTTGCCGATACGCGATGCCACCGCCGCCTACCTCTATGTGTGGGTGCGGCGTCTCGTGAACCTTGCGGTTTACGGCACCCTGGTGGCGCAGGCTGCGTTCTTGCTCGGCATGCCGGAGACCGGATTCGTCGTCATAACCAAGATCGTCGGCCTGCTGGTGGCGGCGTTCGTGTTCGTGTTCGTCATGCAAAACCGGGTCGCGATCCGCGACTGGCTTGCGGGCGGCGGCGACCGGATAAAAGGAACGCTCCAGATCGTGCGGGCGCGGCTGGGCGATGTCTGGCACATTCTGGCGGGCCTGTTCCTTGCCGTGGTCTATGTCGTCTGGGCGTTGGAAATCGAGGGCGGGTTCGCCCTGATCGCGCGCGGAACCGTTGCGACGGTGGTGATACTGCTGCTGGCGCGCGGCGCCGCCGAAATCGTGCGCCGGGTCGTGGTGCGCCTGTTTCGCGTCGGCGAGGAGTTGAAGGGCCGCTTTCCCGGCCTCGAGGCCCGCGCCGACCGCTTTATCTGGCTGGTTCACCGCGTGCTGACGGCCGTGATCTATCTCATTGCGGCCTTTGCCATCCTCGAAGCCTGGAGCATCGATGCGTTTGCCTTCTTCGAGACCGACCTCGGATCGCTGGTGGTGGCGCGCGGATTCACGATCCTAGTGATTGTGCTTGCCGCCCTGTTCGTGTGGGAGGCGGCGAGCGCGGTAATCGACCGGTTGTTGCGGACCGCAGACGCAGGCGGCGACGCGCTGGTGCAAAGCGCCCGCATCCGGACATTGTTGCCCTTGGCGCGCAGCGTCGTTCTGTCGCTGGTTGTGGTGATCGCGGCGCTGGCGGTGCTGGCGGAACTCGGCGTCAACATCGCTCCCCTGATTGCGGGGGCGGGCGTGGTCGGGCTCGCGGTCGGGTTTGGCGCCCAGACCCTTGTCAAAGACATTATCACCGGCGCCTTCATCCTGTTCGAGGACACGATTACCGTTGGCGATTTCATCGAGGTTGCGGGCCGCAGCGGTACGGTCGAGGCGATCAGCGTGCGCACCATCCGCCTGCGGGACCTGCACGGGACCGTCAACACGATCCCCTTCAGCGCCGTCGATACCGTCACCAACTACACCAAGGACTTCGCCTACCACGTTGCCGAAATCGGCGTCGCCTATCGCGAAAACACCGACGAGGTAGCGCAGATTCTGCGCGAGGTGGGCGACGAACTGCGCGCGGACCCGGCGTTTTCCAACGACATTCTGGAACCGACCGAAATCATGGGCCTCGACCGGTTCGAGGATTCGGCGGTGGTCGTCCGCGCCCGCCTCAAGACCCGGCCCGGTCAGCAATGGCGGGTCAAGCGCGAATACAACCGGCGCATCAAGTTCGAGTTCGACCAGCGCGGGATCGAAATTCCGTTCCCGCACACGACGATCTTTTTCGGCGAGGACAAACAGGGTGCGGCCCCGCCCGCGCATGTTCTGGTCGAAGGTGGGGGTAAGGACTAGGCGGCGATGTCCGAATCCCGCCTTCCCTACGAACCCGGCCGCGCGGTGCGCGAGTTCGGCGCCATCAACTGGCGCGGCCTGTGGACGCTCTATGCCAAGGAAGTGCAGCGCTTCGGAAAGATCTGGCTGCAAACGATTGCTGCCCCGGCGATGATCTCACTGTTGTTTCTGGCGGTGTTTTCGCTGGTGCTGGGAGGACAGGGGCGTTCGGTCGCGGGCGTGCCGTTTCTCGAATTCCTGGCGCCCGGGCTGATCATGATGGCCATCGTCCAGAACACCTTCCAGAATGCGACCTCGACCCTGATGATTTCGAAAATTCAGGGCAACATCGTCGATGTGCTGATGCCGCCGCTCTCGTCGGCGGAACTGATGCTGGGGATCGCCCTTGGCGCGGCGACGCGCGGCGCGATCGTCGCCATCGTGGTCGGATTCGCGCTCTATTTCTTCGTGCCGTTTACGCTCCACTCGGTGTGGCCGATCCTGGCGTTTGCGCTGCTGGCGGCCTCGGCTCTGGCGGTGACCGGGGTCATGGTCGGCGTCTGGGCGTACAAGTTCGATGACATCGCAGCGATTACGAATTTCATCGTCACCCCGCTTGCGTTCCTGTCGGGCACTTTCTATTCGGTGGATCGCCTGCCGGGATTTTTTCACGGCCTCAGCCAGATCAATCCTTTCTTCTACATGATCGACGGTTTCCGGTCGGGCTTCATCGGCCATGCCGATGCGCCGGTGTGGCTGGGTCTTCTGGTCCTTGGCGGGCTCAATGCCGTGTTGTGGACCGCCTGCTATTTCATGTTTGCAAGCGGCTACAAATTGAAAGCCTGACCCCGGCCCGTTTTGTTGACAGGGTGGTGGCCGCTCCATAATCTGCCGCCTTCCGCAACCCCCAGTTCAGGCCATTTGCCGCGATCGGGAGAACGATTGTGGTCACACCCGTTATGCCCACCTACGCCCGGGCCGAAATCGCCTTCGACCGGGGCGAGGGGGCGACCTTGTTCGATGGCCACGGCCGGCGCTATCTCGACTTCAATGCCGGTATCGGCGTCAATGCGCTCGGCCACGCTCACCCCGGGCTGGTCGCGGCTTTGCAGGCACAGGCGGCAAAGCTGTGGCACACCTCGAATCTCTATGAGATTCCGGGGCAGACGCGGCTTGCGGAACGGCTGGTCGCCAATACGTTCGCCGATACCGTGTTCTTCAACAATTCGGGCGCCGAGGCGGTCGAATGCGGGATCAAGATGGTGCGCAAGTACCACGACGATTCCGGCCACCCGGAGCGCTACAGAATCATCACCTTCGAGGGCGCGTTTCACGGCCGCACCCTGGCAACGCTTGCGGCCGGGTGCCAGGAAAAGCACCTCAAAGGGTTCGGACCCGTGGTCGAGGGCTTCGATCAGGTGCCGTTTGCCGACCTCGGCGCCGTGGCCGCGGCGATTACCGACCAGAGCGCGGCGATCCTGGTCGAGCCGATCCAGGGCGAAGGCGGAATCCGGCGCCTGCCCGAAGGGATGCTCGGCCGCTTGCGCGAAATCACCGACGCCGCGGGCATCCTCCTGTTTCTTGACGAGATTCAGTGTGGCATGGGCCGCACCGGCCGGTTTTTTGCCCACGAATGGGACGGTGTCGCCCCCGACATTATGGCGGTCGCCAAGGCGCTCGGCGGCGGCTTTCCCATCGGCGCCTGCCTCGCCACCGCCGCGGCTGCCAAGGGCATGACCGCGGGAACCCATGGCTCCACGTTCGGCGGCAACCCGCTCGCCGTTGCGGTGGCGAATGCGGTGCTCGACGAAATGCTCGCCGATGGGTTTTTCGCCCGGGTCGAGGCCGCGGGCAAACGCCTGCATCAGGGTCTGGATCGGCTGCGCGACAAACACCACAACAAGATCGACGAAGTGCGGGGCGCCGGGCTGATGCTCGGATTCCGGGTGCGGGGCGACCATGGCGCGCTGGTCGCGAAACTTCTCGCGGCCGGTCTGATGACGGTGGTTGCGGGTGACAACGTCGTCCGTTTGCTGCCGCCGCTGATCGTTTCCGACGCCGAAATCGACGAAGCGCTGGCGATCCTCGATTCGACCCTCGCCGAGGCGGACCTATGAGCGCGCCGCGGCATTTCCTCGATCTCGATGTCCTCGATGCTGCGTCTCTGCGCCGCATTCTCGATTCGGCGAAGACGCGTAAGGAAGGTCGGCGCGGACACCACCGCGGCAAGATCGACGCCGATCAACCGTTGACGGGGCGCGTACTGGCGATGATTTTCGAGCGCCCCTCGACGCGGACGCGCGTTTCGTTCGACGTCGGCATGCGCCAGTTGGGCGGCGAGACCATCGAACTTAACGGCACCGAAATGCAACTCGGGCGCGGCGAATCCGTGGCCGATACCGCGCGCGTGCTGTCGCGCTATGTCGATGCCGTGTTGATCCGCAATTCCGATCACGACGCGCTCGTGACCTTTGCCGAATACTCCACGGTTCCGGTCATCAACGGCCTGACCGACCGCTCGCACCCGTGTCAGGTGATGGCCGACATCATGACCATCGAAGAACACCGCGGCCCGATCGCCGACCGCCGCATCGTCTGGTCGGGGGACGGGAACAACGTCGCGGTTTCGTGGATTCATGCAGCCGTCCGCTTCGGGTTCGAACTTGCCCTTGCCTGTCCGCAAGACCTGTCGCCGCCTGCGGCGGTTCTCACCTGGGCCGAGCGCGAAGGCGGGCGCGTTTCGCTCGTCCGCGATCCCGAACAAGCGGTCGCGGGTGCAGACTGCGTCGTCACCGATTCCTGGTTGTCGATGAGCGACGAAGAAGAGAGCGTCGAACAGCGCCGCGCCGTGCGGCACAACCTGCTGGCCCCCTATCAGGTCAACGAACGCCTGATGGCGCACGCCCGGGACGACGCGTTGTTCCTGCATTGCCTTCCGGCGCATCGCGGCGAAGAAGTGACCGGGGACGTTATCGACGGGCCGCAATCGGTGGTGTGGGACGAGGCCGAGAATCGGCTTCACGCCCAAAAGGGAATCCTTACTTGGTGTCTGGGCTAGACGCAGCCCCGGACTTGCCCGCCCCCACGGACGATCTGGTCCAGCCGTTTCAAGTCGAGTCGAGCGGACTCCGGGGGCGCCTGGTTCGGCTCGGTCCGGCGCTGGACGGAATCCTGTCGCGCCACGACTACCCCGAGCCGGTGTCGTTTCTGCTCGGCGAACTGGTGGCGCTGGCGGTCGTGCTCGCGAACGCCCTCAAGTACGACGGCGTATTCTCGTTGCAGACGCGATCCGGCGGCCCGGTGACAATGATGCTGGCCGATGTCGATACGGCAGGTCACGTTCGGGCGTGCGCCCGATTCGATGAAAAGGCGCTCGCCGCACTGACGCCGGCGGAGCGCGGGCGTCCACCGCTGTCGCAGCTGGTGGGACCGGGCTATCTGTCGTGGACCGTCGACCAGGGGCCGGATTCGGAGCCCTATCAGGGCATCGTCCCTCTCGAAGGCGAGACCCTGGTCGAATGCGCCGACGACTACTTCCGCCGCTCGGAGCAGCTCGGCGCCGGTTTCGCCCTCGGCATCGCGCGCCTGACGGCAGACGGCGGTTCGGTCTGGCGCGCGGGCGCAATCATGGTCCAGCGGATCGCCGATGCCGGCGGCAAGGGTGCGCCCGCCGACAACGACGCCTGGGACCGGGCGCGGGCGCTGGTGGCAACGGTGCGTTCGGACGAGCTCGCCGAACCGGGCCTGCCGGCGCGGGACCTGCTGTGGCGCCTGTTTCACAAGGACGGGGTGCGCGTTTTCCGGCCGGTGCCGGTCGTCGCCCAATGCCGGTGCAGCCGGGCGCGCGTTCAGAAGGTGCTGCGCTCTTTCCCGGCCGAAGAAATCGCCGACATGGTCAAAAACGGCGAGATCGGCGTGACATGTGAATTCTGCAACGCGTTCTACGCCTTTACCGAGGCCGAGGCCCGAACAGGGCAGGCGAACCCCGGCGCCTGATTTGGCGCTTGTCCCCGCCGGGCGAAGAGTGGACAATCGGTGGGCCGGCTACGGTCGGGGTTTCTTCGGAACGGGTTCATCATGACAAACTGGTTTGGTTTTTCCGGCCTCCGCGCGTTGATCGTGGTGCTTGCGTTCGTCGTTGCGGGGTGCGAGGCGGCGCCGCTGCCTGAACCGCTAGCCGAGCTCACCTACACCGGTCTGCCGGCAATTTCCCTCGACGTGGCCGTGATCGAGGTGGTCGAGCTGTACCAGCCGCCGCTGCGGGCGCCGAACGTCGATCACGATTTCCCGACTTCGCCGGCGCGGGCGATGCGCCAGTGGGTCAAGGATAGGCTGCGGGCGGTGGGGGAAACCGGAACCGCGCGATTCATCATTCAGGATGCGGCGGTCACCGAAACCAAACTTGAAAAGCGCGAAGGACTAAGCGGACTATTCTATAAAGAGCAATCTGAACGCTATGACGGGCGCCTTGAGATCATTCTCGAAATCCGTGACGAACGCGGATTCCGGGAAGCGTTCGCCACCGGTATGGCCGAACAGTTCAACACCGCGGCCGAAGGCATTTCGCTGGATGAGCGAGAGCGCCTGTTCCACGCGTTGGCGAGTTCGTTGGTCGATATCGCCGGCGCCGAACTCGAAAAGAACATTGCCCAGTTTCTGGGGCCCTACCTGCGCTGAGACTTAAGCCGATTCCGGTTCGTCTGGAACCGCCCATGGCCGCAAGGCGGCCCGCCGCTTGTGCGGCGCGCCCGCGCGGGCGTGGACCTCTGGGTCCGCTGCCGTGAGCGAGAAAAAACTAGAGCGGTTCCGATCAAAACGGAACCGCTCTGGGGCCGTGCTCAGGTGGCGGTCCAATCAGGCGGCAGCATAGGCGATCAGGCGGCGCAAAAATGCGGCACAGGCATCGACCTGCTCGAGGCGGATGAATTCGTCGGGCTTGTGGGCATCGGCGATGTCGCCGGGCCCGCAGACGACGGCCGGCATCTCGGCTTCCTGAAACAGCCCCGCTTCCGTGCCGTAGGAGACGGCGTCGGTCTCGTTGCTGTTGGCGAGCCGCAGAACCAGCGTTTCGGCGGGCGAGTTTTCTTCCGGCATGAGCGCGGCGACGCGGCCGACGACCTCGGTTTCGATTTCGGCGGCCTCGAATCCGTCCCGCATCCGTGGCAGCACCTCGTCGTTTGAGAACGCCCGGAACCGATCGATTACCTCGCTCTCGTCCTCTCCCGGCAGCAATCGGTATTCCCACACGAACGAACATTCCTTGGGAATGATGTTGAGCGCGGTGCCGCCCTTGACGGTGCCGACGTGGACGCTGGTGTAGGGCGGGTCGAACCGGCTGTGAGCCTGGCGGCGATCGGCCATTTCCCGCGCGAGACGGTGCAGGAATCCGATCAATTCGGCGGCGTACATGATCGCGTTGACGCCCTGATCGGTGGCGCTGGAATGGGCCTCGAGCCCGTGCACCCGGGTGCGGAAGGCATAGACACCCTTGTGGGCGTTGACGACCTTCATGCTGGTCGGTTCGCCGACGATGACGATAGCGGGCTTGGGGTCGATTTCTTCGATGCGGCGGATCATGCCGCGTACCCCGAGGCAGCCGACTTCCTCATCGTAGGAGAGCGCAAAGTGCAGCGGTTTCTTGAGGCCGGCCGCCTTCATTTCCGGCACCAGCGCGAGCGCAATCGCGATGAAGCTCTTCATGTCGGCGGTGCCGCGGCCGTAAAGCGCGCCGTCGTGCCGCGCCAGCACAAACGGGTCGGTCTTCCAGTTCTGGCCGTCCACCGGAACGACGTCGGTATGCCCCGAGAGGACAATCCCCGGAACGTCAGCCGGGCCGACACTCGCATAAAGATTGGCCTTCGATCCTTCGTCGTCGTGGATCAGGTGTGAAACGATTCCATGCTCTTTGAGGTAACCGGCGACGTCGTGAATCAGGTCGAGGTTGGACAGGCGGCTGGTGGTGTCGAACCCGACCAGCCGGGCGATCATGGCGACGATGTCGGCCTGAGAAGCGGTCATTGCGAGGCGGTCATTGCGAATTGGTAATGGCGGAGGTCGTTTAGGCGGGTGCGGCGCCCGGGCGCAAACTATACGGGCCGCGGCGCGGGTCCGTCCAATGGCCTCAATTGCGCCAAAAGGCGGGGCTGAACAGGATCAACACCGTGAACACCTCAAGCCGTCCCAGCAGCATTCCCGCCACCATCATCCATTTCCCGGCGTCGGGGATAGAGGCGAAAGTGCCGGCCGGTCCAACCACGTCACCAAGGCCCGGTCCGACATTGGCAATGGCCGTGGCTGCGCTCGAAACCGCGGTGACGAAATCGAGTCCCAGCGCCGCGAGCCCGAATGTCAGGATCGCGAAGATCAGCAGAAATAAAACGAAGAATACGAAGACCGAATCGGTCGCCGAACCGGGAATCGGCCGCCCGTTGAATTGCGGCACGAAAACCGCGTGCGGGCGCATCAGGCGCACCAGCTGCGCGCGCAAACCGGTATAGAGCACCTGATAGCGGAAGACCTTGACGCTGCACGACGTCGATCCGGCGCAACCGCCGACAAACATGAAGATCAAGAAGGCGATGGTCGGAAAGCTGCCCCACTGCCAGTAATCGGTGCTGGCGTAGCCGGTGCCGGTAATGATCGAGGTGACGTTGAACGCCGATTCGCGAATCGCCGTACCCAGTGCCCGGTCGTTCGAGAGCCATTGCCACAGCGCAATCGCGACGACACCGGCGACGACGATGCCGAGAAACCATTGCACCTGGCTGTCGCGAAAGAGACTTACGGGCCGGCCGCGGACGGCGCCCCACAGCAGCAGAAACGGCAGGCTGCCGATGATCATGAACAGCACTGAAATCCACTCGATGCCCGGGCTGGCGAAATGCCCGACCGATTGATCCGAGGTCGAGAATCCGCCGGTCGCGATCGTCGTCAGCGAGTGGGCCAGCGCATCGAACGCCGGCATCCCGGCGATCCAGTAGGCGATCATGCACAGAGCGGTCGCGCCGACGTAGATCGTGCCGATGCTGCTCGCCAGTTGCGCGACTCGCGGCACCACCTTTCCGGAGGAGTCGGAAAACTCGGTGCGGAACAGTTGCATTCCGCCCACCTGCAGCATCGGCAGAATCGCAACTGCGACGACGATGAACCCGATCCCGCCCAACCATTGCAACAGCGCGCGCCACAGAAGTATGCCCGGCGGCGCGTCGTCGAGGCCGGACATGACCGTGGACCCGGTGGTGGTGATGCCCGACATCGATTCGAAAAACGAATCGGTGTAATCGAGGCCGAGATCCGCAAACGTCATGGGCAGGGCCGCAAAGGCCGCCACCACCACCCAGCTGGCGGTCGTGAGAACGAATCCGGCGCGGACGGAGATCGTTTCCACCGGTCCGCGCGAGACCAGCATCAGCGCCGTGCCGACAAAAAACGTGACCGCGGCCGAGGCGGCGAATACCTCCCAGTCCGGATTGCCGACGGAACTGTCGACCAGCGCAGGGATCAGCATCGCTGCCGCCAGCGCCATCAACAGAATGCCAAGAAAATAGAAAACGGGCCTGAGTTCGATCACGCAACACCCGTATAGCGAATGACGCAAACGCGCGCACGATGATGGGCCGAGCGGAGCGCGAAGTCCACGCCCAATTCGACGGTCATGCGCGGCTCGGGATCAGCCCGCCGCAGCGCCTGAGGGATGGCCGATGACGCTGAGGAATTCGCGCCGTGTCATGGCGTCGTTGCGGAAGGCCCCCAGCATCCGGCTGGTCACCATGGTAACGCCCGGTTTGTGGACGCCGCGCATGGTCATGCACTGGTGGGCGGCGTCGATCACCACCGCAACGCCCTTGGGCTGCAAGACCTCGTCGATGCAACTCGCAATCTGCGCAGTCATCTTTTCCTGAACCTGAAGCCGCCTAGCGTAGGTATCGACGACCCGGGCGAGTTTGCTGATTCCGACCACCCGTTTGTTCGGCAGATACCCGACGTGGGCAAATCCGATGATCGGCAACAGGTGATGTTCGCAATGGGATTCGATGCGGATGTTGCGCAGGACGACCATTTCGTCGTAGCCGTCCACTTCTTCGAAGGTGCGTTGCAGGTACTCGACCGGATCCTGATCGTACCCGGCGCAGAACTCGTCGTAGGAGCGAACCACGCGCGAAGGCGTGTCGTGCAGTCCCTCGCGCGCCGGATCCTCACCGACATAGCGGATCAGCGTGCGGATGGCATTTTCGGCTTGCTCGCGCGTCGGCCGCGCCTGGGCCAGGGGTTCGGCGGGGGTCAACGGCACGGCGGCCGGTTTGGACGGGGTCACTGCGAATCTCCGTTCCACGGCGGGCGCGCCGCCCGCGGGGTCTGATCCCTAATCTTGGGGCGCGCGGCGCGCGCGTCAACTAGTTGACGGTGCTTTCTTCGTGCGGGCTGTCGAGGGAAAACGCCGGAATGTCCACATCGACCGTGCGGCCGTTCTCAAATTGCATCTCGTAGGCGCCGACCATGATGCCGGACGGTGTCGAAAGCGGCGTGCCGCTGGTGTATTCAAACGATCCGCCGGGCTTCAGAACCGGTTGCTCCCCGACCACACCGTCGCCCCGCACCTCCTTGATCGCGCCGCGCGCATCGGTAATGCGCCAGAAACGCCGCAACAGCTGGACGGTTTCGGCGCCTTGATTCTCGATCCGCACCGAATAGGCCCAGACATAGCGGCTTTCTTCGGGATCGGACTGATAGTCGAGATAATTGGGCTCGACGGTGATGTAGATGTCGTGGCTGGTCTGGTTGTACATGAAACGAACTCCGGGATTCCGGCGACCGGCCCTCCCCCTTGTGTCGGCGCCAGCGGTGCCGGGCTAAACGGCCTCTAGCGCCTGAAGCAGATCGTCCTTGATATCGGCCACGTCTTCAAGCCCCACCGAGATGCGCACGGTTCCGGGGGTTATCCCGAGCGCCAGACGGTCTTCCTCGGCCAGGCGCAGGTGGGTTGTGGTGGCGGGATGGGTGATCAAGCTCTTGGCGTCGCCCAGATTGTTGGAAATATCGACGACCCGGAGAGCCTTGAGGAATCGAAAGGCGCCCTCCTTGCCGCCGCCAACGTCGAAGGTGACGATGCCGCCGCCGGAACGCATCTGCCGCATGGCAAGCGCATGTTGGGGATGGCTATCGAGGCCGGGATAGAGCAGTCGCTCGACCTTGGGGTGGGCGGACAGCCCGGTGGCGACTTCGAGTGCGTTGACGCAGTGCTGCGCGACGCGCAGGTCGAGAGTCTCAAGACCCTTGAGCATCACCCAGGCGTTGAACGGGCTCATCGACGGGCCGGTATGGCGCATGAAGGGTTCCAGGATTTGCTTGCAAAAGTCGCGGTCGGCAAGCACCGCGCCGCCGAGGCAGCGCCCCTGCCCGTCGATGTGCTTAGTTGCCGAATAGACGGCCACGTCGGCGCCGAGTTCGAACGGCTTTTGCAGCACCGGCGAGGCGAAGGCGTTATCGACGATCAGTCGCGCATCGACCGAATGGACGATCTCGGCGACCGCGGTAATATCGATGATCTCCAGCATCGGGTTCGACGGCGATTCCAGAAACGCACACACGGTTTCAGGTCGGACCGCATCGCGCCATTGGTCGAGATCGGTTCCGTCTACCAGGGTGGTTTCGACTCCCAGCCGCGGTAGGACGTTTTCGACGATATACCGGCACGAAAAGAACAAGGCGCGCGAAGACACGACATGATCGCCGGCCTTCACCAGCGCCAGCATCGAGGCGTTGACCGCGGCCATGCCGCTCGCGGTTGCCCACGCCTGCTCTGCGCCTTCGATTCCGGCGATGCGCTGCTCGAACATCTCAACCGTCGGATTGCCGTAACGCGAATAGACGAAGCCCTCGGCCTCGTTCCGGAACCGGGCTTCGGCCGTCTCGGGGCCGTCATAGACGTATCCGGAATTGAGAAATATCGCTTCCGAGGTTTCGCCAAACTCGGATCGCTGTGTGCCGCCGCGCACCGCCAGTGTGCGTGCCCGCCACGAACCCGAATTGCCTGCGTCTGCTGCGATATCTGCCATGATATGCCGCCCCTCAATTGAAAAGCCCCGGCGCCAAGGGCCGGGGCTCGAATGGGCTCCGACCTTTTAGCGTCATATTTAACGTGGTCGCAAGCCAGCCGGCCCAAATCACCACGCGAAGATTCGACTCTTAGCCGCTCGTGCCTAACAGGTCAAGGTGCGGGGCCAAAGGGGCCCCCCGGAGAATCTATTGGGCAGCGGCGGCTGCGCGCGGGCGCCACATCACGGCGGCCGGCGACAGCGCGCGGTCGGTTTGCAAGGTTTCCGATTCGGGCAAGACTTCGCAATTGTCCCAGAACCCGCTCGACAGCGCCTGGGCGTATTCCTCAGGCAGGGTGGCGGCGTGCATTTTCGATTGCGCGGTGCGGAAATCGTAGTCGAGCGCATAGGGCTCGATTCTGATGCCGGGCGCGTCCTCGAACGGGCGCAGGATCGAATACCAGACCCGTGGCGTTCCGTCGTTGGCGGGTATACCGATGGCGCCCACGTTGTGCCAAAGGCGGCCCTCGATGATCTGGCTGAACAGCAAGCCGCTGTGGCCGGCGACGATCCCGTCGGCGCCGGCCTCCTCGATGTGAGGGGCTTTCACCGCCGATGGGGTCGAGGCGAAGACATGCTCGGCGATCGCGCGCGGCGATCCGTGTATCGCCACGAGCCGCGTACCGCCCAGCGTGAACTCTATGCGCCGTGGCAGGTGCCCCATCCAGGCCTTGGTTTCCGGCGAGATCGCGTTGCGGCAATACTCGCACCAGTGCGCCGACAGGCGATCGCAGGTGCCGCCTGCAGGGAAGGTACAACCGCAATCGAGCGAATCGGCGCCCAAAGCTTCCTCACAGTTGCCCATTACCACATGCACGCCGGCCGCGCGCAGGAGCATCGCGACGCCTCTTGGATCGGCGCAATAGGCGGCAGTGTCGCCGGTGCAAATCAGATGGCCGGGCGGAATCGCGTGGTGCGCTGCCGCTGCCAGGACCTGTGCCGTTGCCTCGAGATTTCCGTGAGCGCCGCCGAAGACCAGGACCGGCCCGTCGAGTTCGCCCAGGTCCTGAACGCTCATGGCGCCATCAGGCGCTGCACGATCCCCCGCCGAGCACACAAAAGCGCGCGCAATGGGGGTGGTTCAGCGCTACCGGAGCCCGCGCCGCGGCAAGCGTTTCACCCATTTCGAACTGGGGATCGTAGGGAAGCAAAGTGCATGGCAGCACCACCGGCCGCTCCGCCTCCTTGCGCTTGACGACCATGCGCGAGGTCGCACACATCATCGCCTGCGGGTCGACGCTCAGAATCCCCCAGCACGCGGTGGTGATTTCGGGCACGTCGAGGGCTTCGTCCATTTCCGGAAACAGAACCAGCGCCGCCGGATCGGATTGATCGACATCGAGGCCCAGGCGGACAAACAATCTTCCGTATTCGCGGCGCAACGTGGACTCGTCCTCACCCCAACGATTGCGCCCGGCAATAACGAGGCAAATCCCCTGTTCCATCAGCCAGCGCAAGCCAGGTAGCGTGCGCGCCCAGGCATGTTCGCCGCGCTCTTCGTCGTGGTGGGCCTCGGTGTAATGGTCGAGTGACACGCGCACCGTAAGGCGGTTGGGATAACGGCGATGGAGGTCCGCGAGCGGGGCGGTCAGCTTCATCATCGGCCGCATCGCATTGGATAGCACCAGCGCCTCGAACCCGCGTTCCAATGCCATCCCGATGAGTTCGATGATGTCGGGATTCATGAACGGTTCGCCGCCGGTGAATCCGATTTCCCACGTCGGCAGGCGCCGCGTCGCAATCTCGTTGAGATAAAGCGCCACGTCGTCTGGCGTCAGATAGCTCAGGCGGTCGTTCTTGGGACTCGATTCGATATAGCAGTGCGTGCACGTCAGGTCGCACAGCGAGCCGGTATTGAACCACAGCGTCGTCAGGGCACCGAGTTCGACAGTGGCGCGCGCGATACCGTCAGCGGTGGTCGCGGGATCGCGGAACTTACGGCGATCGAGCAGCGGGGTGAGGGCGATATTCATGGGTGCGGAGGCATCGGTTTCGGCCCGCGGACCATCCTTGGCGGCGGTCGCCCTGTCAATGGCGGCGGGCGCGCTTCACTCAGGTTTGAAACAGCGCGAGCCCAGGCAATTCTGGACGGGCTGCGTTCGTTCGGCGATTTCGATTGGAGCCGAGATCTGCGGCGGGAGGCGCATTTCACTCAGGTTTGAGAGGGCGCAAGCCCGAACGAGCGTGGACGATCCCGGACAGGATCAAGACGTGCCGTACCTATGTTTGTGCCCCGAGCAAATTGTGATAAGTGAAATCCGGCGCGGGTGTAGCTCAATGGCAGAGCAGAAGCTTCCCAAGCTTACGACGGGGGTTCGATTCCCCTCGCCCGCTCCACCTTCCCGGACAGCATCGATCAAGACCACCCCGCGTGCCCCTGGCGGCGATTGCGCCTGCACCGGTCCCGGGAAGGGCGGCCCCACGCCCGCCGCGTGCCCGACACGGCCGAATATAAAACCTTTAATTTTCAATGGGCTCATGATTTACATATCTAGAAATGTATATTAATAATATTGACATTTATTAATGGTTAATATATAACTTCACACCCTCATATTGTTTTATGGCCCCGACGCGGGGCCGAACAAGGCCGCTCAGGCGACATGGGTC
The DNA here is from genome assembly GCA_964611585.1 of uncultured Alphaproteobacteria bacterium. Classification (GTDB taxonomy): domain Bacteria; phylum Pseudomonadota; class Alphaproteobacteria; order SHVP01; family SHVP01; genus CAZTAK01. Next base: position 27,061 of record CAZTAK010000033.1, read on the forward strand.
ACTTTCCGCTTTTTGTCGATCTTTCGGTTCGCACGGCCGTCGTCGCCGGCGGCAGTGACGCGCTGGCGGGCCGGGTACGCCTGCTTCTGTCGGCGGGCGCGAGGGTGAACGTATTCGCATCTGAACTGTGCGCAGAGCTTGCGGCGCTGGCGGCGGCGAGATCGGTTCGCCATGTTGACCGCGGCGCGACAGCTGAAGATTTCGAGGGCGCGGCGATAGCCTTCGTTGCCACGGGCGACGAAGCCGAAGACACGAGAATTGCGGGGATCGCGCGCCGCGCACACGTTCCGGTCAACGTCGCCGACCGTCCGGCGTTATGCACCTTCATCATGCCGGCAGTTACCGAACGTGGCCCGGTCACGGTCGCGGTTTCGACGGGCGGCGCTTCACCCGCATTGGCGCGCAACCTGCGCGCCCGAATCGATTCGGTGTTGCCGCAACGGACCGGCGCGCTCGCCGATTTCGCTGCGCGGTTCCGCGCCACTGTACGCGCAATGATTCCTAAGCGCGCCGAACGCCGCCTGTTCTGGGACGAGGTCCTCGCGGGACCGGTTGCGGAAGCGGTTCTGTGCGGCGACGAAGTGGCCGCTTCGACACAGATGCTGAAACGCCTAAACGCACTCGGGCGGCCGCAATTCAGCACCGGCACGGTCTATCTAGTCGGCGCCGGACCCGGTGACGCCTATCTGCTGACGGTGAAGGTGCTCGATGTTCTTTCCCGGACCGACGTAATCGTCCATGATCGACTGGTCGGCGCCAACGTCCTCGACCGTGCCCGCCGCGCCGCGATTCGAATCTACGCCGGCAAATCCGCCGGCCACCACACGATGACGCAAGAGGAAATCAACGCGCTTCTTTTGCAACACGCCCGCGCCGAGCGCACCGTCGTCCGGCTCAAGGGGGGCGATCCATTCTTGTTCGCCTGCGGCGGCGAGGAGACAGATTCGCTGCAACGTTACGGCATCGCCGTCGAAGTCGTGCCGGGGGTGTCGTCCGCGTTCCCATGCGCCGCGCGGGTTGGAATTCTGCTGACTCATCGCGATCTCGCCTCGGGCGTGCACTTCGTGTCCGCACACCCGAAGCCGGGTGGTGAGGGCCCCGACTGGACAGCGCTTGCCCAAGGCGCCGACACCTGCGTCGTGTTCATGGGGGTGGCCGAAGCGGAGCGGGTTGCGTCCAACCTGATCGCCCACGGGCTTACGCCCGAAACGCCCGCCGCCGTGATCGAATGCGGCACCCTACCGGACGAACGTATCCTGACCGGACCACTGGTGAACCTTGCTGGAATGATTGCGCGCACGGGTGTAAAGGCGCCGACAAACCTGATCCTCGGCGAAACGGTGCGCCTCTCGCCCACCCGGGCCAAACTGGCACTTCGTGCCGCCACCGCCTGAGGGCCATGCCATGCGCCAGGTCGTTACCGCCAACCGCCTGAGGGACGGCCTCACCATCTTCTTGACGGCCGAAATGAACTGGTCCCAAGACCTCGGAGAGGCCGCCGTTGCCGATGACGATATCGCCGCATCGACGCTGTTGCGCACGGCCGAAAATGCCGTCTCCGAAGGCATCGTGGTCGATCCCTACGCGTTCGAGCTGGAGGATCGCGAAGGGCACCCGCGCGCCCGCGACCGGCGTGAACGCATTCGCGCCACCGGTCCCACTGTGCAGCAGGGTTTTAACACGCGACCCCACGGATCGGACGCCTGATGTACCAATACGATCAATTCGATACAACGCTGGTCCAAGAGCGCGTCGAACAGTTCCGCGGCCAGGTTGCGCGAAGGCTTGCGGGCGATCTCACCGAAGATCAGTTCCGCCCGTTGCGCCTGATGAACGGGCTCTATCTTCAGCTTCACGCCTACATGCTTCGGGTGGCGGTTCCCTACGGCTTTGTGTCGTCTGTGCAGATGCGGATGCTGGCCCATATTGCGCGTCGCTACGACAAAGGCTTCGGCCATTTCACGACGCGCCAGAATATCCAGTTCAACTGGCCGCGACTGGAGGATACGCCTGATATCCTGGCCGAACTCGCCACCGTCGATATGCATGCAATTCAGACCAGCGGCAACTGCATCCGCAACATCACCTCGGACGAATTCGCCGGCGTGGCGCCAGATGAGACTGAAGACCCCCGCATCGCCTGCGAGATCCTCCGCCAGTGGTCGACGCTGCACCCGGAATTTTCGTTTCTGCCGCGCAAGTTCAAGTTCGCGGTGTCGGGAGCAACCCACGACCGCGCCGCGCTCAAAGTTCACGACATCGGGCTTCGGCTGTGGCGCAACGCTGACGGTGAGCCCGGCTACGAAGTCATGGTCGGCGGCGGCCAGGGCCGCACACCGATGATCGCCCAGACGATCCGACCGTTCCTGCCGGAACAGCACCTCTTGTCGTATGTGGAAGCGATTTTGCGGGTCTACAATCGCTTCGGCCGACGCGACAACAAGTACAAGGCGCGGATCAAGATTTTGGTTCACGAACTGGGCGCAGCCGCTTTCGGCGGCATGGTCGAAGAGGAATGGCGGCGTCTCAAGGTGGGCCCGCTCGCTCTGCCGTCCGCAGAGATCGCGCGCATCCGCCGTTTTTTCCGTCCGCCACCCTACGAAGAGCTCGCCGACCCGGTGACCTGGTTCGAGTCCCGGCGGCGGGAAGATCCGGCCTTCGCCGGTTGGGTCAACACCAGCGTCACGGCGCACAAATGGCCAGGCTATGCGGCGGTAGTGATATCGCTCAAACCCACCGGCGGCGTGCCGGGCGATGCCAGCGCCGAGCAAATGGACGCAGTTGCCGATCTCGCCGACCGCTATTCCTTTGGCGAAATCCGCGTCACCCACGCGCAGAACCTGGTGTTGGCCCACGTCAAGAAGGCCGACTTGCACGCCTTGTGGCAGGCGTTGACCGAACACGGCCTCGCCAGCGCCAATCAGGGTCTCATCACCGATATGATCGTTTGCCCCGGGCTCGACTATTGCGGGCTTGCCACCGCACGCTCGATTCCGATTGCCCAGCGGATCGGCGATCGCTTCGCCGATCTCTGCCGCCAACACGAGATCGGCAATCTCTACGTCAACATTTCGGGCTGCATCAACGCCTGCGGCCACCACCACGTCGGCCACATCGGTATTCTCGGCCTCGAAAAGAAGGGCGAGGAAAGCTATCAGATCACGCTTGGCGGACGCGCCGATGAACGCGCGGCCATCGGCCAGCGGGCAGGGCCCGCGTTTTCCTTCGACACAGTGGTCGATGCGGTCGAAACCATCGTCGAGACTTATTTGGGATTGCGCCAGGACGGCGAACGTTTCATCGATACGTTCGCGCGCACCGGCCCCGATCCGTTCAAGGAGGCGCTCTATGCCAATCCTGCGTAGCGGCGAGATCGTCGATAACCCCTGGGTCCTGCTGAAGCGGGATACCGAACCGGCAGCGGGAACAGCTCTGGTCGTCCCCTCCGACATCTGGCGCGCCGACCGCGATCGATACCTGAAATGGCACGGGCCGCTCGGCATCCGCCTCGACCCCGCCGACGACGTGGCGGCCATCGCACACGACCTTGGACGGTTCGAACTGATCGAGATCGATCTTCCTTCGTACAAGGACGGGCGCGGATATTCGACGGCGCGAATCCTGCGCGAGCATCTCGGCTATACAGGCGAACTGCGTGCGGTCGGAGACATCTTGCGCGACCAGTTCCTGTTCCTTGACCGCTGCGGCTTCGACACGCTGGAAATGGACGAGGATCAGGTCTCCGGATGGCGTTCGGCGCTGTCGGAAATCAGCATTTCCTATCAGCCCGCCACCGACGCGCGCACACCGGTGCTCGAGCGGCGCCACCACCGCGAAGCCGCCGAATAGATTTTACGATTCGTCAACGCGCGCGGGCGATGACCAGCGGCTGGTACTCCCCGGGACCGGCGAAGAATCTGTTGTTCAGATTGATGACCGGAATCGTATTTTTGACCGCCAGCCAGTCGAAACGGTTCTCGATGCCCTGCTGCGCCAGAGCGCCGAGGTCTCATCGCCATGTATGAAACCTCTTCCGACGCCTACGAACTCCGGGCGCATGGCAAGAGCGCCTGGGCCGCTGCCACCTGTTCCGGCTGGACCTTAGGCCGCGCGCGATGCTAGCGTGGCCTCCCGATCCCGCAGTGGAGATCTCGGCGGCCATGAGCCACCCGCCTAAATTCGTTTCCTTTCGATGGTGACGCACCGGATCTAGTGCGCGCGGCGCGTACCTGCGCCCGCTTCTTCACATTTCAGGCAAGATTGAGGACCGGCACGGCGCGCCGTCTCATCCCGGGAAAGAAACGGCATGGACATGCGATTTAGATCCCGGTCGGGCATTACGGTGGCCCGCCGCGAGGTCGAACTCGATTATAGCGCCGGCATCGGCGGTCTCATCGACCGGCTCGATACCGAACGCGGTGTATTCCTCTCTTCAGGCATCGAATTTCCCGACCGCTACTCGCGCTGGGACATGGGCGTCGTCAATCCGCCGCTGGAACTGACCGCGCGCGGGCACGATGTCACCGTGCGCGCCCTCAACG
>CAZTAK010000034.1:0-7763 GCA_964611585.1 uncultured Alphaproteobacteria bacterium
ACCACGGCACCCAGCAGATCAACCAGGGCCAGATGGACCGCTGGAACATCGTCGCTACCCTCAATTACCTGCCGCACGACGCCGAGGTCGAAATCGTGCTCGCGAACGCGCCGAACTACGACACCAAGAAGGGGCGCGAGAGGGTCAGCATGATGGTCCGGGTCGCCGACCTGACCCGCTCTGGATTCATGAACGGCGACATCTCCACGGTTATGTCGCCTCGCACCGTTATCACCTGGGCCGAGAACACCGACATATTCGGCGATCTCAACTTCGCCTTCCGCGTCACGTTCCTCAACAAGTGTGACGAGATCGAGCGGCCGGCGATCGCCGAGTATTTCCAGCGCTGTTTCGGCGAGGACCTTCCCGAGGCCCCAGCCGAAGGCAAGACCGAGTGACCGGGGCCCGTGAGCGAGGCCCGCACTCCTGCTGAAATCTTCAAGCGTGCGCTGTCGGCGGCGACGCGGGCAGTCGCGCGCGATCCCCGGCTGACGGTATCGTTCGGCGTCGAAGCCTCGGGCCTCAAGGGGCATGAGGCGCATCTACCCTCGCCCTCGCGCGACTTGCCGCCCGGCGAAGTCAGCGAAATTCGCGGCACCGCCGATTCACTCGCCCTTCAGATCCGCCACCACGACCGCCGCCTGCACACCACCTTCACTCCCGCCAACGCCATCGCCAAGTCGGTGTACGACGCGGCTGAACTGGCCCGCGTCGAGGCGCTTGGGTCGATTCGCATGAGAGGAGTGGCGCACAACCTCGCCGCCGCACTGGGTCAACTGTGCGAACGCGCGGGCTACCCGGCGCTCACCGACAAGTCCGAGGCGCCGATCGCGGACGCGGTGCGGCTTTTGGTGCGCGAACACCTGACCGGCCAGGCGCCGCCCCCCTCGGCGCGCGCGCTGGTGAACCTTTGGCGCGCAACGATAGAAGAAAAGGCCGGCGACGATCTCAACGCGTTGGCCGCCAACATGACCGACCAGAGCGCTTTCCTGCGCCTGTCGCGGCAGATGATCGCCCACCTCGACCTCGCCGACGATACGGAGCTGGAACCCGATCCCGACGATGCCGAAACCGGCGACGACGCCGATGCCGAAATGGAGAATCAGGGCGAAAGCGACGACGGCCAGGGCGAGGCGACGGGCGCTTTTTCGAGCCTGAGCGACGACGCCGGCGAGGGCGACATCGACGATATCGGCGAAAGCGAGGCCGGCGACGGTGCCGACGCACGGCCGCGCGACATGGGTGCCGACGGCGAGCCCGGCGGGCGCCCCGAACATTGGCCCGAGTTTGCCCGCAACCGCAGCGATCCGCCCTACTGCGCCTACGCCACCGAGTTCGACGAAACCGTCAAGGCGACGGAACTCTGCAATGCCGAAGAGCTCGCGCGCCTTCGCCGCCACCTCGACCAGCAGCTTCAATACCTGCAAGGAACGGTGGCGCGACTCGCCAACCGCCTGCAACGCCGTCTGTTGGCGAAACAACAGCGCAGTTGGGAATTCGATCTCGAGGAGGGGTTACTGGATTCGGCGCGGCTCGCGCGCGTCGTCGTCAACCCGATGCATTCGCTCTCGTACAAACAGGAACGCGAAACCGATTTCCGCGACACCGTGGTGACGTTGCTTATCGACAATTCGGGCTCGATGCGCGGGCGGCCGGTAACGGTGGCGGCGATGTGCGCCGATATTCTTGCCCGCACGCTCGAGCGCTGCGGCGTCAATTCGGAAATTCTCGGCTTCACGACCGTGGCGTGGAAGGGCGGGCGATCGCGCGAACGCTGGCTGTCGGCGGGCAAGCACCGCAACCCCGGCCGTCTCAACGATCTGCGCCACATTATTTACAAGTCCGCCGACGAACCGTGGCGGCGCGCCCGCAAGAGTCTCGGCCTTATGCTGCGCGAAGGGCTTCTGAAAGAAAACATCGACGGCGAGGCGCTGCTGTGGGCGCACAGCCGCCTGCTGGCGCGGCCCGAACAGCGCCGCATCCTGATGGTCATTTCCGACGGCGCGCCGATCGACGATTCGACCCTCTCGGTCAACCCCGGCAACTACCTCGACCGCCATTTGCGCGACGCCATCCAGTGGATCGAAACCTATTCGCCGGCCGAACTGATCGCCATCGGCATCGGCCACGACGTTAACCGCTATTACCGCCGCGCCGTGACGATTGTTGACGCCGAGCAATTGGGCGGGGCGATGACCGATCAGCTCGCCGCGCTGTTCGACGAAATGAGCACGCGCCGCCAGCGCTTGCATTAGACCAGCATCCGTTCAGGTGGAATCGCTTTCAGCGATACCTGAACGGATAAAGCTGCTCTAACTTCTTGAAAAGTAGAGCAATTATATCCAAAGTGCTCGAACCGCGCCGGTTCGATCCCTGCGGATACTACTCTAGCGGCGCTCGGCGATCCTGTCGGGCGACGCCTGGGGTGCTCGGGCGCGGCACCCTGACGTTTTCGGATCGAAACCCGAGCGTCAGGCCTCGGCTGGCACTCCCCAATGCCGGTCGAGCGCCTTCGGATGGCGGTGCAGTATTTCTGCTGTGTCGCGAAGATCGGCGCCGAAGCGAAACATCGATATTCAAACCAAGGCCGCACGCCGGATCGTCGCCGGATGGCACCCACGCGACGGCGTGGCGCCGCACCGGAAGGCCGGCGAAACAAGGCGCCGCCGGCCGGCCATTTCGGCTGTTTTGGCGCATCAAGGCGCGCCGCGCGGTCAGTAGCCGCACTCGATGAACCCGTCGTCGTAGGACACGCAGTCTTCTTCGACAATGCGCCAGATGAAATCGACGAGGTCGCCAGAATTTCTCGGATAGGCCGGTTCGTGATCGGCGGCGACCGGGCTTGGCGCCAGTACATAAAGCACCACCATCGTCCACAGCCCGGCGGCGACCACAGCAAGCAGCATTCGATCCAAAGTCTTCATGATGTGTCCTCCTCCGGTAGGGTCCGCCGGCAAGCCGCGCGGATCATTTGGAGCAGACGGCAACGCCGCCCCCGAAGGAAAACTAGCATTAACACGCCCTCCCGCCCTGCCCGGCGTGGACGCCTCTGCGGCGGCGCACGGGTCCGGGCGGCCTTGCCCGGCCAGAACGCCGCAACGCCTAGTAGCTGCAAATGATCTTGCCGTCGTTCATCGCGAAGCAGTCGGTTTCGACCACGCTCCAGATGAACCACTCAAGATCCTCGATGGATTCGGGATAGCCGAGCGGTTGATGGGCCGTGACAGGTTGCGGCGAAAACGCATAGAGCGCAACCGCGGTCCACAAGCCGGCGGCAATAACCCCCAGCAAGATCCGGTCGATCGCTTTCATGGCGTCCCCTTTCTCGGGCGGTCTCATGATCCCTATTCCGGTTCGTGCCGGTGCGCACGACCCGAATAAGGCGTCGGCGCCCGGTGACGACCGTTCGCTTTCTCAAATGTCGTGACCCGGGCGGCAACCGGCAACGCAAAACGGGCGCCCGCGCGCGCGGCAAGTTGCCGCATGGCGGGCAGCGGGCGGCGGCCCAATACTTCAGGGGCAGGAGGGTATCGCCGCTCCGACGGCAAATGCGGTATGTCCCTATCCCAATCCAGCGCCGATCCGGGTGGCGGCGCGGCTACCGGTCCGGATGATCGGACGCGCCCGCCCGCCGCGGTGACACGCAGACGACAGGAGTTTCGACATGACCTCCAACCCCCCCTCAGGCAAATCCCCCAGGGGCCAACCGCGTTCGGACCGGAGTCGATCCGGCGGCGCTGAACTCGATTTACGGGGCCGCACCCGCCGCCGCGTGATCTGGGGCGTCGGCGCCGTCGCGGGCGGGGTCCTGGTTGGCTGGGCGTCCGGCGTGTTCCGGTCCGATTCCGCCAGCGCCGCCCTCATTACCGTTTACCGCGATCCCAATTGCGGTTGCTGCCATGTCTGGGCGGACATCCTCGGGCGGAACGGATTCGATGTGCGGATCAAGAATGTGGACGACGTCATTGCCATCAAGAAACGCGAGGGCGTTCCCCTTGAATTGGCCTCATGCCATACGGCGCTGGTCGATGGCTACGCCATCGAGGGCCATGTGCCGGTCGAAAGCGTGAAGCGGCTGCTGGCGGAGCGGCCCGCGGTGGGCGGTATCGCGGTGCCGGGAATGCCGGCAGGATCACCCGGCATGAGCGGACGGCGGACCGAGCCGCTTGAAGTCATCGCGTTTTCGAGAGAGGGCACCATGACCCTGTTCGACCGCTTCGACTAGACCCGGTCGCCAAGCCGCGGGCGTGGCGCCGCGTTACGAACCGGGGGCTTCCGCAGCTGCATGAGCGAGCTGCGCGGTCGCGTCGTCAGCCGGAAAAAGGTCTCGATCCTAAGTTCCTGAACCGTCACGTCCTGCGGCGTGCCGAAACTGGTCATGGCGGTGAACCAGGCCTGGCGCACGCCTGGCGCAATAACGGATCGGCCAGGATTGCCGATAGCGGCAACGCCGCCGCGGCCTTCAAAAATGTCCGTCTCGCGTACATGATGGTTCGCCCCCGACGGGGAAACGCAGATCGTTATGGCGCAGATCGTTTCGGCAATGGCACAATCTCGACTATCGCAATTCATGAAGCATTCGCGGCGCCGTCCTTTTCCACATTGGCGTGAGGCGGTGACCCGGCGGGCGGCGCCGATAATGGCGGCGGTGGCTTTGGTGGCGGCAGCTTTGACGCTGCCCGTGCCGGGCGCGACGGCGGAACCGGTGAGGGTCGCGACAACGCCCGTCGCGCTCGCCGAATCCGGCGAGGACGCCGCCAGTGCCGAGGCGCGGCTCGGGCCCTTGAGGTTCCTGGGTGGTCTTGAACTGACCTCGCCCGATGCACGTTTCGGCGGTTGGTCGGGATTGGAGGTAACGGGTTCGCGCCTGATTTCCGTTTCGGATAGGGGCCAATGGCTGAGCGCAACGGTGCGGTTCGACGCCCAAGGCCGCCTCGCCGGACTGTCGCAGGCGCAGATGTTTCCGGTTCTCGGCGACGAGCGCGACGTCTTGCGCGCCAACAGCCTGCGGGATGCGGAATCGATCGCCCGCGACGGGGCGCACCTGTTCGTCGCCTTCGAACGCCGCCATCGAATCCGCCGCTACGCCGGTGTCGAGGCCGCAGGGCTCATTCTGCAACCCCTGCCCGGCCTTGCGGCGGCACCCTACAATGGCGGGATCGAGGCGCTGACTGCGCTTGCGCCCGGGCGGCTGTTTGCGGTGGCCGAGGAACTTGCCGACGAAACCGGCGCCTGGCGCGCCTGGATCGTCGAAGACGGCGCGCGCCAGACATTGACGGTGTCGGGTGAGACCCGCTTCAAGCCGGTCGGCCTCGCGACGCTGCCGTCCGGGGATCTTTTGTTGCTGGAACGCCGGTTTTCACCGCTCGCCGGGTTCGGCGGGCGCATCCGCCGCGTCGCCTTAGCCGATGTCATGCCCGGCGCCCGGGTCGAGCCTGCCGAGGTCGCGCGCCTGAGCCCGCCCGCAATCGCCGACAATTACGAAGGCATCGCGGTGGCGCACGCAGACGGGCGCACGCTGGTGTTCGTCATTTCGGACGACAACTTCAGCATCTTCCAGCGCACCCTGCTACTCGCCTTCGAATGGACCGGCGATTGACGCCTCTCTAGCGCCGCGGTCCGTAGTCAGGCGGTGCCGAACAGCCGGTCGCCGGCATCGCCCAGGCCCGGCACGATGTAGGCTTTTTCGTTGAGGTGGCTGTCGAGCGCCGCGACATAGAGCGGTACGTCCGGGTGCGCCGCCTCGACCTTGGCGACCCCTTCGGGTGCCGCCACCAGCGCCAGAAACCGGATGTCCTTGTCGGCAACGCCGGCCGCATTCAGCACGTTGATCGCGTGAATCCCCGAATTGGCCGTCGCCAGCATCGGATCGACCAGAATGAACATCCGCCCCTCGATCTCAGGAAGTTTTACCAGGTACTCGACCGCCTCTTTGGTCTTGGGGTCGCGGTAGACGCCGATGTGCCCGACCCGCGCCGAGGGCATCAGTTCCATCAGCCCGTCGGCCATGCCGAGACCGGCGCGCAGGATCGGCACGATCGCCACCTTTTTGCCGGCGATGAACCGGCCCTCGGTGGCGGCGACCGGGGTTTCGATGGGTTCGGCCCGGGTCGGCATCAGCCGCGTGATCTCGTAACCCATTAGCAACGAGATTACCCGCAGCAAGGCCCGGAAATCCTTGGTCGGCGTGCGTTTATCGCGCATCAGGCTGAGTTTATGCGCGATCAGGGGGTGGTCGATGATGTGGAGGTTCTTGAAGTCGTGTTTTGCCATCTGGGTTTCGCCCCTCGTTGTTTCGGCGCAGCATAACGGGGCGTAGGCACGGCGCAACCACTTGGGCGGTGCCGGCCACCCAGCCGCTTGCGCCGATGCAGCGGCCGTGGTTTTGTCCCGCGGGTCTTAAACCGCACGAGGAAAAGCATGCGCGTCTCCGGGTTGTTTCTGACGGTGGTGGCGGTGTTCATCGCCGCCCTGATCGGCGCCAATATCATCGCCGTCAAGATGATCGAGGTCGGCGGTCAGATTTTGCCGGCGGCGATCATCATCTTTCCGGTGAGCTATATCGTCGGCGATGTCCTGACCGAGGTGTACGGCTACAGCCAGGCGCGGCGGGTGATATGGCTCGGATTTCTCGCCAACCTGATCGTCGTGGCGGCGATCTGGATTGGCGGTCTGCTACCGGCAGCCGGGTTCTGGGACGGACAGGAGGCCTATCAGAGCATCCTCGGCTTGGTGCCCCGCATCGTCGCGGCCTCGTTCGTCGCTTATCTGGTGGGCGAATTCGCCAACGCCTATGTGCTCGCCAAAATGAAAGTCGCCACCGAAGGCCGCCACCTGTGGGCGCGCACCATCGGCTCGACCCTGATCGGGCAGGGGCTCGATTCGACCGTGTTCATCGTCCTCGCCTTTGCCGGCGGGCTGCCGCCGGGCACGCTGGTGACGACAGTCATTACGCAATGGCTGGTGAAATCGGCCTACGAGGCGCTGGCAACGCCCGTGACCTATGCCGTGGTCGGCTTCCTCAAGCGCCGCGAAGGGCTCGACGCCTACGACCGCGAGACGCGCTTCAACCCGCTGACGCTCTCGGACTGAGAGGCGAGTGAGAGGCCCCTCCCGCCAGGACCCCGGCCCGGCGCGAACAAGGACGGCATCCGGACACAAAAAAGGCCCGCACGTGCGGGCCGCTTCGGAATCGCCGGGAAACCGGACTAGCTTGCCGCCCGCGCCTCGATCGCCCTGGCAATGGAGCGCTTGATCCGGCGGGCGCGCAAGGATAGCTGCGAATCCTTGGCCTTGAGGAGAAACTTGTCGAGGCCGCCGATATGATCGACCGATCGCTGGGCGTGGCGCGATATCCGGAGCCGCACCGGGCGGCCGAGCGCATCCGAGAGCAGCGATACCTGTTGCAGATTAGGCAAATAGCGCCGCCGCGACCTGTTATTGGCGTGGCTCACGTTGTTGCCGGTGAGCACGCCTTTTCCGGAGAGTTCGCAGCGTCTGGCCATGGTTCCAATCCTCTCCCGGGGTCGCGCCCGGGCCGCGCTTTATAGCCCAAGGGGGCGGGCCGAAGTCAAGAGCCGTCACGGCCGCGCCGGGGCCCGCAGCGGTTCACGCCAAAGGTCTGGGAACGCGGGCGTGCCGCCCGTCGCGGTGAGCGCGGAGACGAGCCCCGAAGACGCTGCCTTGCCCCGACGAACCGCCGCAGCATAGTCTCGGGCGGAGAGGGCCCGTAGCGCCCCGCGGCGCGCCCCTTGGCACCCCGG
>CAZTAK010000034.1:7863-31072 GCA_964611585.1 uncultured Alphaproteobacteria bacterium
AGTCTCGGGCGGAGAGGGCCCGTAGCGCCCCGCGGCGCGCCCCTTGGCACCCCGGGCCGGAAATCAACCTCTGGGTCCGGTCTGACGCCGCGCCCGTCACCGGAAATTTCCTTCGCCAAGGAGCGAGAACGCATGGCCTTTCGATCCCTGTTCACGGGCCTTGTGGCTGCCCTCTGCCTGCCGGCGATGGCGAGTGCCGCCGAACTCACGAGCCTGAGCGGATTCTCCGACATCGGGCGCGTGTTTCTGCCGCTCTATGCGACCACCGGCGCCATAGTTCGCGGTGACGGCGAGGGGCTCAAGTAGTTCGCCGTCAGCGCCGCCGGCACGATCCTGCTCACCGAAGGCTTGAAGCAAAGAGTCGACGCCAGCCGGCCGAACGGCCGGGGCAACGACGCCTTTCCGTCGGGACACGCGGCGACGGCGTTCTCGGCCGCGGCCTACGTGCATTATCGCTATGGCTGGCAATGGGGCCTGCCGTTCGAGGCCGCCGCCGCCGCCGTCGGGTACAGCCGCGTCAAGCTGAACGAGCACCGCTGGCGCGACGTGATCGGCGGCGCGGTCCTGGCGCATGCGGTCGCGTTTCTTGCCGTTGACGCAAAAAACGACTCGGTCATCGTCATTCCGATCATCGGCGGCAAGAAAAACGAGTTTGGCCTTCTGGTGAAGGTCGGGCTCTGACGCCCGGTTGACGGGTCTTCTGGCCGCCTGCTGGGCGGCCGGGCGGGTCAGATCCGAGCCCAGAAACCGGGATCAGGGCCGGCGCGACGCCTCCCACTGCGCCCGGGAACGCCTCCCGCTGAGCCCGGGAGAGGGGATTTCTGTTTGTATATTGGGCGCGGGCGTGTCTAAATCGCCTCGACAGTCTTCGAAGACCCCGGCGGATCCTGCTGCAACGCCTCGCGCGGCCGCACAACCTCTCGGAAATCGCAGACCTGAGTAGGGGCGCATGGTGCGTTCCCGTGTGGCAAGTATCGCAAGACACGAAACACAAAAGACGAAAGAACGATCGCATGACGACTGGAACAGTAAAGTGGTTTAACCCCGTCAAGGGCTATGGCTTTATCGCCCCCGACGATGGCGGCAAAGACGCATTCGTGCATATCTCGGCGGTGGAACGCGCCGGGCTGCCCGGCCTTCAGGAAGGCCAGCGCGTCGAGTTCGAATTGCAGGCTGGCCCCAACGGCAAGTCCTCGGCTGAGAATCTAAAAGTCACCGAGTAGGGAGACACCTGAACCGCCGGGCACCGTCCCGGTGGTTCAGACCCCCAGCAACCAGGTCAAGGCACCCGAGGCCGGGTTGCGAACTGCCGTTACCGCCCGCTCACCGAGGCCCACCACCCGGAGCCTCTGGCGAGCCGTGTGGGCGTGCGCGCCCACGACCGCGGCCGCCGACTCCGCCCCTTCGAGATCCGCGACCCCGAATGCCTGCGCCAGGTACCCGATGTTGGGGGCCATCGCGCGCGGGGTCAGGTCGGGCGGCGTGTAGTTGAGCGGCGCCGAGAGAACGATCTTGCCGAACAGGTTGTCGCCTTTCAAAAACGTTATCTGTGTGGCCGAGCCCTTTGGGAGGCCGAGGAAATAATTGGCCTCGTCCTGGTCCATCACCCGGTCCATCAAGACCTCCATTCCGAGCACTTGTTGGTAGAAAGCGAGGGCCTTGGCGTGTGATGTGACGCAATGGGCCGAGGTGACGACCGGTGTATAGCCCGTGGGCGTGGTGCCGTGGTCCTCGAGAAAGGCGCGGATGTCACCAAGCGGTGTGCCGGGGGCACCCCGCACCTCGACGAAATTTATGATAACGCCGTCGGGCCCCTCGAAAACAACCTCAAGGGGCGAGTCCGCGCCCTTGGCGAGATCGTTGGCCACCGGTTCGGTCCAGAATTCGTAACCCCGCCGCACCAGGTCGGCATGGGACGCAAAGATATCCCGGGTATAGAAATTGAGGTTGAAGAGCGCGTAGAAGCGGCGTTCGCCCCGCGCCCGCACCGGCTCGCGGGCCGCGGCATCGAATTCGACCAGAAGCACCCGCCCCACTTCGTCGCCGCCCGCCTGGCAGAGGGTGGCGCGTGCGGTGGCGCCTGCGGGCAACCCCCAGAGCCGCTCGAACCCGGGTCCGGCCCACGTTTCCACCGGACCCGCGTCGAGGCCGATGACGTCGCGGTAAAAGCCGAGCGAGGCTTCGAGGTTTTCGACGCCAATAACGGCGGCGGCGAGAGGAGAGCCGGAACCTTTCGCGCGTGCCATCGTCTTTCCCTCGCTCTTTGTGCCTTCCTCGCGCTGCGCCGGTCCGGCGCTGCGCCAGCCTGTCTCCGGGCCCGCCAACGGCGGCGCACGGCGGCGCGGGCCAAACGGCGGCGCCAGCGGAATCGGCCGCGCCCCTACACCGCCTCGATGAGCAGCGTGATTGCGCCCGAAGCCGGGTTGCGCACGGTGGTTACGGCCCGCTCGCCGATACCGGGAAGGTCGATTTCCATGCGCGGCGCATAGGTTTCGGCCTGCGCACGTTCGCACGCCGCCTCGGCCGCACCGAGATCCGCGACCACGAACGCCTGCGCGATATAGCCGATGTTGGGAGCCTGCGAGCGCGGAATCAGGTCGGGCGGGTCGTAGTTCACCGGGTACGACATCGCCACCTTGCCGAATTTGTTGTTGCCCTGAAAGAACGTGATGTGGGTGCGCGAGCCCTCGGCGAGGCCGAGGAAATGGTTGGTCTCGGGTTTCGAGAGTTCTTCGTCGATGATGATCCCCATGCCCAGCACCTGGGTATAGAAATCGACCGCCCTGTCGCGCGATCGGACGCAATGGGCCGAGGTGACGACGTTGGTATAGCCCGTGGATGTGGTGCCGTGGCTCTCGAGATAGGCGCGCATGCGGCCGATCTGGGTGTCGGGGTCGCCGCCCTTCAGTTCGACCAGGTTGATCGCAACCCCGTCGGGCCCCTCGAAGATGACCTCGATGGGCGCGCCGACGGCGTCGCTGAGTGCGTAGTTCACGGGTTCGCTCCAGAATTCGTAGCCGCGCGCCGAAAGATCGGTGTGGGCGGCGAAAATGTCGTGAGTATAGAAATTGAGGTTGAACAGCGAATAGGCGCGGCGCTCACCGTTTTCGCGGACGCGCTGGCGGTCGGGCGAATCGAACTCGGCCAGCAGCACGCGCCCGACTTCGTCGCTGCCTGCCTGGCAGAGCGCGGCGCGCGCGGAGGCGCCTTTGGGCAGATTCCAGAGCCGCTCGAAAGCGGGCCCCGCCCATGTTTCCACCGGACTTGCGTCGAGGCCGATGACGTCGCGGTAGAACTTCAGCGATTCTTCCAAGTTTTCGGCACCAATGATGGCGGCGGCAAGGGGCGAGCCCGATGCGGATTCGGTGTTCATGGCTATTCCTCCGTTTCGATGAGCAGTTGCGCGGCAGCGCGCGGCGACAGGCTGCCGGCCGCAACCCGCGCCTCGATTGCGGGCACCAGCAGTCTCGCCTTGGGCGCCTTTCGCAGGCGCTGCAGCAATTCTTCGGTGACTTCCGCCCACAGCGCCTCACGGGCCTGGGTTGCGCGGCGCGCCTTGAGCGCGCCCGAGTCGGTCAGGGCCCGGCGGTGACGTTCGACCGCCGCCCAAACCTCGGCAATGCCGGTTTGTGCAAGCGCCGAGCAGCGCAGCACCTCGGGCGACCAGTGCGCGCTTTCAGGCCGCAACAGCGACAGCGCCCCCTTGTATTCGGCGGCGATGCGACCGGCGGCCGCGGCCAGATCGCCGTCGTCTTTGTTGACCAATACCAGATCGGCAAGTTCGACGATGCCGCGCTTGATGCCCTGCAATTCGTCGCCGCCACCGGGCGCGATCAACAGAAGAAACATGTCGACCAGGCCCGCGACCGCGGTTTCGGACTGGCCCACGCCCACGGTCTCGACGATGACAACATCAAAGCCCGCGGCCTCGCACAACAGCAGCGCCTCGGAGGTGCGGCGCGCGACCCCGCCGAGCGTGCGGCCGGCCGGCGAAGGCCGGATGAAGGCAGCGTTCTCGCGGGCGAGGCGCTCCATGCGGGTCTTGTCGCCAAGGATCGATCCGCCGGAGCGGCGGCTGGTCGGATCGACCGCCAAGACCGCGACCCTCAGTCCGGCGCCGAGCAGGTGCATGCCAAAGGATTCAATGAAGGTCGATTTGCCGACGCCGGGGGCGCCCGAAATGCCGAGCCGCACCGCGCCGCCGGTGGCCGGCAACAGCGATTCAAGAAGGGCGGTCGCCTCATGGGCGTGATCGGCACGTTCGGATTCGATCAGGGTGATGGCGCGAGCCAGGGCGCGCCGGTCGCCGGCGGCAATCTCGGCGGCAAGACCGGGCATGGCGCTTTCAGGTTGGGCGGTCACGGGCAGCGCCGGCGTCCGGGCACACGGGGGAAACGGGCCATGGGCCCACGATAGTCGAAGCGGGGTGGCGGCGGATATACCGCACGGAGATATTGCCGCGCCCCACGCGGTTGGGTCAGGGCTCGTTCTTGATTCCGGCCTGACGGGCCAGGCGCTCGATCGTCTCGGGATCGAGCTTTTCGCGAACGCGCTTGCGCACGTCCAAGGCTTCCTTGATCAGGGCGCGGCGTTCGCCACTGATGTCTTTGGCCGGTGCCGCATCTTGAGCCGATGCCGCATCTTGGGCCGGTACCGCATCTTGGGCGCGCACCGCGTCTTTGGCCGGTGCCGCGTCTTGGGCCGGTGCCGCATCTTTGGCCGATGCCGCGTCTTGGGTCGATGCCGCATCTTGGGCGCGCGCCGCGTCTTTGGCCGGTGCCGCGCCAGATTTGACCTTTTCGCCGGACTCGGCCGTCTTCGGTGGCGTCGTCCTCGAGAGAATTTCTTTGATGCCCATGAGACCTAATAGCCCAACCCGGGACCGGGGAAAATGGAGGTTCGACACTGAAATGTTGATTCTTCAGATCTCCTAACCCCGATGTCCGCCCGCATGTTGAAGTTAACCTTTTGATTTCACGCGATTCTATTTGGCGTCTCCTACCAATTCCATCCGGCCCCAAGCCGGACGCAGACGACGGGCGCGCGACCCCTTCAAAATGGTTACGATTTACGCAAATGAAAACCGAAACGGCAAATCTGCTGACCTGGCTGGCGGCCGAGGGCTCAGAGACCAATCGGGCCGGCATGGCGCGCTACGGGATCACCGTGGACCGGGCTACCGGCGTTTCGGTGCGGCACCTGAGGGCGCGGGTGCGTGATCTGCGCCAGGAATTCGATAAACAGCAACGCGACGTCCTCGGCTGGTCGTTGTGGGCCAGCGGCCAGCACGAGGCGCAAATCATGGCCTCGATGCTGATCGATCCCGAGTCGCTGACCCGCAAGGGGATGGACCGGATTGCCGCCGGGTTCGATTCCTGGGATGTGTGCGACGGGTATTGCAACAACTTGTTCCGCCACAGTCGCCACGCCCATGCCGCCGCAGCCGCCTGGACCCGGCGCCGGGCGGAGTTCGTGCGCCGCGCCGGTTTCGCCCTGATCGCCAGTCTTGCGGTGCACGACCGCGACCCGCCCAAAGGCGTATTCACCGCCCATCTCGGACGAATCGAAGGTGCCGCCGGCGACGGGCGCACGATGGTCAAGAAGGCCGCGGCCTGGGCGCTGCGCCGGATCGGGCGGCGCGGCCCCGGACTGGCACGGCAGGCGCGGACATTGGCGCGGCGGCTTGCGACCGACCAGCGCCCGCCGGCCCGCTGGATCGGGCGGACGGCCCTTCGCGAACTCGGCTCCGGCACCGGTTAGGGTCGCCCCGCCGAGGCAGCCTTGCGCGTGTGCCGCCTCGCCTGGGGTTGGCTATGTGCCGTCGGTCGAGACCGCGGGTTGATCGAACGAGGCGCGGTGTTCATTCGAAAAGCGGTGGTTGTACCAACCGTCCGGCGGCGGACTGTCCGCTTTGCGCGCGATGTCGAACGATTGGTTGGCGTGAAAGGTGACCTTGGTTCCGATTCCGCGCCACAGATCATAGGGAACAAAGGTGACGTTCTGTGCCGTCTCCGCAGCGTCGAGACGTTTCTTCAGTTCGGGCTCGTTCTCCATACGGGGACGGAACCGGAAATCGAACGAGGCGCGAATGGTCCCGAGATTGTTGTAGGACGAGTTATGGATCAACCGCGAATCGACGATCATTCCCTCGCCAAGGCCCGGCGCAAATGTACCGGGCTTGCCAAACTCGACCGTTTTGAGCGCGTCCTCGTAGTTGTCGAAGGCGCGTAGCGTGTTGAACTCTGTTTCCGGCGTCGCTTCGAGCACGTCGAGATTGAGCGCTTTACCATCGATATAAATGGGGATGAAGAAATTGATGAAATCGATGGGTTCGCCAGCCCAGACATCGGAATGGGGCTGGAGCGCCTTGTAGGGATGCTGGCTCGCGGCCAGCCGATCCAGCCGCGACTTTATCGAAAACCGCAGATTCGCCGGGCACTGGCTCCAATCGAAGACCGTTCCGGCGTCATAGTGCTCGAGAATGGCGGCAAGGCGACGCTGAATCTCGTTGAACTCGGGTTCCAGTTCGATCCTTGGGATTAAGGGCGCCGTTGATGGTCAGGTTGGTGATTTCTTCGTTGTGGTCGCGCAGGTTCAGGTAGGGGTCGTCGTGATCACTCTTGATGCCATGTGCGGCAAGGGTCCCCGAGACATAAGCGTGGCAGGCTTCAACCAGGTCGGCATAGAGACCTTCAGGCAGCGTGAACATCGCCGCAAGACGCGCTTCGGATTCGGGCGAGAACGTCGGCTTGACGCGCGCAAACACGTCGTCGGCGACGGCCATGTAATCTCGAATAAGGGAATCTTCGTTGGTCGGCATGTTGTTTGATCTCCGTCTTTCAGAATGCTGCGGCGAGCGGATTTCTTGACGCCGATTCGGGAAACGCCACCGCGCGGGCGGTGAAACCGATTTGATCTTCTCTGCACGAACCAACGACGAAACATGCCATTGCCTCGTGCCGCATGGTCCTTGCCCACGATGTTGCCCGGCAGCAGCAACAGACCCGCATCCAAGCGGGTCGGAAGGCAAACCGACTCAACCTTGCGTCCCAAAAAGGGGTCCTTGATACCGTCCACAATACCAAGAAAAACCCTGCCGAGCCGGGGTTAATTCTTTGCTTCCGACCGCGATGTGAATTGCAGGGGATGGATCAATTCGGCGCCGGGTCCGATGCTCGCCGGGGGTCAATTGCTCGGCCGCGTTCGCTTGCTGGGCCGGGTCCGATTTCGGGCGGTGGGCTCGTTCTTTCGGCCGGGTTTAATTGCCGTGCCGCCTTCGATTGCTGCGCCAGCTTCGATTGCTGCGCCGGGTTCGATTGCGGGGCGGTCTCGATTCCGGGGGACCGGCACGGAGCTGGCACGGTGGCATTCCAGGGACGAACGCCCCCTGGCACGCTGGATCGGGCGGACGGCGTATCGCGATCTCGGCGCCGGGTCGGGCGACGCGGGCCGCGGCCGGGAAATCGGCGCGGCGGGTGTTGGCCCCGCTTGACCGGGCGGCTAAAATCGCCACCTAAAGGGGGACCTTTTTGGGGGCTGCCGGGCTTGCCGCGCGGGCACCGGCCGGAAACTGGGCGCAACGGGCCATGGAAGAAGACCGACTGGGGGAAGACGAATTCCGCGACGAGATCCGCAAGCACCTGACCGAGGGCAGCACCTGGGTGCGGCTGATCTACATGATCCTGTTCGGGGTCGCTTTCTACGTTTCGGTGATCATTCTCGGCGCCGTTGCGGTACTGCAATTCCTCTTCAAGCTGTTTTCCGGCAAGCCGATCGACCGGCTGCGCAGCCTGGGCCAGAGCATCGGCATGTACCTGTACGAAATTACCCTGTTCGAGACCTTTCAGAACGAGATCAAGCCCTACCCGTTCCGCCCGTGGCCGCGGCCCGCGCAACCGCGTAGCCGCAGCGCGGCGGAATTCCGTGTCCGGCGGCGGCCCCGCCCCGCGGGTGGCGCCGCGCCCGGCGCGGCACCGAACCCCGGCGATCCCGGACCGCGCCCCGGGCCAGGTCCGAGTGCAGGGCCGGAACCAGGGCCAGGGCCGAGTACGGGGCCAGGATCGGGATAAGGGCCGGGGCCGAGTTCGGGGCCGGGACCGGGACCAGGATCGGGATCAGGGCCGGGGCCGAGTTCGGGACCGGGACCAGGGCCTAGTTCGGGGCCAGGATCGGGATCGGGGCCGGAACCGGGGCCGAGTACGGGATCGGGGCCGGGACCGAAACCGCCCAAGACCTAGTCCCACACAAAGATCCCCCAGACACCTTCGCTCCGGCCCGCGCCTGTCGGGCAGGGCCGATGAACCTGCCAACTTCAGCGCCTGAAAATTCTTGACGAGACATCGCCGCGGGGGATCGAGACGGTCATGCTCGTCAATCCGTCTCCCCACTGACGCCTAGCCGCTGCGCCCCGCTGCCCCGTCCCAGCGCGCCGACATCAGCGCCGCCGTTGCGTCGTCCGGCCCCGATCCGGTTTCCGCCTCCGTGTCCGTTGCCGGGTCAGGATGCGCGGCGCTGGTATTGGCGCGGCCGATCTCGCCGAGATCGGTCATCAACCGGTCCATCGCCCCCAGGTCGGCGGCATAGACGATCGAGCGTCCATGGCGAGTGGCGCGCACCAGTCCGGCCTGCACCAGATGCGAAAGATGAAACGAAAGCGTCGCCCCGGGCAGCGCAAGGGTCGCGGCGAGGCGCCCGGCGGCGAGGCCCGACGGCCCGGCCTGTACCAGCAGGCGGAATACGGAAAGCCGCGTTTCGTGGCCAAGCGCCGCCAAGGCGGCAACGACGGTTTTTAATTCCATATTTCCAGTATAATGGAACTATAAGCCACTTCAAGGCACCGGCGGCCGTTCCGGGGCCGCAACATCGGCGCCTGAATCGGAATGGGCCTGCGGGGCCGCCCGGAATCCGGCGGCACGATCGATCAGGCTGCGGCGCGTCTCTCCGCCAGCAGGCCGAGCACTTCGGCGGCGGCGTCCTGAATATTCGTGCCCGGGCCGAAGATGGCGCCGACGCCGGCCTCGCGCAGGAATGTGTAATCGGCCGGCGGGACGATACCGCCCACCACCACCAGCACCTCCGATGCGCCCTGCCGCCGGAGTTCGGCCACCAGTTCCGGCACCAGAGTTTTGTGGGCGGCGGCCTGGCTGGAAATGCCGACGATATGGACGTCGTTTTCTGCCGCCTGGCGCGCCGCCTCGCCCGGCGTCTGGAACAAGGGTCCGATGTCGACATCGAACCCGAAATCGGCGAAGGCGGTGGCGATCAATTTGGCGCCGCGGTCGTGGCCGTCCTGGCCCAGCTTGGCGACCAGAATGCGCGGGCGGCGGCCCTCGTTGTCGCCGAAGGCGGCGACCCGGCGCTGGATTTCGCGAAACGCCTCGTCGTCGCCGAACGCGCCGCCATAGACGCCGGTGACGGCGCGGATCTCGGCACGGTGGCGCGTGAACACCTGCGCCAGCGCCTCGGAAACCTCGCCCACGGTGCAGCGCGCGCGCATCGCCTCGACCGACAGCGCGAGCAGGTTCGGCTCACCGTTGGCGCCCTCACCGAGCGCGCTCAGCGCGGATTCAACGGCGCCACCGTCGCGGCTGGCGCGGGTTTTTTCAAGACGCGCGATTTGCGAATCCCGGACCGCGTGGTTGTCGATCTCTAAAAGCTCCACCGGCTCCGCTTCGTCGGCGCGGTATTTGTTGACGCCAACGACCACGTCCTCGTCGCGCTCGATCCGCGCCTGACGGCGGGCGGCGGACTCTTCGATTCGCATTTTCGGCAAACCGGCGGCGACCGCCCTGGTCATGCCGCCCGCGGCCTCGACCTCGTCGATGATCGCCTGCGCGGCGGCGGCGACCGAGTGCGTCAGATGCTCGACGTAGTAACTGCCGCCGAGCGGATCGACCACGTGGGAGATCCCGGTTTCCTCGGCAAGAATCAGTTGCGTGTTGCGCGCGACCCGTGCCGAAGTTTCCGAGGGCAAGGCCAGCGCCTCGTCGTAGGCGTTGGTGTGCAGGCTTTGCGTGCCGCCCAGCACTGCCGCCAGCGCCTCATAGGCGGTGCGGACGACGTTGTTGAGCGGGTCCTGTTCCGTGAGCGACACGCCCGAGGTCTGACAGTGGGTGCGCAACGAAAGCGAACGCGGATCGGTGGCGCCGAGTTCCTTCATCATGCGGGCCCACAACAGGCGGGCGGCGCGAAGTTTCGCAATCTCCATGAAAAAGTTCATGCCGATGGCGAAAAAGAACGAGAGCCGCGGCGCAAACGCATCGATGTCGAGCCCGCGCTTCAACGCGGCGCGCACATATTCGCGCCCGTCGGCGAGGGTGTAGGCGAGTTCCTGCACCACCGTCGCGCCGGCTTCCTGCATGTGATAGCCGGAGATCGAGATCGAGTTGAACTTGGGCATGTGCGCGGCGGCGTGGGCGATGATGTCGGCGACGATTCGCATCGAGGGTTCAGGCGGGTAAATGTATGTATTCCGCACCATGAATTCCTTGAGAATGTCGTTCTGGATGGTGCCCGACAGCGCCTCCTGCGCGACGCCCTGCTCCTCGCCGGTGACAATGAAGGCGGCCAGCACCGGTAGCACGGCGCCGTTCATGGTCATGGAAACGCTCATGCGATCGAGCGGGATGCCGTCGAACAGAATCTTCATGTCATCGACCGAATCGATGGCGACGCCCGCCTTGCCGACGTCGCCCGCGACGCGCGCATGATCGGAATCGTAGCCGCGGTGGGTGGCAAGGTCGAAGGCGACCGACAGCCCGGCCTGCCCGCCGGCCAGCGCCTGGCGGTAGAAGGCGTTCGAATCCTCGGGCGTCGAAAAACCCGCATATTGGCGCACGGTCCAAGGGCGGTTGGCGTACATAGTGGCGCGCACCCCGCGCACGAACGGCGCAAAGCCGGGCATGGCCTCCGTGATCCCGCCGGTTTCCGACTCCGATTCCAGCGCCTCGAGGTCGGCCGCGGTGTAGAGGGACTTCACGTCGATGCCCTCGGGCGTCTTCCACACCAGGTCGTCAGCGGCGCGGCCCTTGAGTTCGGCCTCGGCGAGCGTCTGCCAGTCGGCGAGGGTTTTCTTGTCGAATGTCGTCATAAACTCAGGTGATCGGAAATTTTCGCCATCTTATCCGAATTCCGACTTATGGTTTAGGTCGAAACTGCCGGGAGCGTCGAAATCAATGAAAGCCTACATTGTCGGGCGGATGAATATTCAGAACCGCGAATGGATGGAGGAATATTTTTCGAAAGTGCCTAAACTGATTGAAGATCATTCTGGGCATTTTGTCGTGCGCGGCGGCGATCCCGCCCATTTGGAGGGCAACGAGGCGCTTCCTGATGCCGCATTTGTCCTCAAGTTCCCCTCTCGGGCCCACGCCTTGGGTTTTTGGAACTCGGACGAATTCAAGCCCCTAATAAAACTCCGGCAAACCGGATCAAGCTTGGAAGCAATGGTCGTGGACGCGCTCGAATAGCTTTGACCGCCGCCCTTGCGCACAGCCGGTTCGGGCCTCACTCTTCTCACATGCCGACCCTAATTCGGAAACCCAAATCCCGCGTCACCGCCCTCTTGGGTCCCACCAATACCGGCAAGACCCACTTTGCGGTCGAGCGCATGCTGGGCTACCGCAGCGGAATCATCGGCCTGCCGTTACGCCTCCTGGCGCGCGAAATCTACGACCGGGCGGCGGCGCTCAAGGGCGCGGGTGCGGCGGCGCTCATCACCGGCGAGGAACGGGTCGTCCCGCCGACGGCGCGCTACTTCGTCTGTACGGTCGAATCGATGCCGGTATCGCGGCCGGCCGAATTCGTCGCCGTCGACGAAATTCAGGTGGCGGCGGACCCCGAGCGCGGGCATGTCTTCACGGACCGCCTGCTGAGTGCGCGCGGCAGCTTCGAGACCCTGTTCATGGGCGCGAATACGGCGCGCCGCCTGATCCGCCACCTGGTACCCGGCACCGAGATCGTCACCCGGCCCCGGTTCTCGCGGTTGACGTTTGCGGGCGCAAAGAAGCTTTCGCGCTTGCCGCCACGCTCGGCGATCGTCGCTTTCAGCGCCAGTGACGTTTACGCCATCGCCGAATTCATCCGGCGCGCCCGCGGCGGCGCCGCCGTGGTGATGGGTTCCTTGAGCCCGCGCACGCGCAACGCCCAGGTCGCCCTGTTCGAAGAGGGCGAGGTCGATTTTCTGGTGGCGACGGATGCCATCGGCATGGGACTCAACCTCAACGTCGGCCACGTCGCCTTCGCCGGCCTTTCCAAGTTCGACGGCCGCCGCACGCGTCCCCTGACCGCCGCCGAAATCGGCCAGATCGCGGGCCGCGCCGGCCGCCACATGAACGACGGCACCTTCGGCACCACCGGCGAAGCGCCCGATCTCGACGGCGACACCGTGGCGCAGATTGAAGCGCACCAGTACCAGGGCCTGCGCCGGCTGCAGTACCGCAACACCAAACTCGATCTCTCGTCGGTACCGGGTCTGATTACCAGCCTCGAGATGCCGGTCCCCGATTCCTGCCTCGTGCGGGCGCAGGACTCCGATGATCTGATGGCCCTCAAGGGGCTGTTCCGCGAGGACGACATCGCCCGGGCCGTGCGCTCGCCCGCCAACGTGCGGCTGTTGTGGGACGTGTGCCGGATTCCGGATTTCCGCAAGACCCTGCCCGACACGCATGTCCAGTTGCTGGCACGCCTGTTCCGGCACCTTCTTGAGGAGGGACGAATTCCGGCCGACTGGCTGGCGGCACAGGTCGCGCGCCTCGATCAGGTCGACGGCGGCATCGATACCCTGTCGCAGCGCCTCGGCTTCATCCGCACCTGGACCTACGTGACCCACCGCGAGTCGTGGCTCGACGATCCGGTTCACTGGCAGGAACGCACCCGCGCCGTCGAGGACCGGCTTTCGGATGCGCTGCACCGGTCGTTGACGCAGCGGTTCGTCGATGCACGCACCTCGGCACTCCGGCGCAAATTGCGCGACGCCGGCGAATGGCACGCCACCGTCACCGAGGAGGGCGAGGTCCGGGTCGAGGGGCACGACCTCGGCCACTTGAAAGGGTTCCGGTTCGTCGCCGCCGATGTTTCCACCCTGCCCGAGGGGCGGGCGCTACGGGCCGCCGCGCGCCCCGCCATCCATCGCGAGATCATGGAGCGCGCACGCACCCTCTCGGAAGCCGCCGACACTGCCCTTCGGCTGACGCCGGAAGGACGCATCCTGTGGCAGGGGGAAGCGGTTGCGCGCCTGGAAGCCGGAAACGCGGCGCTGACCCCGCGGCTTTCCCTGGTCCACGCCGACCTGCTGTCCGGGCGGCCCCGGGTCCTGGTACGGAAACGGCTGGAGCGATGGCTGGATAGCCACATCGAATACACGCTCGGACCGCTGGTGCGGCTGTCCCGCGCCGATCTCGTCGGCGCCGCGCGCGGCCTTGCCTACCATCTCGAGGAGGGGCTCGGGTCGGTGCGTGCCGGCCATGTTCAGGACCTGGTGGCGGCGTTGCAACGCGACGAGGCGAGTCGGCTGTCACGGCTGGGCGTGCGCTTCGGGCGCGTGTTCGTCTACATGCCGCCCCTGCTGAAACCAGCGCGGGCGAACCTTCGGCTGATCCTGTGGGGGATCCATCGTAACGCCCCGGCTTTGCCGCTCGAGGCGGCCGGGCGGGTATCGGTGCCGGCAGCCGAGGCACCGCCCGGCTTTTACGAGGCCGCGGGCTATGCCGTTTGCGGCGCGCGCGCCGTGCGTATCGACATGCTCGAGCGCCTCGCGGCCGAGGCGGCAAAATTGTCGCGCGTAGGCGCCTTCACGGCCAGCCCGGAACTCCTGTCGCTGGCGGGATGTACGCGCGATGAATTTCCCGCGGTGCTGAAGGTGATGGGATTTCGCGTTGTCTCGCGCGACCCGGACGGCGAAGCGCGATATGCGACCCGCAAGCCGGCGCGCGTTCGCGGCCGCACAGCCGGACCCGGGAGCGCAAAACTGCCGGAGCAAAAACCCGACGCTGCGGCGCCCGCGTCCGATTCGCCGTTCGCCGTATTGCGCGCTCTCGACTTCGCGCCGCCACGCGGGCGCGGTAAGCCTCGGCGGCGAAAATCTCCCGCCGGCCCGCGCAAGCGGAACCGTCCCGCGTGAAGCCCTCCCGCCGTCTCGATCAGTGGCTGTGGTTCGCCCGGTTCTTCAAGAGCCGCAGCCTCGCCACCAAGGTCTGCGACTCCGGCAAGGTGCGATTGAACACCAAGCGTGTCGGGAAGCCGGGCCAACCGGTGCGGGCGGGCGATGTACTTACGTTCGCGCAAGCGCGCCGGGTTCGCGTTATCCAGATCGAGGACATCGGCACCCGGCGTGGCCCGGCGGCGGAAGCGGCATTGCTCTATACCGATCTCGCTCCGCCCGCAGCAAAGGCGAAAGCGCCGGCGCCAACTGACGGGTCCGCGGCGCCGCGGCGCGAGGCCGGCGCCGGCCGCCCGACCAAGGCCGAACGCCGTGCGCTCGAACGGATTCGCAGCGCCGCGCGGCGGTGACGCGCTCCGGGCCCCGGCTTGATGGGTTTCGGGGGCTGTGCTAGTGATTCAATTTCGGCAACTGGATCGGATCGAGTAGAACCCAATTGCCGGAAAGAATTGAACACTATCAAAAAGTTAGCCCAGTGGTGCGGGCTGGCATTGGGGCGTCGGAATGCCGGAGTCGCACCAACAGGATACCTCTATGATCAATCGGATTCGAGACATCGCGGCGGCCTTCGGCGCGATGGATGCCGCGCGCGCGCAAGAAGATTCGCGCGTCGCCGAGGACACCAAACGCCTTGCCGCCGCCGTCTTGATGGTTGAAGCGGCCAAGATAGACGGTCAATTCGATGATACCGAGGCGGAAGCGATTTCCCAGATCGTTCAGAAGAATTTTGGCCTCAGCACCGTCGAGGCCACCGACTTGATTGCGACCGCGCGCGAGGCCCAGGCGGAACCGAACCATCTCGTGAAGTTCACGCGCGCCATCAAGGACCATTTCCCGATCGAGGATCGCATCGGTATCATTGAAATGCTGTGGGAAGTCGCTTATGCCGACGGCGTTCTGCATCCATTCGAGGCAAATCTCATGCGCCGCGTGACCGGCCTTATTTATGTCTCTGATCAGGAATCGGGAGCGGCGCGCAAACGGGTCATCGCGCGGCTCGGCGTCAAAGCCTGAATGACCCCGTTGATCTCCCGGCGGCGGAAAGGCAGGAGCTGAAGACCCTATGACCTATATCGTCAATGAGGCCTGTATTAAGTGCAAGTTGATGGACTGCGTAGAAGTCTGCCCGGTGGATTGTTTCTACGAGGGCGAAAATATGCTGGTCATCCACCCCGATGAGTGCATCGACTGCGGAGTGTGCGAGCCTGAATGCCCGGTCGAGGCAATCCTGCCCGACACCGACGAAGCCTCCGAGAAGTGGATCGAACTCAACCGCGAATACGCCGACACGTGGCCCAACATCACCGAGAAGGGCGAAGTGCCGGCCGACGAAGCCGAGTTCCGCGCCGAAGCGGGCAAACACGAGAAGTATTTCAGCAAGAACCCCGGCGTCGGTTCCTGAGCGTCGGCCACCCCCTACTGGGGGTTGTTTTTTCAATTCTATCCTGAACTTTTACGCGAGACCGGACGGCGCCGTGGAAATCGGCGTTATTTTGTGTTATAGTCCCGGTTCTATTGGGGTTCAGGCCGTTGCTTCCGGTCTGTGAGGGGTCGTCGCTTCGGCGTATCGGAGCGGGATGTCCCAGATCGGGACGTAATTGAGGCCGTGACGGCGGTTCTTGGCCAACCGCCGCGAACCGGGTTACACCAGTATCGACGGCCCTGCGCGGCGGGTGTGTTTTCGCTGCGAGCGGGCATGTGTCTTCGGCTTCCGCAGCTTTAGGTAAAGAGGGATATGGCAAAGAAGAAGACTGCACCCAAGAAGAAGCTGCCGTTCGCGGTCAACGACTATGTCGTCTACCCGACCCACGGCGTCGGCCAAGTGACGGCGATCGAAGAGCAGGAGATCTCCGGCCACAAGCTGCAGCTGTTCATCATCACTTTCGACAAGGACAAGATGACGGTACGGGTGCCGGTGGCGAAGACCGCGACCGCGGGCGTACGCAAACTGGCCTCGCCCAAGGTCCTCGAATCCGCCCTCGTCACACTCAAGGGCCGGGCCCGGGTCAAGCGCAACATGTGGTCGCGCCGCGCCCAGGAATACCAGGCCAAAATCAATTCCGGCGATCCGGTCTCGATTGCCGAAGTGTTGCGCGACCTGCACCGTGGCCCGAATCAGCCTGAGCAATCCTATTCCGAGCGCCAGATCTACGAGGCGGCGCTCGAACGACTGGTCCGCGAGGTCGCGGTGGTCGAGAAGATCGACGAAGACGCCGCCACCGCCAAACTGCAAAAGGTACTGGAAGCCGCCTGAGGCGGACTCCGGCCCGGCTAACAATGCGCCCGTCCCGGATGCCGGGGCGGGCGTTTTTGAATCGCGGCATACCCATATTGAGCGATTCCGGTTCGTCTGGAATCGCCCGTGGCCGCAAGGCGGCCCGCCGCTTGACCGGCGCGCCCGCGCAGGCGTGGACCCTCGGGCCCGCTGCCGGGAGCGAAAAAGAACTGGAGTGGTTCCGATCAATCCGGAACCGCTCTAGCGGCCGAACCCGCGAGCGGATCTATGAATCGTCAGGGCGGCCCCCCGAATGATCAAGGCGGCCAAGTGAACCCTTGATCGGGGCCCGTGGTGTCCTTCACACTGCCGCACCCTTCTCCCACAGAAACTCACCCAGCCCTTCATGCGCGATCCCGAACCCAACGAACTTGTCGCCACCCTGACCGACGTGCGCCGCATCTGGGCGGTGGGTGCGATTCACGGCGACGCCACCCGGCTCGCGGCGCTTCACGCGGAGATTTCCGGCCGTTTCGCACCCGGCGACCGGTTCGTCTATCTCGGCAATTATCTCGGCTACGGCACACAGATTCAGGCGGTGCTGGACGAACTGCTGTCCTTCCGCCAGCGCCATTTCCGCCCCGGCATGGAAGCCGGCGATTTCGTCTATTTGCGCGGCGCCCAGGAGGAAATGTGGCGCAAGTGCCTGCAACTCCAGTTCGCGCCCAACCCGGGCGAGGTGTTCGAATGGATGATGGGGCAGGGCCTGGAAGCCACCGTCCGCGCCTATGGCGTCAACCCGGACACCGCGCGCGCCCACCTGCGCGACGGCGCGTTGTCGATCACGCGCTGGACGACCGGATCCCGCGAGGCGGTGCAGGCGCAACCCGGCCACGACGAGTTGCTCAATGGCGTGTGCCGCGCCGCATTGACGGAAAACGGCCGCGTCCTGTTTGTCCATGCGGGCCTCGACCCGGCGCGGCCGATTTCAGAACAGGGCGACATTCTGTGGTGGGGGTCGGGGTTCTTCGATTCGATCACCGAGCCTTACGGCGAGGCAACGATGATTGTGCGCGGCTATGACCGGCGCCACCGCGGCCTCGCCATGACGCGCCACACCGCGACCGTCGATGGCGGCTGCGGTTTCGGCGGCCGCCTGGCGGCGGCGTGCTTCGATTCGGAAGGCCGCGCCCTCGAATGGATCGAGGTCTAGGGGGCCCTACTCCGCGACGATCTTGATTCGCATACCCGCCGTCAACCGCTCGCCCGCCGGCAGCCCGTTGAGAGTGCGGAAGCGTTCCACCAGCAGGTCCTCGAACGGCAGGCCGCGCGCCAGCGACTCGACCGTATCGCCGCGCCGCACCGTCATGATTTCCAGTGTCAACGGGTGAATGCGGGACGTTTCGCGGGCAGTCAGCCTGCGGAATGAAAAGGTAACGCGCTGCAATTCGACGCGCAGGGCCGCCGTGCGCGCGGGCGGGGTCAGAAACATGAACCTGTAGATTTCGCGCGCACCGAACTGGATCGCCACCAGCCGCACATCGAACGCGCCTGAATAATTGCCGACCTGACCGCGGATTTGCGTCGTCGCGGTGGCGGCATCGAAACCGTTCACGTTGAGACGCTGAAGATCGTTCAGACGCGTCCCCGCGGCCCAGATGTCGCGCAAATAGATCAGCGGATCGGGGTGGGTGTCGCGCCCGGCCTGGTCGAAAATTATCGCCGCACCCGAGGCCTCGCGCGCCAGCACCGCCTCCTGGGTATTGAAGATCCGGAACCCTCGCGGCACCTCGAAGCGGAATCCAAGATCAGGGTGCGCGAATTCGCGGCCGCGCACGATGCCCTGTTCGGGATCGTCGCCAAAGAGCATGCCGGACACGGTGTCGAGCAGCATATCACGCCGGACGGCACCGCGATCGCCGCCGGCCTGCTGGATCGCGCGCGCCACCCGGTCGGGCGTACGCGGGTGGGTGGCGAAAAAACCACCTTCGAGGTCGGCAACGGCGACGCCCTGAAATTTCGCCTGCAACTCGGTTTCGAGGCTCAGGGTCGTCAGGAAGCTCGCCATCGCGCCCGGATCGTAACCGGTGGCGCGCAGGTACCGCACGCCCAGCGTGTCGGACTCAAATTCCTGTTCGCGCGAAAAGCCGGAGAGATAGAGTTCCGAGCCTAGGTTCGCGAGTTGGCCGATCTGATTGTTGGTGACCGCGCCCAGGATCGCAGCCCCGAGGCTTGCCACCACCGCCCGGCTGTAGCGTTGGGCGGTATGGCGCGCGGCGACGTGGCCGATTTCATGCGCGATCACGCCCGCAAGTTCGGCTTCCGAATTGGTTAGCGCGATCAACCCGCGCGTCACGTAGACGTACCCGCCCGGCAGCGCAAAGGCGTTCACTTCGGGAGTATTGAGAACCGTAAACGTGAATCGCGCATCGGGAACGTCGGAATTGGCCGCCAGGCGCCCGCCGATCTCGGCGATGTAGCCGCCGATGCGCGGGTCGTCATAGACGCCGCCGAACCGGTCGGTGATTTTCGTGTGTTCCTGCGCGCCGATGCGCTGCTCTTCGGCCGGCGACATGAACAGGGTAAAACTTTGCTGGCCGGTCGCCGGATTGACCGACGTGCAGGCCGCCAGAAGCAGCAGCAGGCCGAGCGTTGCCCACGGCATCCGTCTCCCTGCCTGCGGCCACTGTCGCGCCATAAGGTTCATCGGTCCACAACATCGATCTGTTCCGGGTGCGTCACGTCAATCATCGGTCCATTCAGCGATTTGATCTAGCCCCTGACCCGGACCCGGCGGCCTGCGTAGCTTTCCGGACCAAGGCCGGCATCCCGGAAGGCCCGCATATCGCGCGGAGCGATGCTAACGGTGAAATCGGTGCGGTAATCGGGCCCGAAGTTGAGGTAGCCGCGGCCCCTCACCAGCGCAGTATCGACCACTTCGCCCTCGACGAGTTCGAACCGGTCGATCAGGGCGGGCGTCTCCGCCACCGTCCGCACGCGGTAAGAGTCGCTGGCCCAGATGCCGAGGCCGGCCGCGCGCGCGGCGCCTTCGAGCGCCAGCATTTCAGCAATGAGCGCGCGGTTGTCGGCGAACGAATAGACCCGGGCGAATCCGAGACGCAGCAACTCGCCCTGCACCCAAACTCCGGTATCGAGGTGCAGGTGCGCCACTTCCCGGCCATAGCGGTCGGTTTGGCGGCCGCCGTAGGACAGCGAGACCCGGCTACCAAACGTCAGCGTTTCGAGGGCGGTCTTGGCGTCATCCGCAAGCGGCTGAGCGACGAACCCGGGCCGGCCCAACGGCAGTTTCGGCGCCTGGATTCCAACCAGACGGACGGTGCGGCCATCGTCGAGCACCAGCGTATCGCCATCGACGATTTCGGCGACGGTCGCCTCGCCACCGGATCGAAGGTCCTGCGCCGCCACCGGAGGGGCCCAAAGAAGAAGGCCGGCAAGGGCGAATGCAGCGAAGCGCAAGCGCGAGAACCGCCCTCGTCCGGCGCCGCCCGCACGGTGCCGCGGCCCTGCGGCAACCTGCCTCCCTTGGTCGCGCATTCACAATCCCTTACAATCGGCGCCCGTTCACCGTTGGGCAGCGCACCGTCCCCTCATCATGAGAGAAAAAATCATACAGGATCGCGTGCCGCCCGTACGCCGGGCGCTTGCTGCGCTCGCTGCGGCCGGGGCGGGCCTCTTGCTGTGGGCGGAAGGCGCGCAGGCACAAGCCGGCGAACCGATGCTGATTCAATACGCCGCCGGGGCCTACGACTTCAGAGACGATGACGAGGAATTCGAGGCCCGGATCGAATGGCGCTCGGGCTACCGGATGCAGTTCGGCCTTGGCTCGCTGATGGGCGCGATGACGGACGCGAGCGGCGACGTGTTCGTGTACGCGGGCGCGTTCTGGCCGATTCCGTTGGGCGATCGGTTCGAGGTGATTCCCAGTTTTGCGCCCGGCCTCTACGGCCGCGGCAGCGGCAAAAACCTCGGCCACGTCATCGAGTTCCGCAGCCAGATCGAGATCGCCTACCGGTACGATACCGGCGCACGCCTCGGCCTTGCCGTCAGCCACATATCGAATGCCGGCCTCGACGACCGCAATCCGGGTGCTAACTCGCTGGTATTTACGATCTCGATACCGCTTACGCCTCCCGATTAGGCTTAGGTCGGCAACCGCAATGCGTACCGGAGGACAGATGGTGGTGGATGCCTTGCGCGCGCAGGGCGTCGATACCGTTTTTCAGGTACCGGGGGAAAGTTTCATCCCGTTGCTGGATGCGCTGCTGGACGCGGACAACGAAATCCGCACGATCACCTGCCGCCACGAGGCGAGCGCCGCCAACATGGCGGATGCCTACGGCAAGCTGACCGGGCGGCCCGGCGTCTGCATCGTCACGCGAACCCCCGGCGCCGCGCACGCCGCTGTCGGTGTCACCACCGCGCGCCAGGATTCGACGCCGATGGTGCTGCTGGTGGGGCAGGCCGAACGCGGCATTCTCGGGCGCGAGGCGTTTCAGGAATTCGATGCCCCGGGCATGTTCGGCTGGACGGCGAAGTGGGCGGGCGAGGCGCCGTCGGCGGCCCGGCTGCCGGAATATCTCGGACGCGCGTTTCAGGCGGCGCTGTCGGGCCGGATGGGCCCCGCGGTTCTTTCGCTGCCGCGCGATGTGCTGGGCGAATCGGCGGACGTACCCCTTGCCCAGCGCACCGACCCGCCCGCGCCGCACCCGCATCCCGGCGACATCGAACGCCTGGGCGAACTTCTGTCGCGCGCGAAGCGGCCCTTTCTGATTTTCGGCGGCTCGGGCTGGAACGCGGATGCGGCAGCCGCTCTAGCCGCCTTCGCCGAACGATTTGCCCTCCCGGCGGCGGCCTCGTTCCGGCGCATGGACCGCCTCGACAATACGCACTCATGCTACGTCGGCGATCTCAATTTCGCGCCCGATCCGCAACTGGTGGCGCGCGCGCGCGAGGCGGATTTGATCCTCGCGCTGGGCACGCGGCTCGGCGAAATCCCGACCCAGACTTATACCTTGATGAATTCGCCGCACCCGGAGCAGACGCTGATCCACGTCTATCCCGAGGCCAGCGAACTCGGCCGCGTGTTCGTTCCCGACCTCGGCATCGTCGCAACGCCCGCCACCTTTCTCGAAGCGACGGCGGCGATTCCGGCAATCGAATCGCCGCCGTGGCGGGAATGGACGGAACGCGTGCGCGCCGAACACCTCGAGACTCTGGCGCCCGCCCCCTGCCCCGGCGCCGTCGATATGAACGAGGTCATGCGGACCGTACGCGAGACCCTTCCGGCGGACGCAATCGTCACGGTGGACGCCGGAAATTTCTCGCAATGGCCGCAACGGTATTTCCCGTTCCGGCGCTATCCCTCGCTGCTCGGGCCGGCCTCGGGCGCGATGGGCTATAGCGTGCCGGCGGGAATTGCCGCCAAGGCGGTGTTCCCGCACCGCCCGGTGGTGACGTTCGCCGGCGACGGCGGCTTCCTGATGGCGGGATCGGAACTTGCGACCGCGATGCAGCACGGCCTTTCGCCGGTGATCCTGGTAATCAACAATTCCATGTTCGGCACCATCCGCGCCCACCAGGAACGCCAGTACCCGGAGCGGGTTTCGGGCACCGCCCTGCAAAACCCCGATTTTGCGGCTTACGCCGAAAGTTTCGGCGCCTTCGGCGCGCGCGTGAGCGCAACACACGAGTTCGCGCCCGCCTTCGCGGCGGCGCTGAACGCGGGCCGCGCTGCGGTACTCGACATTCACCTCGATCCGGAGGCGATATCGGCGCGCGCGACCTTAAGTGAGATTCGCGCCGCCGCGCTCGCCCGGAAGACCTGAGCGGCGCGCGCCGCACGCCCCCCCCCGGGCCGGCTCGGCACGCGGCGGGAGACAGGCGGCGGGAAAAAGGGTGGCAGGAAAATGGCCGGCCGGAGGCGGCGAGTTCAGCGCCGGCAGGGCCACGCCAAGGGCGGACCGAGCCTCCGGCGGACCGCGCCGAAGGCGGATCGCGCAGGTTTCATTGACCGCCCCGGCTCGGCACGCCTACAACGGAGCCCACGCGCCCGTAGCTCAGCCGGATAGAGCACCAGATTCCTAACAATCGATGCCATTATTGAGAGATGATTATTGTATTATTTACAATACGTTATAGCACTAATAATCGGGTAGAAATCATTTGTGAATGATTTGTGAATGTCATATGGTCTTAATACACTAATATTCTTGTGTCTACCATCAAAAGCCGATACACGACTTTTGTGCGCTCGTAGCTCAGGGGATAGAGCACCAGATTCCTAAAGGATTGGGTGCCATAGGGGAAACTCTATGAGTAGAACCGCTCAAAGTCGGGGAAACCTGTAAAATGGCAATCCCGAGCCAAGTCCCGTAAGGGAAAGGTGTAGAGACTTGACGGGTGGCATCTAACCCAACTTCGGTTGGTATGATGAAGGGAAAGTCCAGCACACAAACATCCCTTAATTATGGGATGGCAACGAAAGTTGTAGTTGTGATGAATCTGGGGGTCGCAGGTTCGAATCCTGCCGGGCGCGCCAAATATATACCCCGTAAAGACCCTACACTGTGTTCTAAAGTGTGTTCGTGAACTTCTAGGTATCACCACACCAAAGACCATCAGAAACGTTCTAGCACTGTCCCTAAGGTCATTCACGTTTTCCCTGTTTATTCGTTTATTCAGATAAACAAGGACATCGGTGGTTCCGCCATCTTACTGTCCTTATCAAAACCAAAGTGAACCTATATCCTTAGAACATAAGGTCAAAGAAGGTCGTTGTGATCGGGAAGGTCTTATTTTGAAGGAGAGTAAAATGA
>CAZTAK010000035.1:0-1539 GCA_964611585.1 uncultured Alphaproteobacteria bacterium
CCCAGTTGTCGCTCATTTTTATCCTCCGTGGGCGCGCAGCGCCCGTTCCTCCCCCGGTATCTATTCAGCGGCGACCGCGGCCTTTTCGGCCCAATCCAGAATCCGGTCTCCCAGCAGCCGCCCGAAGGTCAGCGCCGGCGTCACCATCATGCCGCCGACCGAAGAGGCGCCCATGGTCTGACCCGCGCCGAGAACTTCCCCGGCGGCAAAAAGATTGGGGATCGGCGTGCCTGCGTTATCGATCACCCGCAGGCGTTCATCGACGGCGAGCCCGGCGACGCCGGTAATCGAGTTGCCCTGCACCCGCACGGCATAGAACGGCGGAGTTGCGACGGGCGCCGGGCGGTGTTTGCGCCCAAGCGGATCGCCGCCGCCAAGCGCGTTGTTGTAGGTCGCGATGGTCCTGTCGAGTCCGGCGCCATCGATCCCGGCCCGGGTCGCCAACTCGGCCAACGTGTCGGCGCGAGTGAACATCGGGTGCGACTCGAAGGCCGCAAACATGTCCGCGCGCGGCATCTCGATAAAGAGTTCGGGCGCCGACTCGGCGATTGCCTGGTCGAAGATGATCCAGTAGCGCAAATCCGGTTGTTGCAAGAGCGCGTGTTCGCGGGCATCGACCGAGGGATTGTCTTCGGCCACGAATCGCTCGCCGGCCCCGTTGACATGAATTTCCCACGGCGGGCGCTGCTCCGGCCAGTGGTTGGGGCGGGCGAAGACCGGGGACGGAATGGAACCGGTCTCCAGCACAGAGCCGTACGAACAATAGTATTTGCCGGCGCCGCGCAGCCAGCCGCCGGCATCTTCGCCCAGTTTCAGCCCCTGTCCCCGGGCATAGGGGTAGGCCGCGTCGGCGTATTGCGGATACCCGTTGATGCGTTCGAACAGCTCCGGATTCGAGGCATAGCCGCCGGTCGTCAGCACGATATTCCGGCCGCGGTATTCGGCGGTGCCGCCGGGCCCGCGCCCCGCGACGCCGGTGACGGCGCCGGAATCAAGCGAGAGCGCCGTGACTTCGAATCCGGTCATAAGGGCAATCGTCCCCTTGCCGACCTCGGCTTCGAAGGGCTTGCGGATCGCATTCAGGATCGACACGCCGCCATCCGCACCCCAGCAATAGCGCTCGACGCGGTAGGGCTCGTGACCGAGGCCCAGCACCGGATGATCGGGCAGCGGTTCGAACCCGTTGTCCATCAGCCAGTCCAGGGTGTCCGCCGCATGGTCGACGGCGAGCCGCACCAGGATCGCGTCCGCGGTTCCCTTGCTGATGTGCATGACGTCGTCGAAATGAAGGTCGGCGGAATCCTCGATCCCTCTGGCGGCCTGCAGGCGCGATCCGGCGGCGCTCATCTGCCCGGTCGAGAGATGGGTGGTGCCGCCGACGACGTCCGCGGCTTCCAGCGCCAGGACCCGGGCGCCGCGCCGGGCGGCAAAGGTTGCGGCCGGCATTCCCGCCGTGCCCGCGCCGACGATGATCACGTCCCAGATTTCCGCCATCGCTCCCCTCCCGAAGCGTCGAAACGGGCGCCGCGCCCATTGATC
>CAZTAK010000035.1:1639-29799 GCA_964611585.1 uncultured Alphaproteobacteria bacterium
GGGGGCCGCGCGCGCATCCGGGCGCTCAGCGGCAACCGGCCGTAGCGGCTTCGCTGCGCCCGGTGTTCGATGCGGCCTAGCGTTCGATACGGATGGCGACGCGGCGGTTGATTTCCTGATTTTCGGGGATGGGAGCGCCGGATTCGTCGAAGTTGGGCTTTTTCGGCTTGGTGTCGGCATAGCCGACGGCGCGCAACCGGCTGGGATCGACGCCGTGGCTGATCAGGAACCGCACCACGGCCGTTGCCCGGGCCGCCGACAGTTCCCAGTTCGACGGAAACTGCGCGGTATTGATCGGGATGTTGTCGGTGTGGCCCTCGACTTCGATGCTGAAATTGGTGACCCCGAACAATGACACCATCTGCGCGACGCGGTCGAGCAGCGGTTCGGCCTCGGGCAGCAGGGTCGCGGAACCCGCGGCTAACATCTTGCCGCTCTTTAATTCAAAATTGAGGCCGCGCGTGGTGGAATTCATGCTCGAGGCATCGTCGGATTCGACCGCCGTCGTATTGAGGTTCTCGCGAATCGCCTGGAACGGCGTCACCACGGCCTCGCGGGTCAGAGTTTCCTTGATTCCGGAGGTGGCCGCCTCGAACTTTTCGGTATTGGGCTCGGAAACCGAATACAGCAAAACGAAAAACGCCATCAGCAGGGTGATGGCGTCGGCGTAGGTAACCAGCCAATCTTCTTTGATTTCTTCGGTTTCGCCGACTTGTGGAGGGCCGCTCATGCTGCCTTCCGTTTTTCGCCGCCGCCCTTGCCCTGCTTGTCGATCGAATAATGGATCGACGGATCGAGATAGCTGTTCATCCGGTCCTGAAGGAAGCGCGGGCTCTTGTTTTCGGCCAGCAGCGCGAACCCTTCGGTCACCAGGAAGTTACGGAACCGCAGGATGCCTTCGCGCTGCTTTACCTTGCTCGAGGCCGGGATAAACATGAGGCGCGACACCAGCACGTGATGTCGCCGACGGCAATCATGATCGCCACGACAATAAGGCCGAACCCGGCGAGGACCCCAAGAAGACCCGCTATCGACATTTCATGCCATCCACCCCACGAGACCGAGTTTCAAATTCCATCTGCGAAAAAGCTAACATAAACGGGTCTAAACTCCCAAGAAAGCGAAGGTTGACGCGGCATCCGGCGGAACCACCGGACGGGAGGGATATCCGATGCGTCCGGCCGCAGGGGAAATCCCGTTCTGGGGACCGCCGGCCGAACCGGTCCAGGCCCGGGCACCGCGTCGAGCTTCTGAAATCAACGCAATTTTCACGCCGCTTTTGGCGCGGCGCGGCGGATTCCCTCGTCCACGGCGGCCTCGAACTGTTTGAAATTAGCCGAAAATCGGGTCACCATGTCGGCTGCCTGGGCGTCGTAGGCGGCTTTGTCGGACCAGGTGTTGCGCGGCATCAGGATCTCGGTCGGCACGCCCGGGCACCCCGCCGGGACCTCCAGGCCGAAGGCCCCCTCGAACGCGAACCCGGCGCTGTCGAGATTCCCCTGCAGGGCCGCGCTCAAAAGCGCGCGCGTAAAACCAATCGCCATGCGCTCGCCGGTGCCATAGGCGCCCCCGGTCCAGCCGGTGTTGACCAGCCAGCAACACGCTTCGTGTTCGGCGATGCGGCGTCCCAGCATATCCTCATAAACGGTCGGGTGGCGCGGCATGAAGGGCGCCCCGAAGCAGGTCGAGAAGGTGGCCTGCGGTTCTTTGCCGAGGCCCTTCTCGGTTCCCGCCACTTTGGCCGTGTACCCCGACAAAAAATGGTACATCGCCTGGTCCGGCGTCAGGCGGGAAATAGGCGGCAGTACACCGAAGGCGTCGGCCGTCAGCATGACGACGTAGCGCGGGTGCGCCGCGTTGCCCGAGGCCAAGGCGTTGGGAATGAAGTCGAGCGAGTAAGAGGCGCGCGTGTTCTCGGTCAGGCGCGCATTGTCGAGGTCGAGGACGCGGGCGCGCGAATCCATCACCACGTTTTCCAGGATCGCGCCGAAGCGGCGGGTAGTCGCAAAGATTTCCGGCTCGGCCGCGGCGCTGAGATGTATCACCTTGGCGTAGCAACCGCCCTCGAAGTTGAACAGGCCGGCATCGCTCCAGCCATGTTCGTCGTCGCCCAACAGGGCCCGCGACGGATCGGCCGACAACGTCGTTTTGCCGGTTCCTGACAACCCGAAGAAGACTGCCGGCTCCCCGTCAGGTCCGACATTGACCGAACAATGCATCGGCAAAACGTCGCGGTCCGGCAGCAGGTAGTTGAGAATCGAGAAAACGGATTTCTTGATTTCGCCTGCGTACGACGTGCCCCCGATCAGCACCACGCGTTCGGCAAAGTCGGCAATGATGAACACGTCGCTGCGCGTGCCGTCGCGGACGGGCTCGGCATGAAACGACGGCGCATGAAGAATGGTGAACTCGGGTTCGAAGGACTCGAGTTCTTCGTCCGTTGGCGCAAGGAACATGTTGCGCGCGAACAAACTGTGCCAGGCGGTTTCGGTGACGACCCGCACGCCCAGCCGATAGCGCGAATCGGCGCCGGCCCAGCAATCCTGAACATAAAGATCGCAGGTTTCGAGGTGCGCAAGCATGCGCCGGTGCAGGGCCGCAAACTTCTCGGCGTCGAACGGTATGTT
Source organism: uncultured Alphaproteobacteria bacterium (assembly GCA_964611585.1). Taxonomy (GTDB): domain Bacteria; phylum Pseudomonadota; class Alphaproteobacteria; order SHVP01; family SHVP01; genus CAZTAK01. The sequence goes on from CAZTAK010000035.1 coordinate 4,267, forward strand.
GACCTTGCCCCACCAGATATTGGCTTCGTTCGACGAATCGCGGACAATGAACTTGTCTTGGGCCGACCGGCCGGTGTGTTCGCCTGTCTCGACCACCAGGGCGCCGCCAACGGCGACGGCGCCCTCGCCGCGCCGGATTGCGTCCTCGTACAGGAAGGCTTCCGTCAGATTACGGCTCACGTTGCCCGCGGGAGCCAGCCCCTGAGCTCCAAGGCGGACTGCCGCCGATGATTTCAGTGTCACGAACAGACCCACCCTCTTGGATAGTTCCCGCCCTCCGGCGCGGGCGCAGCAGCCAGTTAACTACGTTACGAATCTGATCCGGGCGAGGCAACCGCAAAGACGGTGCCGTCCGTTCAGGTGCGGGCAACGTCGAGAAGAAGGTCCGCGCCGCCGATCCAATGAATCCGTCCGAACCCCTCGACCATATGGGCGCTCGATACGTCGAGCCGGAAAAAGGCAAAATCCGAGAAATCGACGTAGCCGGCCGCATCGGCGTGCCGGGCGAGAAATTGCGACCGGTGCTGCGGATCGGCGGTGGGCGCAAGCCGCCCTTGCAGCGTTACCCGCGGGCCGGTCAACGGGCTGTCGCAGCCGAGCGTTCCGTCGCACAGGATCGACACCCGCGGATCGGCGCTGAGGTTGCGGGTGTGCTCCGCCAAGGTCGAAACCAGCAGAATGGGCGCCCCGGTGTGATCGGCCGCCAGCAGGGCCAGCGAGGCGCAGGGCCCGCCCGCGCCGGCGGGTTCGTCGCCCGGACCCCCGCCCGGCACAGGCGTCATCGTCGTTGCCAGGGTTGCGGTGCCGGCCGCGCGTACGACGTGACGTGCGGCGGCGGCGATTTCGGCCAGGGGCTCGGTCATACTGGTTTCCTCCCCCATCCTATCCGGTTCGCCGGCGCAACTGGTGGCCGGGCTGCGGCGCGCCCCGGTCCGATCCCGCTGCGAGGGCGGGGGCCGGCCACGCGGCGCTTGGAATTCTTGCGTCCAAACCATTAGATTAGGGCGAGATCATGGTCCGGGCGGGACCGGCCGCGCCGCCGCCCGCGCCCGACTTGTCCGATACCGGCGGGGTTCGGTTTGGCCGCCACGATTGCTCTGGTCGATGACGACCGGAATATTCTGACAACGGTTTCGATTGCCCTCGAATCCGAGGGGTATTCCGTGCGCACGTATGCGGACGGGGAATCGGCCCTGGAAGGTATCGACGGCCAGCCGGTCGATCTCGTCATCCTCGATATCAAGATGCCGCAAATGGACGGGCTGGAGGTGCTCAACCGATTGCGCCGTACGACCGATGTGCCGGCCATCTTCCTGACTTCGAAGGACGACGAAATCGACGAAGTGCTGGGCCTCAAGATGGGCGCCGACGACTACATCCGCAAACCGTTCTCTCAGCGCCTTCTGCTGGAACGGATCCGCACCGTCCTGCGCCGTGCCGAGATGTCAACTGCCGGTGCCGGCGCGGCTGCCGACAGCGATGTCCTGACGCGTGGGTCGCTCGTTCTCGACACCGCGCGCCACGCCTGCACATGGCGCGGCAAGCCCGTTGTGCTGACAGTGACAGAGTTTCTGATCCTGGCCGCGCTCGCCAACCGGCCCGGCCACGTCAAAAGCCGCGACCAGCTCATGGATGCCGCCTACGACGACCAGATCTATGTCGATGACCGCACCATCGACAGCCACATCAAACGCCTGCGCAAGAAGTTCAGGGCGGTCGATCCCCGGTTCGAAGGTATCGAAACGCTCTATGGCCTTGGCTACCGGTTCCGCGAGGCCTAGTTGTGGCGGCCAAGCCAAAGCTGGTGGCGGTACGGCACGACGAGGACGGACCCGGCGGCAAACGGCGTTCCGATTTGACCGCGGGCGAACGTGCGGAACCCTATTTCGATGCAGCGGAGCGGCGCCCTGGCGCGGCCGAGACCGGCGCCAACCCGCCAGGCCTGCATCCCGATGCGGCCGAGGCCGGCGCCAACCCGCCAGACATGCGTCCCGACGCCGCGCTGCACGCGCCCGAACCGGACCCGCATCCGTCTCCGGCCCCGCCTGCACCGCAACCCACCGCCACCGTGCGGGTGCGCCGCAGCGGTCGGTTTTCATCGCTGACGGCGCGAATCCTCGCCCTCAACGTGATCGCCATCGCGATCCTGGTGGCGGGACTTCTTTATCTCGACCGCTTCCGCGACGGGCTGATCGAAGCCAAATTCGCGGCTCTGGAAACCGAAGGCCGCATCATCGCTGCGGCGCTGGGCGAGGGCGCTGCGGTGGGCGAGGCCGAGGGCCTCCATCTCGATTCGGCCCGGGTTCCGCAGATTCTGCGCCGCGTCGCCGAGCCCACCGGCACCCGTGCCCGCCTGTTCGATGCGGGCGGGGCGCTGATCGCGGACACGCTGAACCTCATCGAGGCCGGACGCGCCGTGCAGACCGGCCCGCTGGCCGAGGAAAACGGGCCCATCGAAACCTATTTTGTCGCCGCCTACGACTGGGTGGTGGACCGTTTGCCCGGCGGAACGGCGCTGCCGCCCTACCGCGAACAAAGCCCGCAGCGCGGCGCCGACTACGCTGAAGTGACCGCGGCGCTCGACGGCCAGGTTGGCGCAAGGCTGCGCCAGTTGGGCGAGGGTCAGGTCATTAGCGTTGCCCTGCCGGTGCAGTCGTTCAAGAAGGTCCTGGGGGCGCTGATGCTGTCCGCCGACACCGCCGACATCGAGGCGAGCGTGCGCGAGCAGCGCTTCGCCATTCTCGAAGTCTCGGGCGTCGCGCTGCTGGTGACGGTGCTGCTGTCGCTCTTTCTCGCCGGCACGATCGCGCGCCCGGTCCGGCGCCTCGCTGACGCCGCCGACAAGGTTCGCGGCGGCGGGCGAGTGGTGGAAATCCCGGACTTCACCCGGCGCCGCGACGAAATCGGCGATCTGTCCGGTTCGCTGCGCGACATGACCGACGAACTCTATCGCCGGCTCGGAGCGATCGAAGCGTTTGCCGCCGACGTTGCCCACGAAATCAAGAACCCGCTAACCAGCCTGCGGAGTGCGGTCGAGGGCCTCGAACGGAGCGCCGATCCGGCGCAACAGGAAAGGCTGCTGGCTATCATCATCGACGACGTCGGGCGCATCGACCGGCTGATCAGCGATATTTCCGATGCCTCGCGGCTTGATGTCGAATTGACGCGCTCGGCGCGCAAACCGGTCGATGTGCGCGCCATGTGCAGCGTGGTTGCCGAGGTCTACCAGGCGACCGCGCCGGAAGGTGCTCCGGCCCTGGTTCTCGACATCGACGATGCTGCGCCGCTGGTGGTGCCTGGGCTCGACGACCGTCTCGGCCAGGTGCTCCGGAACGTGCTCGTCAATGCCCAGTCGTTCAGCCCGCCCGGCGGCGCGATTCGACTTGTTGCGCGGGCGCGTCCGGGGCCGGTCGCGCGCGACGACGCCGTCGAGATCGCGGTCGAGGACGAAGGACCGGGATTCCCGCCGGAAAAACTGTCCGAGGCGTTCGAACGGTTCTACACCGCCCGCCCCTCGAACGAGGCGTTCGGCAAACACTCGGGCTTGGGGCTCAGCATCTCGCGTCAGATCGTCGAGGCGCACGGCGGTCGCATCTGGGCGGAAAACCGCACCGGTGCGGACGGCCACATCGTCGGGGCCCGAGTGGTGATGCGCCTGCTGGTGGCGGCGCCCGACTAGGTCATGTTGCCAATGGCCGAAAACATCGTTTTGTATCAAAGCGTCGTCAGGATGGCAGCCATCATCGCCGGCGCCAATAGTTTGATTGTTTTGGTGCCTGGCCCGATCCTTGATCCTGGGACCTAGATGCGGCGGGCGCCGCGGGGGTTTTTTGTATGCCACTTGTCCACGCCACCTGCGTTGTCATCGATGGCCGCGGGATTCTGCTGCGCGGGCCGTCGGGCGCCGGCAAATCGGACCTCGCGCTGCGTTTGATCGAGGCGGGCGCGGGACTGGTGGCGGACGATCAGGTCCACCTCGAAGCGCAGCAAGGGCGGGTGATCGCCTCGGCACCTCAGTCGCTTTACGGGCTGATCGAGGTGCGGGGGCTGGGCCCGGTGCGCCTCGACGCACGCCAGATCGCGCCCCCGAGCCCCCTTGCGGCGGTGATTTCGCTTGGCGCCGGGGGCGCCGTCGAACGCCTGCCCGAGCCCGCCGAGGTGTGTCTCGCGGGCATCCCTGTGCCCGAATTTCACGTCGCGCCCTTCGAGGCTTCAGCAGCGGCCAAGGTGCGTTTGGTGGCGAGCCGCGGCGGGAACGGCGCCAAACGGGCGTCGCCTCGATGATCGGCCCGGCTCGCGGCGCCGAAACGACGGCGGCCACCCGGGTGTTGCTGGTGACCGGCATGTCGGGGGCGGGCAAATCCTCGGCCCTCAAGGTGCTCGAGGACCTCGGCTACGAAGCGATCGACAATATTCCGGTCGCGCTTTTGAGGCGGCTTCTGCATTCGGGAACCGAATCGGTCTCGCGGCACGGGGCCATGGCGGTCGGCATCGACATTCGCACACGCGATTTCGATGCGCAGACCTTTCTTTCGGAACTGACGGAGTTGCAGGCCCGCGACGATCTCGACGTATCGTTCGTGTTTTTCGATTGCGACGATGCGGTGATCGGGCGGCGCTATACCGAAACTCGCCGCCGCCATCCGCTGGCGGAAGACCGGCCGCTGATGGACGGGGTGCGTCTGGAACGGGAACTGATTGCACCGCTGCGGGAACGGGCCGGTATCGTCCTCGACACCACAGACCTCGGGCTTGCGGAGCTGCGCCAGAATCTGTTCGCGCGATTCCGCCTCGAATCGGGGCCGTCGTTGACGGTTTCGGTGCTGTCGTTTTCCTATTCGGCCGGCCTGCCGCGCGAAGCCGATCTCGTCTTCGATGTCCGGTTTCTAGCCAACCCCCACTACGAGGGCTCGTTGCGTCCCCTCAGCGGTATCGACGCCGAGGTTGGCAACTTCATCGCGGCCGATCCCGCGTTCCAGCCCTTCATGGACAGCCTCGCGAGACTGCTGTTGTCGCTGCTTCCCCATTACGACCGCGAGGGCAAGACCTACCTGACCATTGCAATCGGCTGCACCGGCGGCCGCCACCGGTCGGTCTTCGTCGCCGAGCGCACCGCACATTTGCTTGAAGCTGAGGGCCGCCGCGTTATGCTTCGCCACCGCGACCTGGGAGGCAGCGAAATCCAAGACATAGGGAAGGGGAACCGATGATCGGGCTGGTCCTCGTCACCCACGACCATCTCGCCGATTCTTTTGTTGCCGCGGCCGAACACGTGGTCGGCGCGCAAACAAGTGTCGGCACCGTGTGCATCGGCGAGGACGATGACACGGAAGGTTGCCGCAACGACATACTTGACGCGGTCGCGGCGGCCGATGACGGCAACGGCGTCATTGTCCTGACCGACATGTTCGGCGGGACGCCTTCGAACCTGGCGATTTCGGTAATGGACCGGCCCGGGGTCGAGGTCATCGCCGGTCTCAATCTACCGATGCTGATCAAGTTGCTGAAGGTGCGCGATTGCAACGACCTGGGTGAGGCGGCCGTGGCCGGAAAGGAAGCCGGGCGCAAGTACATCAAGGTCGCCTCCGAGTTTCTCACCGCCAAAGCGTCCTGACCGCGTTTGAACCCGACGCCAAGCGAACCGCCTTCCGAGCCGCTGCGCCGAACGGTGCGCATCGTCAATGCGCGCGGCATGCACGCCCGGGCCGCCGCCCGCTTCGTCAAACTCGCCGAAACCTTCGCCGCCGAAATCGATGTCGTGGCCGGCGGCGTTACGGTGCCGGGGCGCTCGATCATGGGACTCCTGATGCTGGCCGCGGGCCCCGGAACTGAGATCGAGATTGTCGCCCGCGGCACCGACGCTCGCGATGCCCTTGACGCCCTGTGCCGGTTGGTCGAGGCCGGTTTCGAGGAAGACGATCCGGCGGCCTGAGCCCGCGCCCTGCCGCGGCACTTGGGGATCGCGCTTCGGGGCCGCGCCCGGCGGCCGAATTCGGACCCGCCACCGGCCGTGCCTGGCCCGCGGATGCTCTCCAGAACCCGCAGAAACTAACGAATTCTTTACCATATAAAGATATGTCTATACTTGCATATAGAGGGTCACCCTGTTAGCGTGCGCCCCTGGTGCCGCGGCCCGCGGCGCCCGATCATGCAGCGCCCGCGTTTCCGCCCGAAGCGGCCCCCGCCGGCGCCCGTCCGAAGGAGCCTTCCATGACCACCGACTACAAGGTCGCCGATATTTCGCTCGCCGATTGGGGGCAACGCGAGATTGCCATCGCCGAAACCGAGATGCCGGGCCTGATGGGCCTGCGCGAGGAATTCGGCACGGCGCAGCCGCTCGCCGGGGCCCGCATCGCGGGTTGCCTGCACATGACGATCCAGACTGCGGTGCTGATGGAAACGCTTGTCCATCTGGGCGCCGAGGTGCGCTGGAGTTCGTGCAACATATTCTCGACCCAGGATCACGCCGCCGCCGCCATGGCTGCCGCCGAGATTCCGGTCTTTGCCTGGAAGGGGATGAGCGAAGAAGAATTCTGGTGGTGCATCGAACAGACTATCGAAGGGCCGGACGGGTGGCGGCCCAACCTGATTCTTGACGACGGCGGCGATCTGACAAAACTGATGCATGACAAGCACGCCGATTTGCTTGAGGGGGTCCGCGGCCTTAGCGAAGAAACCACCACTGGCGTTCACCGGCTGTACGAGATGCAAAAGGACGGGACGCTCAAGGTTCCGGCCATCAACGTCAACGATTCGGTCACCAAGTCGAAGTTCGACAATCTGTACGGCGTGCGCGAAAGCCTGGTCGACGGCATCAAGCGTGCGACCGACGTCATGATTGCGGGCAAGACTGCGGTTGTATCGGGGTTCGGGGATGTCGGCAAAGGTTCGGCTGAAAGCATGCGTAGCCAGGGCGCACGGGTACTTGTTACCGAGATCGATCCGATCTGTGCCCTTCAGGCTGCAATGGAAGGCTACGAAGTCGTCACCATGGACGAGGCTGCGCCGATCGGCGATATCTTCGTCACGGCCACCGGTAACATCGACATCATTACGCTCGATCATATGCGTGCGATGAAAGACCGTGCCATCGTCTGCAATATTGGCCACTTCGATTCGGAGATTCAGATCGAGGCGCTGCGCAATTTGCGCTGGCATCGGGTCAAGGATCAGGTGGACGAGGTCGAATTTCCCGACGGCAAGCGGATCATCGTGCTCGCCGAGGGCCGCCTGGTGAATCTCGGATGCGCCACCGGCCACCCGAGTTTCGTGATGAGCGCGTCGTTCACCAATCAGGTGCTGGCGCAAATCGAACTTTGGCGGCATCACGAGAACTACGGGCGCGAAGTTTATGTCCTGCCCAAGCATCTCGACGAAAAAGTCGCGGCGCTGCACCTCGGCCGGCTCGGCGTTCATCTGACCGATCTGACCGCGGAACAGGCCACCTACATCGGTGTGCCCGTCGCGGGGCCGTTCAAGCCCGACTATTACCGCTATTAGGGCGAATCCAGTTCTTCTGGAATCGCCCATGGCCGCCTACGCGGCGCGCCCGCGCAGGCGCGGAGCGTTTGGTCCGCTGCTGTGAGCGAAAAACTGGAGTGGTTCCGATCAAATCAGAACCGCTCTAGGTCCACTCGCAGCCGCCCCGGCTGGTGCCGGGCGGAAGCCGCCACCAATCCTCTTCGTTGCGGCGCAACTGCCGGTGCCGCCAGCGCCGGACTTGTTGGCGCACGCCGGGCCGCTTCGCTAAGATGAATCGGTTCCGGCAGCACGGCGCACCGGGTGCCCGTTGCGCGGATCAGGCCCGCAGGCGTGCGTGCCCGGCTCGGGCTTAGAGGATTCATCTACCGACGTCATGGTTGTAGCGACCGTCCCTGCCCTTGCCCTTGCGCTTGCGCTAGCCGTCGCAGCGGCGGCCGCGTTTGCATGGTTGTGGCGGCGCAAGGCTCACGAATCGGCGTCCTTGTCGTCCACCCGCCGCCGCCTCGAATCCCTCGCCGACTCGGTGCCGGGGGCGTGGTACGCCTGGTTCTACGACGACGGCACCGAGGGCGCTTCTGACAACCTGGCGGCGCTTTTGGGTCTCGACGCGGTTCCCCTCCGGTTTGCCGATGTGGCGCCCGCTTTGGCGGACGAGGACTATGCCCGTATCGAGGAGGCGATTGGGACGCTGCGATCGACCGGCGAGGGGTTTTCGATCCTTGCCCAAGCGCCGGGCGAACGCCGGCTCACCTTCGAAGGGTCCGTCGCGACCACGCCGGGCGGGGACGCGCGCGCCCACGTGGTGTGGGTACGCGAGACTCCGATGTTGCCCGTCTCTGGTGGCGCTGCCGTAACCGGGCCGGCGGCACTGCTGCAGCAGATCCTCGATTCTCTGCCCGACCCGGTATGGAGGCGCAACGAAGACCTCGACATCGTGTGGTGGAATCGGGCCTTTGCCGAGGCTCTTGGCGAAGACCTCGAAGCGCCCGACGGGGGCGCTCTCGAATTTGCTTCCCGACTGTTCGCACCGAAGGCGCGCGAACTCGCCGAAACGGCCCGCGCTCAAGGCCGCGTGTAGGGGGAAAGGCGCCGCCTCGTGATCGACAGCGACCGCCGCTATTTTCAAATTGCCGAAATTCCGGCGGCAGGCGGGCAAATTGGTGTCGCCCGCGACGTGACCGATCTCGAGACCGCCAAGGACGACCTCGAACGGCATGTTGGTGCCTATACCGACGTGCTGGAGAAACTCAATACCGGGGTCGCCATCTGGGGACCCGACCGCCGCCTCAAATTCTTCAACCGCGCCTACGCAAAGCTGTTCCGGCTCGATGAAAACTGGCTTGCCACCGAACCGGATCACGAGGAACTGATCGAATTGTTGCGCCAGAACCGGAGCATCCCCGAACAGGCCGATTTTCAGGCGTACAAGAAACGTTTCATGGACATGTACACCACGCTGGTCGAGCCCATCGAAGAACTGGATTATTTGCCGAACGGCACGACCTTGCGCGTCGGCAGCAGTCCGCATCCGCTGGGCGGGCTGCTGTTCTTTTATGAGGACATGAGCGATCAACTCGAACTCGAACGGGCGCGCAACACCTTGATCGCTGTGCAACGCACCACCCTCGACAATCTCTCCCAAGGCGTAGAGGTGTACGGCGGCGACGGCAGGCTCAAGCTGTTCAACCGGGCCTACAGCGACCCGTGGGGCTTCGACGAGGATTTTCTTGCCTCGGAACCCCACATTTCGGAGTTGATAGATCATACGCGGCCGCAAATCATTGGAGCGTCCACCGAACCCGAATCGGTGGAAAGCGTTGTCAACCGCACTCTAGATCGTGTCGGGCACCGGCAGCGTATTGAACGGACCGACGGGCTGGTCCTGGACCGGACGACCGTACCGTTGCCGGACGGGGCGACCCTGGTCACGCATCTCGACGTGACCGACACTATGCGCATCGAGCGCGCGTTGCGCGAACGCACCGAGGCGCTCGAAGAAGCCGACCGGCTCAAGTCGCAATTCATTGCCAATGTGTCCTACGAACTGCGCACGCCGCTGAATACCATCGGCGGGTTTTCGGAAATCCTGATCGATCAGTTCTTCGGCGAACTCAACCCGCGGCAACTTGAATATATCGAAGGGATATTCGAATCGTCGGGGCATTTGCTGGCACTGATCGACGATATTCTCGATCTCGCCAACATCGAGGCCGGGCGCATGCGACTCGAAACCGAAACCTTCGACATCTCCGAAATGATCGCTAGTGTCGTCCACCTTGTGGAGGAACGAATTTTCGAGCGCAAACTTCAACTTCATATCGAAGTGCCGCCCGATATCGGTACGTTCCATGCCGATGAACGGCGGGTCCCGCAGGTTATCTACAACCTTATCGGCAATGCGCTGCGCTTCACCGAATCGGGCGGGGTGATCCGTGTCGGCGCCACCCGCGGCGACGACGAAGTCTCGATCTGGGTCGCCGACAACGGGCGCGGCCTCGGCTGGGCCGAGCAGATGCAGATATTCGAGAGATTCAACCGCTCTGGCAGCTCGTCCACGGTACCCGGAACCGGCCTCGGGTTGGCGCTGGTCAAGAGTTTCGTCGATCTGCACGGCGGCCGCGTCGAACTCGAACCCTCAACCGGCAAGGGAACCCGCGTCACCTGTATTTTTCCGCTCAACCCGTCCGGCGCCCTTTCCGCGCCCTGACCCGAAACCGGGCCGGGACGGCGGGTGTTGCCGCCTGTCACGCCGCCCATTACAAGGGCGCATGGCCCCCGGCCTTGCGCATCACGGCGAATCGGCGGACACCCGCACATTCGACATTACCAGCCTCGATCGAACGGCGGCCCTTGCGCGGGCGCTGACGGCCATCGTCCGCACCGGCGACGTGATCGGACTCCGCGGCGATCTCGGTTCCGGCAAGACCACCTTCGCGCGATTCTTCATCCGCACGCTCGGCGGAGACGACCAAGAGGTCCCGAGTCCCACCTTCAATCTGGTGCAGGTTTATGCTTACGCCGACATCATCGTCTGGCATTTCGATTTCTATCGCCTACAGCGATTCGAGGAGTCTTATGAACTCGGCCTCGAGGACGCCTATGCCGAAGGCATCAGCCTGATGGAATGGCCCGAACGGCTGGGGCCGGAACTGCCGCCCGACCGCCTCGACATCGAATTTGTTCTCGAAGGCCCGGACGGCGGGCGCACGGCGCGGCTTAGCGCTCATGGGTCGTGGCGCGGACGGCTGGAGGCAATCGAAATCGGGAACGGTACGTGACAGCGCGCGACACAGCGCGGGAAGACTTCGTTCGTGGCGCCGGCTGGGCCGGGACCGAACGTACGCCGGTCGCGGGCGATGCCTCGTTCCGGCACTACACCCGGCTGCGCAAGAGCGACGCCACGGCCATCCTGATGGATGCGCCGCCCGAAAACGAAGATACCGGTCCGTTCCTGACAATCGCCGCGTGGCTCGCCGAGGCCGGATACGGTGCCCCCCGTGTGTTGGCGGCAGACGGGCGCGCGGGCTTTGTGCTGCTGGAGGACCTGGGCGAGGACAGCTTTACTGCGGTGCTGACGGCGGGCGCGGATGCCTCGGAACTCTATGGGGCTGCTGTCGACGTACTGGCGGATTTGCAGTCGCGACCGGCACCCGGATTTCTTCCCGCCTTCGACGAGACGCGGATCCTGTCCGAAGTGTCGTTGTTTCTTGATTGGTATGCAGCGGCTGCGCTTGGGCACGAAGTTTCCGCTTCGGCGCGAGAGGATTTTCTCGCGCTGTGGCGTGCCGCGATCCCGGTCCTGCGGGGCGCCGGCGAATGCGTGGCGTTGTTCGATTACCACGCCGACAATTTACACTGGTTGCCGGATCGCCAGGGCAATGCGCGGGTCGGCCTGCTCGATTTTCAGGATGCGGTGCAGGGCCCGCGGCCGCTCGATCTGGTTTCGTTGCTGGAGGATGCAAGGCGCGACGTTGATCCGGACCTCGCCGCGGCGATGATCGAACGCTATTTCGCCGCTGCCGGCGTGAAAGACGCGACTGGCTTCCGCGCTGCCTATGCCGCCATCGGCGCCCAGCGCAACACCCGCATCGTCGGCGTGTTCGCGCGCCTCTGGCTGCGCGACCGCAAACCCGGCTATCTCCGGATGCTGCCGCGGGTGTGGGGTCATCTCGAACGGGATCTCGCCCATCCGGCGCTCGCCGATCTCCGCCTTTGGTTCGAAGAGGCGATCCCCGCCTCGCTCCGCCGGTCGGTACCCGCAGCGGAGACGTTTGGCCGGCCGCTCGCCCGACGCCCATGACCGATCTTGCCCCCACCCATGCCATGGTGCTGGCGGCCGGTCTCGGGACGCGAATGCGCGGACACGACCATGGCCTTCCCAAGCCGCTGATGGCGGTGGCGGGCCGGGCGCTGATCGACCGGGCGCTCGACCGTCTCGCCGAAGCCGGTACCGAGGTATGCGTGGTCAATCTTCATTACCGCGCCGCCGTGGTCCGAGCCCACGTCGAAGTGCGCCGGGCGCGAGGGCTAGCGCCCGAAATCGTCTTCTCCGACGAGTCCGGCGCCCTGCTCGATACCGGCGGCGGCGCCAAGGCGGCCCTTCCGCTCCTGGGGGAGGGGCCGTTCTTTGCGAGCAACGGCGACGCCTTGTGGCGCGATCACGGCGGGAATTCGTTCCGCCGCCTCGCTCGCGCGTGGGATGATGCGGCGATGGACGCGATGCTGCTGTTGCATCCGCTGGAAACGGCGGCCGGTGTGTCGGGCGCGGGCGATTATGTCCTTCGGCCCGACGGCCGCCTCAAGCGCGCCCGCGGCGACCCCGCGCCGTACGTCTTTACCGGGCTCAGCCTGTTGCATCCGCGCCTGTTCGTCGGCGCACCGCACGGGGCGTTCTCGTTGATCGCTCTGTTCGACAGGGCCGAGTCCCAAGGCGGGCTGTTCGGTCTGGTGCACGAGGGCGACTGGATGCACGTCGGCACACCTGAGGCACTGGCCGAGGCCGAGGCCGCGTGGGCGGACGGCGAGGGGGCGCCATGACGGCCGCTACTCCGACCCCCAGGGTCTTCAATCTGCCGGCCGGGGTGCGCTTTGTCGACGCGCTCGCGCGCGGGCTCGTCGATGACGTTCCCGATCTCTCGCGGGCAACGGTTCTGTTGCCGACGCGGCGTGCGGTGCGGGCGCTGCGCGAGGCCTTTCTTCAGGTTTCGGACGGGGCGCCCCTGCTGCTGCCGTTGATGCGCCCGATCGGCGACGTCGACGAAGAGGCGCTTGTCATCGAATCCGCCGCGGCGCCCCTCGACGAGGCGGCACCCGGTGCGCTCGACGTTGCGCCGGCGGTGCCTGCGCTCACGCGCCAGCTTCTGCTCGCGCGGCTGGTTCTGAAATGGGGTGAAGGCCGGCCCGGTGGTGTGCGCGATGCCGCCCAGGCGAGCGCACTGGCGCGCGAACTCGGCGGCTTCCTCGATCAGGTTCAGACCGAACGGCTGTCGTTCGACGCCCTTGCCGGCCTCGTGCCCGCGGATTTCGCTGAACACTGGCAGCACACGCTCGAGTTCCTCGAGATCGTGACCGCGCACTGGCCCTCGATCCTTGCCGAACGGGCGGGTCTCGATCCCGCGCAGCGCCGCAACCTGCTGCTTGAAACCCTCGCCGCGTGTTGGCGCGAGGCCCCGCCCGCCGATCCGGTCATCGCCGCCGGCTCGACCGGCAGCATTCCCGCCACCGCCGATCTTCTCGCCGTCGTCGCGCGCCTGCCCCAGGGCGCGGTTATTCTGCCCGGCCTCGACGGCACCCTGGACGATGACACCTGGGCGGCCATCGGTTCCACCCATCCCCAGTTCGGCATGAAGCAATTGCTCGAACGGCTGGGGGTGGACCGCGGCGAAGTCGAACCGTGGCGCGGGATCGAAGCGGCGCCCGAATTGCGGCCGCGGATCCGCCTGCTGAGTGAGGTGATGCGGCCCGCCGACACCACCGAACGCTGGCACGACGAAACCGGCCCGCCGCCCGGCAGCGGCGCGGAGGGCCTGACCCGGATCGATTGCGCGACGCCGCGCGAAGAAGCCGGCGTGATCGCCTTGCTGATGCGCGAGGCGCTGGAAACGTCCGGCCGCACGGCGGCGCTGGTCACGCCCGACCGTCGTCTTGCCCGGCGGGTCGCCGCCGAACTCGGGCGCTGGGATGTGGGCGTAGACGATTCGGCGGGCGCGCCGCTCAACCGCACCCCGCCCGGCGCATTCCTGCGTCTGACAGCCGAGATGATTGCCGGCGGCCTCGCGCCGGTTGCGGTGCTGGCGGCGCTAAAGCACCCGCTGGCGATGGGCGGGCTCAAGCCGGGGGTCTTTCGCGCTCTGGTGCGGCGGCTCGAGATCAAGGTCCTGCGCGGACCGCGCCCGGCAGCCGGATTTGACGGCCTGTTGATGGCGCTGCCGGAGGGGTCCGGCCACGACGACCTGCGCACCTGGCTTCAGGGCTTGCAAGCGCTTGCTACCGGATTCGAAACCGCGATCAGCGATCGCCACGCGTCGCTGGCGGCACTGGTGCGCGAGCACATTGGATTTTCCGAGTCGCTCGCCAGGACCGATACCGCGACCGGCGCCGAACGCCTGTGGGCGGGCGAGGCGGGCGAGGCGATGGCCGGGTTTGTTGCCGAAATCGCCGAAGCCGCGCCGAATCTCCCGCCGTTTGCGGGTTCCATGTATCCCGCCCTGCTCAAAAGCCTGCTTGCCGGCCAGGTGGTGCGCCCGCGCTACGGGGTGCATCCGCGCCTTTTTATCTGGGGTCCGCTCGAAGCCCGCCTGCAAAGCGCCGACCTGCTGATTCTGGGCGGCCTCAACGAGGGCAACTGGCCCGCCCGCGCCGATCCCGATCCCTGGTTGTCGCGGCCGATGCGTGAACACTTCGGCCTGCCGCTGCCCGAGCGCCGCATCGGACTGTCGGCGCACGACTTTACCCAGGCCGCATCCACGCCCGAGGTGATCCTGACTCGCGCCGAAAAGGACGACGGCACCCCCACCGTGGCCTCGCGCTGGTGGCTCAGGCTCAACGCGCTGATCGGCAAGCCGGCCGCCGACGAGGCGCACCGCGCTGACACCTGGCGTGCCTGGCAGCACGCCCTCAATGCGCCTGCCCAGGTGACACCCGTGGCCGCGCCCCGGTTTGCGCCGCCGGTCGCGGCCCGGCCGCGGCGGCTTTCGGTCACCGATATCGAGACCCTGCTGCGCGACCCCTATGCGGTGTTCGCCCGCCGTATTCTGGGGTTGCGTCCGCTCGATGCACTCGAGGTCGACGCCGGGGCGGCCGAACGCGGCACGCTGATCCACGACGCCCTCGACGCATTCGTTCGCGCCTTCCCGGACGAACTGCCGGACGACGCCGAGGCGAAACTTCTCGACATTGGGCGGGGTGTATTCGCGCCGCTGTTGTCGCGCCCCGGCGTCGTCGCCTTCTGGTGGCCGCGGTTCGAACGCATCGCCGGATGGGTGGTCGCCCTCGAACGCGAGCGCCGTCCGGATGTGGCGCCGTTGGCCACCGAGGTGTGGGGCCGCCTGACCATCGCGGCCCCGGCGGGCCCGTTCGAGCTGATCGCCAAGGCCGACCGCATCGACCGTACCGCGGGCGGGCTCGCGATCATCGATTACAAGACCGGCGGGATTCCTTCCAAAACCGATTTTGAGGCCGGTCTCAGCCCGCAGCTTCCGCTCGAGGCGGCGATTGCCGAAGCTGGCGGCTTTGAGGGTGTGCCGGGCGATCGCATCGGCGATCTCGCCTACTGGCAGCTTACCGGCAAGGCCGGCACGCCGGGCAAGATCAGGATCGTCAGCGCGGACGGAACCGAGCTCGGCGCCGAGGCTCGAACCGGCCTTGAGCAGCTGATCGCCGGATTTGACGATCCCGCACAACCCTATTTGTCGCAACCGCAAGCGGCCGCCCGGCCGAGGTTCAGCGATTATGACCATCTCGCCCGCCGCGCCGAATGGGCGAGCGAATCCGGGGACGGCACATGACCGCCGCGAGGGGCGATCCTGCGCGCGATCCGTCACGCTCGGTCTGGGTGGCGGCGTCCGCCGGTTCGGGCAAGACTTATGTGCTGGTCGACCGGTTGCTGGTGCTGCTGCTGGCAGAGACGGCGCCCTCGCGTCTGATGTGCGTCACCTTCACCAAGGCGGCGGCGGCGGAAATGGCGAACCGGCTGCACAAGGTGCTGGCGGGCTGGGCGCGGGCCGACGACGCGGCACTGATAGAATCGCTCGAACCGTTGATCGGGGCCGATCCCGGCGCCGGCACGCTGGCGCGGGCGCGCCGCCTGTTCGCACAGGTGCTGGAAACCCCGGGCGGGCTCAAAATCCAGACCGTGCATTCGTTTTGCGAATCCCTGCTCGGGCGATTTCCGCTTGAAGCCGGCATCGCGCCGCATTTCGACGTGATGGACGAACGCACCGCGGCCGAGGCCCAGGGCGCGGCGCGGGATGCGGTCCTCGAAGCGGCGGCGGACCGGGAAGGCAGTGTGGCGCAGGCGTTGCGCACGGTGTACGACGTCTCGGGCGAGACCGGGTTCGACGAGATCTTTGCGTTTCTTGTCGCCGGCCGCGGCAAGCTGAAAGGACTTGAGGGTGAAGGGGGTCTCGACGCGGCGCGCGCGCGGCTCGCGCGATCCTTGGGTGCCAAGGAAAATGAAACCGCGGACACCGTTCTTGCCCGCGTTTGCGCCGAGGGGGCATTCGACGGCGCGGGGCTGAAAGCCGCCGTTGAGGCGCTGCGACGAGGTTCGAAGACCGACGCCGCCGCCGCCGAACGAATCGCGGCGTGGCTGGGCGACCCGGCCCACCGCACGGCTGGTTTTGATAGCTACGCGCTTGTGTTCCTTACCAAAGACGGTGCGATCCGCAAGAAGCTCATCACCAAGAAGACCGTTGCAGACCACCCGCGCGCCGCCGAAGCGATGGAAACCGAGGCCGCGCGCGTGCTCGATGCGCGCCAGCAATTGTTGCGCGCGGCGTTGTTCGAGCGGTCCAGTGCGGTGCTGGCTCTCGGCGCGGCCTTGCTCGGCGCCTACGAACACGAAAAGCAGCGCCACAATCTGCTCGATTACGAAGACCTGATTCAGCGCGCACGGACACTGTTGTCGCAGCCGGGTGTGGCGCCCTGGGTGCTCTACAAACTCGACGGCGGGATCGACCATATTCTTGTCGACGAAGCGCAGGATACCAGTCCCGATCAATGGGCGATCGTTGCCGCCATCGCCGAGGAGTTCTTTGCCGGCAAGGGTTCTTCCGAAACGGCGCGCACGTTGTTCGTTGTCGGCGACCAAAAACAGTCGATCTACAGTTTTCAGGGCGCCGACCCGGCCGAGTTCGAATCCATGCGGCAGCATTTCCGCGCCCGTGCCGATCAGGCGGCGCAGGGCTGGGCGGAAGTTCCGCTGACGCGGTCCTATCGTTCGGTCGCGGCCGTCCTCCACGCGGTCGATGCGGTCTTCATTCAGGAATCGGCGCGCAGCGGCGTAACCGCCGACGACCGATGGGAAGGGCACCGCGCCCACCGCGAGGGGCAGGGCGGCGAGGTCGAGCTGTGGCCCACCGTCCAGCCCAAGCAACCGGTGCCGGTTATCCGCTGGTTGGCGCCGCGCGAGCAGCAATCCGATGCTCCCGCTGAAACCGTTCTCGCGAGCCGGATCGCCGCGACGATTTCAGACTGGGTGACGTCCGCGGCGCCTCTCGAATCGCGCGGCCGCGCCATCCGTCCCGGCGACGTGATGATTCTGGTGCGCCGCCGCACCGTGTTCTTCGAGGACATGGTGGGGGCGCTCAAACGGCGCGGGCTTCCCGTCGCCGGCATCGACCGCATGGTGATTACCGAACAACTCGCGGTGATGGACCTGATGGCGCTCGGCCGGTTCGCCCTGTTGCCGGACGACGACCTGACGCTCGCCACCGTGCTGAAAGGGCCGCTGTTCGGGTTTGACGATGCGCGCCTGTTCGACCTTGCGTGGAAGCGCGACGCATCTTTGTGGGACACGTTGCGCGCCCGCCGGACGGAGGCGGTGGATTTTGTCCACGCCCACGACGTTCTGAACGATCTGCTAGCGCGCGCCGATTTCGAATCACCCTTCGATTGGTACGCGCGCATTCTCGGTGCTGGCGGGCGGCGCGATATTCTCGGGCGGCTCGGCGCCGAAGCCGACGACCCGTTGGACGAATTTCTGTCGATGGCGTTGCTCTACGAGCACGAGCACGCCCCCTCCCTCGAAGGGTTCCTGTTCTGGCTCGAAGCCGGCAAGGCCGACATCAAGCGCGACCTCGAACAGGAGCGCAACGAAGTGCGCGTCATGACCGTGCATGGCGCCAAGGGCCTGCAGGCGCCGATTGTGTTTCTGCCCGATACCACGGGCCTGCCGCCCGACCGGCACGCCTTGTTGTGGGCGGGTTCGAGTGAGGACGCGGTTCCGCTGTGGCTCGGGCGTGCCGAATTCGACGTGCCGGCCTCGGCGGCGGCGCGCGACGCGGCACGCGCCCGCGAGCGGGCCGAATACCGCCGCCTGCTCTATGTCGCCATGACCCGGGCCGAGGACCGGCTTTATGTGTGCGGCTGGGAAAACAAGAAGGGCGTCAAGGACGGATCTTGGTACGATCTGGTGCGCACCGGGCTGCCGGAAATCGCCGAACCGGCGAAGTTTTCGTTCGACCGGCGCGACGCGGGGTTGCGCCTGGTTTCGCCCCAGACAGCGAAGCCCGTCGATCCCTCACCGTTGCCGGAAAGCGGCGGCGCTGTACCCGCTCTGCCCGACTGGGCTGGACGAGCGGCGCCCGAAGAGGCGGCGGCGGTGCGCGCGCTGGAGCCTTCGCGCCTCGACGAAGACGAACTGCCGGCGGCGTCGCCACTTACACCCGATGACGGTGCGCGTTATCGCCGCGGCAATGCAATCCACCGTCTGCTGGAGGTACTTCCGCGGTTGCCGGTTGAATCCCGCGAGGGCGCCGCGCTTGCCTGGCTCGCGCGCGAAAGTCTGGGGTTCGATCCCGAGCAGCAAAAGGAAATCGCTGCCGAGACACTTGGCGTTTTGTCCGACCCGCGGTTTTCCGATGCCTTTTCGCCCGCGGGCCTGTCCGAAGTGCCGATCGCGGGGCGTGTCGGCGAGATTGTCCTTTCTGGACAGATCGACCGGCTGGTGGTGCGCGCCGATAACGTTCTTGTCATCGACTACAAAACCAACCGCCATCCGCCTGAAAGAATTGCAGATATTCCGCTCGCATATTTCCGGCAAATGGCCGCCTACCGGGCGGCGTTGAGCGCCATTTACCCCGAACGAAATGTACAATGTGCCCTGTTATGGACCGTGGAACCGCGCCTTGTTGCGCTTGATTCGGACGTTCTCGACGGCGCGCTATCTTGA
The DNA here is from genome assembly GCA_964611585.1 of uncultured Alphaproteobacteria bacterium. GTDB lineage: Bacteria > Pseudomonadota > Alphaproteobacteria > SHVP01 > SHVP01 > CAZTAK01. The sequence continues at coordinate 23,141 of CAZTAK010000035.1, forward strand.
CGCTCTGCGGGGGCGTACCTAGAGTCTTCAACAGAAATGCGGGCGCCGCCTGCGCGCGGCTGGTCCGCACAACCGTACGAGGACACCGATGAGCATGGAAAAAAAGGTCAGCGATCAATCGTTCGACGAAGACGTCCTCAATGCTCCGGGGCCGGTCTTGGTCGATTATTGGGCTGAGTGGTGCGGGCCGTGCAAACAGATCGCGCCGGCGCTGGAAGAAATCGCGACCGAATTGGACGGCCGCATCACCATTGCCAAACTCAACATCGACGACAACCCGCAGACGCCGACCAAGTACGGCGTGCGCGGCATTCCGACGCTGATGCTGTTCAAGGACGGTCAGATTGCCGCCACAAAGGTGGGCGCGCTGCCAAAGAACAAGCTGATGGACTGGATCGAGTCCGTTATCTGACGAAGCCGTCACCCGTTTCAAGACCGGGCCCTGCGGGGTCCGGTCTTTTTTGCGCGCCTTTCAGGTGACCGGGGGCCCGTTCTCGCGCAGCACCTGGCCCGCGAGATAGAGCGAGCCGCAAATCAGGACACGCGGCGGCGTGCCGGTTCGCGGAATCGACTGAAGCGCGGCGGCGACGTCGTCATGGCACGATGACCCAAACCCCAGCGCGCGCGCCGCATCGGCGAGGTGTGCCGGCGGATGCGTGGTCTTTTCTCCCGCCACCGGCACGGCGTAGACGTGCGGCGAAAGGAGTGCGAACGGCGCCAGAAACCCGTTCGCGTCCTTGGTCCGCATCAGGCCGGCGATCAGCGCCAGCGGCCGGGGCGCCGGATCGTCTGCGGCCCAGTCCCGAAGGCTCGCCGCCAGCATCGCTGCGGCGGCCGGGTTGTGACCGCCGTCGAGCCAAAGGTCAGCACCGGCGGGCAACCAATCTGTCAGAGGCCCTTTCGAGAGCCGTTGCAGCCGCGCCGGCCATTGCGTCCGGGCGAGGCCCTCGGCGCGCGCCGACTCCGGCACGCGGAACCCGTCGATGGTTTCGAGGCAGGCAACCGCCAAGCCCGCGTTGGCGATCTGGTGGCGGCCGGGCAAGGCCGGCAGCGGCAGGCGGGACTCGCGCCCGTCGACGGAAACGTGCAGGTGTCCGGCCTGTGCCGTGGCATGCCATCCACCTTTGCCGCGCGCAGCGCCGGCCCTCACCAGAGGCGCGCCAGCCGAGCGCGCCGCGACAGCAAGGGTCTCCATCGCCTCGGCGGGTTGCGGCCCAAGCACGCAGGTGACGCCCGACTTCAGGATTCCCGCTTTTTCGCGGGCAATTTCTGCAAGCGTCGATCCCAGGAACCCGGCGTGGTCGAGTGCCAGCGGCGTGATGCAGGTAAGCCGAGGGCTACCGATCACGTTAGTGGCGTCGAGGCGCCCGCCAAGCCCGACTTCCAGCAACAGGATATCGGCATCGTCTTTGGCGAAAGCGCGGAATGCCGCCGCGGTGGTGATTTCGAAAAAAGTGATGGGGTCGTCGCGGCTTGCCTGTTCGCAGGCCTCCAGATGCCGGGCCAAGTCGTCTTCGGCGATGATCCCCTCCGCCAGCCGCACGCGTTCCACGAACTGGACCAGGTGTGGCGAGGTATAGGCCTGCACGCGATACCCCGCAGCGGTCAGCATCGACCGCATCAACGCCATGACCGACCCTTTGCCATTGGTTCCGGCGACGTGCACGATCGGCGGCAAGCGGCGTTCGGGATTACCGAGGCGGTCGAGAAGGCGCCGCACGCGCCCCAACGACAGGTCGATCTGCTTGGGATGAAGAAGCGTCAACCGCTCGAGAATCGCATCGACACTCACAGGTGCGGCTGTCCGCCGTTAGTCGGCCGGGGACCCCGAAGGGCTGGCCGGCTCGGCGGCGTCGGGAGCGGCAAGCGCCGGGATCTCGTCCGCGGCCGGCACGGCCTTGTCGGGCAGCGCGGCGGCGGCGCGTCCAGCCATGAGAAATCCGAACAGGCGGATCAGGGTCGCGCGCATCTCGCGCCGCGGCACCACCATGTCGAGCATGCCGTGTTCCAGCAGGAATTCCGCGCGCTGGAATCCTTCCGGCAACTGTTCGCGAATCGTGTCTTCAATCACCCGCGGTCCGGCAAAGCCGATCAGCGCGCCCGGTTCGCCAATCGAAATGTCGCCCAGCATTCCGTAGGACGCTGTGACCCCTCCGGTAGTCGGATCGGTCAGCACGACGATGTAGGGAAGCCGCGCCTCGCGCACGAGCTCAACGGCGATTGCGGTACGCGGCATTTGCATTAGCGACAGGATTCCTTCCTGCATGCGCGCCCCGCCCGCGGCGGCGAAGACGACCAGCGCCGCCTCCTGCATGACCGCAAGCCGCGCCGCCGTCACCAGCGCTTCGCCGGTGGCAAGACCCATCGACCCGCCCATGAAGGCGAAGTTCTGCACCACCACGACGGCCTGCTGTCCGCCCATCTTGCCGTGAGCCACGGCCATCGCTTCCTCTTCGCCGGTGCGATTGCGGCTGTCCTTGAGGCGGTCGAGGTATCGTTTCTGGTCGCGGAAACGCAGCGGGTCGACGGTTACTGCCGGCAAGGCAATCGGCTGGTAGTCGCCTTCGTCGAACAATTGGGCAAAGCGTTCCTTCGGACCGATCCGCAGGTGGTTGTCGCAGTTGGGGCAGACGTGCAGGTTTTCCGCAAGGTCGCGGTGAAAAATCATTTGTCCGCACGCCGGACATTTGGACCAGAGATTCTCGGGCGTGTCCCGCCTGCTGACCAGGGACCGGATTTTGGGCCGGACGAAATTGGTAAGCCAGTTCATCGCGGTGTTCTCAATTCATCCGTTACGATGCGCCAGCGCGCAGTTCGGAGTCGCGCAGTTCGCCACCACGCAGTTCGGAAGCCTGCCGCACGCCTTCCGACAGATCGCGCACCAACGACCAGACCTCGTCCGCGAGCCCGGGTTTCGGTTTTCCGTCGGCGGTCATGTTTTTCGCCACCACATTGACGATCGCCGACCCGACCACGGAGGCATCGGCAACGCCGGCGATGGCCGCAGCCTGATCCGGCGTTTTGATTCCGAAGCCGACGCCGATCGGCAGGTCGGTACTTTTGCGAATACGCCTTACCTGTCTCGCAACCGCCGCCACATCCGGCTCTGCGGTTCCGGTAATTCCGGTAATCGAAACGTAGTAGAGGAAGCCCGAGGTATTGGCAAGAAGCTGCGCAAGGCGCGCATCGTCGGTGGTGGGCGCGGCGAGGCGAATGAAATGAATCCCTTCGCGTGACACCGGCAGGCACAAGTCGGCGTCTTCCTCGGGCGGCAAATCGACAACGATCAGGCCATCCACGCCGGCCGTTTTGCACGCCGCGACGAAGGTCGGAACGCCATACGAATAGATCGGATTGAAATAGCCCATCAGCACGACGGGCGTGTCTGAATCGGTTTTGCGAAAGCGCGAAACCAAACCAAGCACATCGCCGAGTTTGGTGCCGGCGGCGAGCGCCCGTTGGCTTGAGGCTTGAATGGCGGGCCCGTCCGCCATCGGGTCGGAAAACGGCATGCCGAGCTCGATGACATCGGCGCCGGCCGCCGGAAGCCCGGCGACAATCTCCGCCGACGTCGCGAGGTCAGGATCGCCCGCGGTGACGAACGCCACCAGCCCCGCGCGGCCTTCGGTCCGCAGGGCGGTAAAGCGTCGTTCCATCCGCGTCGGCGCGGTCATGGGGCCGCATCCGTCACAGTGTTACGCCCAAAGCTTCGGCCACCGTGAAGATATCCTTGTCGCCGCGTCCGCACAGGTTCATCAGGATTATATGGTCGCGCGGCAGGTCCGGTGCAATGCGGCCGACGTGCGCCAGCGCATGGCTCGGCTCCAGCGCCGGAATGATGCCCTCGAGGCGGCTGCACAACTGGAATGCCGCCAACGCTTCGTCGTCGGTGATTGAAACGTATTCGACGCGGCCCGATTCCTTGAGCCAGGCGTGTTCCGGTCCGATGCCGGGATAATCGAGGCCGGCCGAAATCGAATGCGCTTCCAGAATCTGTCCGTCGTCGTCCTGCAGCAGATAGGTGCGGTTGCCGTGCAGCACGCCGGGACGGCCCGCGGCCAGGGACGCCGCGTGTTCGCCGGTTTCGAGTCCACGGCCCGCCGCCTCGACACCGGTGATCGCCACCTCCGGATCGTCGAGGAAGGAATGGAACAGGCCGATCGCGTTCGAACCGCCGCCGATGCACGCGACCAGGCGATCGGGAAGGCGGCCCTCGCGGTCGAGCATCTGCGCCCTTGCTTCACGCCCGATCACCGACTGAAAATCGCGCACCATCGCCGGGTAGGGGTGCGGCCCCGCCACCGTGCCGATGATGTAAAACGTGTCCTCGACGTTGGCGACCCAGTCGCGCAACGCCTCGTTCATGGCATCCTTGAGAGTGCGCGAACCTGACGAGACCGGGCGTACCTCCGCGCCCAGCAGTTTCATGCGAAAGACGTTGGGCGCCTGGCGTTCGATGTCGGTTTCGCCCATGTACACAATGCAAGGCAGGTCGAACAGGGCGGCCACGGTCGCGGTTGCAACGCCGTGCTGCCCGGCGCCGGTCTCGGCGATGATGCGGCGCTTGCCCATGCGTTTCGCCAGCAGGATTTGGCCGATGCAATTGTTGATCTTGTGAGCGCCGGTGTGATTGAGCTCGTCGCGTTTGAAATAGATCCTGGCCCCGCCGAACCGGCCGGTCAGGCGCTCGGCGAAATAGAGCGGGCTCGGCCGGCCAACGTAATCACGGAAGTACCCGTCTATTTCGGTGGCAAACGCGGGATCGGCTTTGGCCTCGTCGTAGGCTTTTTCGACCGCGAGAACCAGCGGCATCAGGGTTTCGGCGACATATCGTCCGCCGAAGATTCCAAAGTGCCCGGCCTCGTCGGGTCCGGCGCGGAAGGTGTTGGGATCGGGCGCGCTCATGCCGCAACGCCTTCGAGGGCGGCGATGAAATGGGCGATACGCTGGGGGTCTTTGCGGCCCGGCGCCGTCTCGACGCCCGACGACACATCGACCAATCGCGCGCCGCATTGGCGCACCGCATCCGCCACGTTGGCGGCGTCGAGCCCGCCCGACAGAAACCAGGGCTTCTCGAAGGTGCGTCCGTGCAATAGCGACCAATCGAAAGAGACCGCATTGCCACCCGGCAAGGCGTTACCGGTCGCGGGCGGCCGGGTGTCGAACAGCAGCATGTCGGCGGCGTCGTAGCCGGGCACGGGCGCGAGATCTTGCGCGTTCGAAACGGAAAAAGATTTCACCACCGCCACATCGAAACGGGCGCGAATTGCGGCGACACGGGCGGGCGTCTCGCTGCCGTGAAGCTGCAAAAAGTCCGGTTCGAGGACATCGACGATGGCGGCGATGGCGGCGTCGTCTTCATCGACCATCACGGCGATCTTCTTTGCGCTTCGCACGGTCGCTCCCAGCGTACGCGCAAGGTCCAGCGTTACATGACGGGGCGAACGCGGATAGAACACGAATCCGACGAAATCGGCGCCGGCACGCTCGGCGGCATCCAGTGCGCGGACTTCGTTGATGCCGCAGATTTTGACCTGAACCAATCGCGTCATTGCGGTCCTACGCTGCTTGCCGGCTCAACTCGGCGCCGATGGCGCGGGCGGCCTCAACCGGATCGGCGGCTTCGGTAATCGGACGGCCCACCACCAGCACGTCGGCCCCGGCCGCAAGAGCCTCGGCAGGCGTCATGGTGCGTTTCTGATCGCCGGCGCTGGCGCCGGCGGGCCGCACGCCCGGCACCACCAGCTTGAAGTCCGGCCCCAGTTCGGTCCGCAGCCGCGCCACTTCGCGGGGCGAACACACGGCTCCGTCGAGGCCCGCGTCGCGCGCAAGGCTTGCCAGCCGGAGGACCTGATCCTCGATGCCCGATGCAACGCCAAGGGCGGCGAGATCGCCGTCGTCGAGGCTGGTCAGCACCGTCACCGCGACCACCCAGGGACGTACGGCCCCGGCCGCGCGCGCCCCCGCGGTGGCGGCCTCGGCGGCGGCCCGCATCATTGCTGTCCCGCCGGCGGCATGGACGTTGAGGATCGAAGGCTTCAGCGCGCAGGCCGCGCGCACCGCTCCCGCCACCGTATTCGGAATGTCGTGGAACTTGAGGTCGAGAAACAGCGCCGCCGCGCCGACTGCCGCGCGCACGCCTTCGGGGCCACGCGCGGTGAAGAACTCCTTGCCGATCTTGAAGCCGCCGACATGGCCGGTCAGCGCCATCGCCAGGTCGCGGGCGCGGGCCGCGTCGGCGGTATCGAGAGCGCAAAAGACAGGGTGGGCGGGGAATCGCGGGGCCATCGCCAGTCCGTGGGGTTGGTGCGGCAGATTCGGTGCGCCTTATAACAGAAATGACGGCGCGTTACAGGACAGGCACGAGGCTCGCCCACAGGGTCTCGGCCGCCGCCAGGTCTTCGAGCGCCGTCCCGACCGACTTGAACAGGGTGATCTCGTCCTCGGTTGTCCGGCCGGCATCTTCGCCGCGGCTGAGGGTGGCGAGATCGCCCGCGATATCGCTTGCTGCGATCACGCCTTGCGAAAGCGGGCCCGCCAGGTCTCCGGCCTCAGCCAGCGCGCTCTCGCGGACATCGACGTAGAGGCGGGCCCGGCGCACGGTTTCGTCGTCGCATTCGCGCATATGGGGCCGGAAAGCGCCGACCAAATCGAGATGA
>CAZTAK010000036.1:0-28676 GCA_964611585.1 uncultured Alphaproteobacteria bacterium
TGCTCCGAGCACGAAGCCGAAGTTGTACCACGCCCCATTGTTGTGGACTTCGTAGAAGTGAACGTTGTCAGAGAATAGGGAGATGATAAATGTGAGGCATGCGATCAAGCCGTGCCACAAGCCAAGCCAGAAGCCAGCGATGTTGCCATCAGCACCTGCCGTGCCTGGGGCGGGATTGGGGCCGGCGGCCGCCTTGGCCTTCAAGGTCGGTGCCGCCTAACTACGCAGGACTAATCGAGCCTCGTCAGGTCCGGCCGGCTCGTTAAGAAGGCGAAGAGTTTTTCCGCAATGATCCGGTGGGCCGCGGCGCTGGGGTGGGGGTCGCCGGTTGCCACCATCGCGGCAGCGACATCGCCGCCAAACGCGTCCGCCAGTTCCGGAAAGGGATTGATCAAGGGGATGCCAATATCTGCGAAACGCCGCTCTACCGCTCCGTAGATCGGCGCGAAGGCAGTGTCCGGCGTGAGGTCGTGCAACTCGGGGATCAGGATGGCGACGACGGCGATGCCGCGCGCGTCCGCGAATTGCTTCAGATCGCGGAGCGCCTCCTGGGTGCGCTCCCAATTCGACTGGTCCTCCCGATACACGTCGGCATAGGTTTCGGCAAGCGAGCGGCCGGCCAGAAACCCGAGAGATTTGATCTCCTGGTACAGGAAGGCGGCGAAAAAGGAATAGCGCAGGATCGGGCTGGCTCCGCCTTGCGGGTCGGGCCGCGCGTCGTTGAGGTGATACTGAACGACGACGAGATCGGGATCGGTTCGCGGCGCCTGCGATTTGAATGTCCTTACGCTGTAGACCGTATTGTAGTCGGCGGTGCCCGCGTTGATGGCGACGAAGGTTGCCGAATCGCCGTTACGCCGTTCGCCGGTTAGCCGGGCCGCAGTGATTTCGGCGAAACTGTCATCAACCGGCACCCCCCACCCGAGGGTTATGGAACTGCCAATAAAATGGATACGGTATTCCCCCTCCGGCTTTACCGGTAATAGCTCAATGCTGCGGTGACCGAGCGAGTTCAGCCGCAGATCGACTCCCATAATGCGGGCGCTGGCGTTCGGTGTCTGCCGGTGCGTGACGTTGGGCACCGGGCTCTCGGAGAGCAATTTCGCCGCGTAGTCGACCATCTCGACGTTAAAGAAGAGAACGAAGGACGACAGAACGCGAAGGATCACCTCGCCGATGACAAAGACGTAGATCGGGACGCTGATGATTCGCGCCGCGCGCTTGTAAGCCGGTTGCATAGTACTCACACTTTTTTTGGCACGGGCCGGGCGCGGCCTAGAATTGGAAGTAGATGAAGGGCCGCCCGCCGAACTCGCCGAACGCCACAATCAAAATGACGAGAAGGACGATAAAGGCGTCGCGAAACGCCCGTGGCCAGGTCAACACAACCATCGTGTCGCGTTTCCACTCCTGGAAAATCTGCACACCAATGGGCACGCTCGCCAACGCTGCCAAGGTAAGCGCCGAATTGGCCACAGTTACCGAATCCGCGGCGCGAAAATTGAAGACGACCGCTTTGAGCATCTGGCCCGCTTGTTCAAGCGTTGGCGACCGGAAGATGAGCCAGCCCACACTCGCCAACTGGTAGGTGATGAATACCTGAACGACGCCGTTCATGCGGTCCCAAAAACGCCTGACGCCGTAGTAGGCGGCAATCAAAAAACCATGGTAGAGGCCGAAAAAACCGTAATTCCAGCCGGCGCCATGCCACAAGCCAAGCAGGTACTCAGTCGCCAGGATGGTGACCAGGAAGGCCAGAACATGCCGCACTCGCAGCGGCAGCTTGGACAGCCTCGGTTGACGCGCAAGATAAAGATAGAACGGCGAGAACACATAATCGCGGAACCAGCTCGATAGCGAAATATGCCACCGCCGCCAGAAATCGCCGATGTTCTTCGAGAAATACGGCCGGCGAAAATTCTCCATCAGATCGATGCCCATGGCCTTGGCGAGTCCGATGGCGATGAACGAGTACCCGGCAAAATCGGCATAGATTTGTATCGAAAAAGCGTATGTCGCGATCAAAACGCTGGCGCCTTCGTAGGGCGGCAGGGCGGAATAGACGGGATCGACGATCTTGGCCAGATTGTCGGCGACGACAACTTTCAGAAACAGGCCCCAAAGAACGAGATAGGCGCCGTGATAGGTGCGCTCCCAGGCCAGACGCCTTGGGGCAAGTATTTGCGGCAGCAGCCGCATGCCGCGCTCGATGGGGCCGGCGACAAGTTGCGGGAAGTACGAAACATAAAGCGCAAAATCGAAGATGTTACGCGCCGCCGGCACCTTGCCGCGGTAGACATCGACCGTGTAGCTGATCGTCTGAAACGTGTAGAACGAAATACCAATGGGCAGAATGACGTTGATGAGGACGGGGTCGATATCAATACCCGAGCGGCCGACAAACGTTTGAAAACTGCCGGCAAAGAAATCGTAGTACTTGAAGACACCGAGCAACGACAGATTTACGAAGAGGCTGACGCCAACATACCGTTTGCGGATTCGTTTGACGTCAGTCGACTCGATGCCAAGGCTGCACAGATAATCCGTTACGGTCGACAGGACGATCAGGGAAAGAAAGCGCCAGTCCCACGATCCGTAAAAGACGTAACTCGCGACCAGCAGCATCCTGTTCTGCCAGCGATGGCGCAGGACGACGTAGAGCGCGAAAACGACGGCGAAGAAGACCGCGAATTGGTATGAGTGGAAAAGCACTGCCGCAGAGGTGTGGCGCCGGGAGCAAACCCGCGCGCGGGATCAGGCTGCCTGCCGGACCAAACTCACTAGACTCGTCAGAGACGTGAAAGCGTCGAAATCGAGTTTGTCCATGTCCAACTGGACGCCCGCGTGCTCTTCGATAAAGAGGATCACCATCATCATCGTATAAGAATCGAGATCGAGTTCTTGTGAGTCACTTTCGACCCGAATCTTGAGTTCCCCTTCAATAAGCTGGCGCAGATCACTGACAAGTTCGCTGCTATCCACGATTGCCGCCCCCATTTGTCATGTTGGAGTCCGCTTCGATCCAGAGGAAGGAGGCATCAAACGGAATACCGTCGGCGGTCTCCGTCGCCTCCATTTCACGGCGCAGGTCGTCCATAAACTGCGGTTTATCCTCGACCTCATGTATAACCGGCGCCGACCGGGCGGTCCACCATTTCATATGCTGCTCGAAAGTTCCGTGGACCAGGCGGCGCACGGTTCTGGCACGGATATCGAAGCGCGGCGCAAGAGCCGCGAGTTCGGCGATCACATCGTTTTCGTCAACGCGCTGCACCAACGTCGCCGTCTTCATGATCTGTTTGAACGAGAGATGGCGCCTGAGCGCACGAACGATCGCTTTCTTGAACTCCGCGCCGTCGCTCTTTTCGATCATGAGTACGCGAAGCCGGCCGTCATCGCGAAGTACGCGGTCCATTTCCGCGGCGGCGGGTGGCAAGGCCTTGACCCAATGCAAAGCCAGCGTCGAAATGATGGTATCGGCAGAGTGGTCCGGCATCGGGATCTGCTCGAACGAACCGGCGCGTATCGAAAAGGCCTTGTCGCCGGCGAATTTTTCCTCGGCAATGGCCCGCATACCCGCGGCGGGTTCGATCCCGACGCCTTTGCGATCGCCACCGCGGAATTGATCGCCAAGTTCTTCGAACACGAAACCCGTGCCGGCGCCAAGATCGACTACAACGCGGTCATCGGGGCGCAGCGAAATGGTGTTCAGGAATTCGACGGTCATGGCGCCGTAAAGAAATTGGCGATTCGCCGGATCCTCATATTCCTGCGCCCCGAACCGGGAATAGGCCGAGACAGTATCCGAATCTGTGGAACTACTCATTTACCTGCGCATCCTTTGCGGGTTCTTGCATGGGGTTCGCGTCCGAGCGGCTAGAAAATCGAATAGAAGATCACTCCCTGCGAAGTTTGGCCCAGGATCATCAGGCCGCCAAAAATCAGCAGCAGGATGATGAGGGGCAACCTCAAGTGTTTCTCCCACACCCGCAGGAGAGCCCAAAGTCTGGCGATAATCGTCATCTCAGGATAGGTTCCGCATCGGTTCGTGCGCCGGGCCCCTCGGATCGCAATCGATCCAATACGTGCCCGCCAGGGCTGCGCCGGTCACCAGTCCGAAAGTACGAATGGCGGATCTTTTGATCGCTTCGTTGCGGTTGAAATGTTCGAGCGTTGAAATGGCCGCTCTCTCTGGAATCGGCGGATGTCGCGACGGAAGATTACAAAGCTGCCGTATCGGGTCAAGGGCGCGCACGCCTTGATGGACCGGGCTCCGAGGTGCCGCGCGGGATCTCGCGGGCACCGAAAAGCGGGATCCGGTCTGCGATAATGGTTGGCAAAACAGGTTTCGGCTCCTGAAAAGGCAAGCCTGCGTATCATGCCGCCGCGGGCCCCGATCTTGCTGGCCTCGGCGCGCTGGACTTCGCCCGGGCCTTGATTCACGATGGTGCGGCTTGGCGCCGGCCTACCGGATAGGCGCCCACTTGCGCCAACTCGGGGTGATCTAGTGTGATGAAGCGGATTCTGACCGCGGTGCGCAAACTGTGGGTCGCGTTTGGCGTCGTCGTGCTGGTCCTGGTGGCGGTCGAAACGGTACCGGATACGTGGAAATCCTTTTGGCGCGGCGTCAAGTACGAAGGCGGCCAGAAACCCGACTACCGAACTGCGGCCGAGGCCCTGCATAATCAAGATTGGGCCGCGCCCTATTTCCGTGAGGCGCATAGCCGGCTCCGGGTTGAGTGGGCGCCCTATGTTCAATGGCGCCACCCGCCCCTGGCGGGGGTCTATCTCAAATTCGATGCAAACGGCTTTCGCAACACCTGGACCGACCCCGCGCCCCCCGAATCCGGCGCCCCCTTGCGCATCTTCATGTTCGGCAGCTCGACCATGGTTGGCGTCGGCGCGCGTGACGACTACACCATCCCCTCGGTGCTTGCCAAACGGCTCGCGGCGGTGCCCTACAACGTCGAAGTCACCAATTTCGGCGTCGTCGGCCATGTCAGTACTCAGGAACTGATCTTCCTTATCGAAGAGCTCAAGAGCGGCAATGTTCCCGACCTGGTGATCTTCTACGATGGCGTCAGCGATATTATCGCCGCTGAGCAGACCGGGCGTGCCGGCACGCCGCAAAACGAAGCCGGCCGCGCGCGGGAGTTCAACCTCCTCAAGCGTGACCGCCAAGACGATCTTACCCGCGAGGCGTTGCTCGTGGCGCTCCAGCGCACGATGGGCCGTGCCCAAGACTTTGCGAACTGGCTGGGCCTTGGCGAGGACGATCCGCCCGCCGATGCCGCCGCGCCGGATCCTGCGCCACTGGCGCAATCGGTGATCGAGCGTTACGCCGAGAACATTCGTATCGTCCGGTTACTGGCAGATGAATATGGCTTCGAGGCGCTGTTTTTCTGGCAACCGAACGTCTTCACCAAGAATGTGCTGACCGCCCACGAGCAGCGCTACCGCAACACCCACGCCCTCGAACCGCTGTACGTGGCGACCTACCAAGCGCGGCGCGGAAATGCTGCGCTCGGGGCGATTCCCGGAGCCATCGACATCAGCGACGTGTTTCGGGAGAGTGGCGAAAATTACTTTCTCGACTTCGCGCACACGACCGAATCCGGCAACGAAAAAATTGCCGACGCCATGCTGCCGGGCGTCCGCGCTGCGTTTCAGCGCCTGACCGAATAGAGCGGTACCGTTTTGATCGGAATCACTCTTTTTTTCGCTCACGGTAGCGGACCGAACGGTCCACGCCTGCGCGGGCGCGCCGGTCAAGCGGCGGGCCGCCTTGCGGCCATGGGCGATTTCAGACGAACTGGAATCGCTCTAAGCCCTATGGCAACGCCCCGGATCGGCAAGGTCGAATGTCCCGCGCCCGGGCGCGGCGTTCGTTGGTGTTGACGGTCAGGCGTTGCCCGGAATGATGACGGTGCTGCTCCCGAAATGTGCGTGTCAGACCCTGCCCGCGGGGCCTCTTGTTTGCCCCCACCCCCGGCAATCGGCTAGGCACGGGTCATGAGCATCCATAAGGACCTCGAGGCGCTGCGCTACCGGGTGATGGCGCCGAAGGCCTACTACGCTTTCCGGGCGTGGCGGCACTATGTGCGTGCCAACCACTACTCCGAGCCCGAACTGCGGATGCTGCGGCGGCTCGTCGATCCGGTGCGCGCCGCGGTCGATGTCGGCGCCAACAAGGGGGTCTACACCTACTTCCTGTCGCGGTTGGCGCGCCATGTCTTCGCCTACGAACCCAATCCGCGGTTCATTCCGATTCTGCAATCTGTCGTCGCTGCGAACGTGACCGTGGTTCACGCCGCGCTGTCCGACCGCAACGGCGAGGGCGCGCTGGTAATCCCGATCAACCTCAAGGGAGAATCCAACAACGCCGCCAGCCTCGAAGCGGGAAAATACGCTGGCGACATCAAGACCGTCACGGTGCCGATGCGCCGCCTCGACGACGAAGGGCTGGAAGGCATCGGCTTCATCAAGATCGATGTCGAGGGCCACGAGGACAGCGTCATCCGGGGCGCGCGCGCTGTTCTCGAACGCGACCGCCCGACGCTGCTGATCGAGATCGAGGAATCGCACCGCGGCGGCGCCATCCAGGACAGCTTCGATTTGGTTGTCGAATCGGGCTATGACGGCTTCATGGCCGAGGCCGGGCGGCTGGTTCCGGTGGCGGCCTTCGACCCCGAGCGCCACCAGCGCGGGCCCCGCGCGGGACGGGGCGGGCGCTACATCAAGAATTTTATCTTCGTGCCGCGCGAATCGGTCGTCCCCTAGCCGTTTCCGGACGGCCCCCGGACCCTCTTCGGAACCGCTCCCGAACGAGAGCCACCGTATTGGCCGCGAACGAGTCCCCGTATCGGCCCCGGACCGTCCCCTGTCCGCACTCCGGCGCGGGCCGGTCCGTTTTTCCGCGTTGGTCGAAGATTCGCTTTAAGGTATTATGAATAAAGAAGAACTATTACCCCGGATGCCATCGAACGAGGATCGCCGCCATGGGCGTGCAAGAATCAACACGTATCGAGGAGATCGTCCGGCACTTGCGGGATCGGCTGAATGGGGACGGCCGCGCCTATGCCGAACGCTTTGTTCGCCAGTTCTACGACCGGGTGCCGCCTGAGGACCTCACCGGCACCGACACCGATAGGCTCTATGCCATGGCGCTGTCGTTCTGGCGCTTTGGCGCCGAGCGCAAGACCGGCACGATCACGATCCGCGCCTTCAACCCGACCCTTGAGGAGCACGGCTGGACCTCGGCGCACAGCGTCATCGAGATCGTCAACGACGACATGCCGTTCCTGCTCGATTCGCTGCTCGGGGAGCTGACGCAAAGGGGCCTTGGCGTTCACGTCATCATCCATCCGGTTCTGGCGCTCAAGCGCGATTCCACGGGAACCGTCACCGGCCTGCTGGAATCCGGCGCCGGCAGCGGCGCGCTGGCCGAATCCTGGATGCACATCCAGATCGATGCCCGGTCCAACGAGAAGGCCTGCCGCGAGATCACCGACGCGATCGAAAGCGTGTTTGGCGATGTGCGCTCCGCGGTTGACGATTGGCGGCCGATGCTGGCGAAACTGGAAGTGGCGGTCGCGGAACTCAATGTGCTCCACGACGACGTGTCGGAGCACGATTTCGCTGAGGCACGGGCCTTCATCGAATGGATCGGCGACGATCATTTCGTGTTTATGGGCTATCGCGAATACGCCTACGACAAGACCGCCGAAGATCCATTCCGCTTCGTCGAAGGATCGGGCCTCGGCATTCTCACCAATCCCAAGCTCCATGTTTTGCGGGGCGCGGGCGGCACGGGCACGTCGCCGGCCGCACGCGGTTTCCTGGAAAGCGTGTACCAACCCCTGATGATAACCAAGACCAGTACGCGCTCGGTCGTGCACCGCGCCGGCCACATGGATTACCTCGGCGTCAAGCGGTTCAACGTATCTGGCGAACTGGTCGGCGAGCACCGCTTCGTCGGGCTTTTTTCGTCCGCTGCCTACAATCGCAGCCCGCGGGCCATCCCGCTGTTGCGGCGAAAGGTCATGGTCACGCTCGAGCGCGCCGGCCTGTCCCCGGTCAGTCACGACGGCAAGGCGCTGATCAGTATTCTTGAGACATTCCCGCGCGACGAATTGTTTCAGATTCCCGAAGACGAGCTCGCGGAATTCTCTTTCGGCATCCTCCATCTTCAGGAACGTCCGCGGATCAAACTGTTCTTCCGCCGCGAACAGTTCGGCCGGTTCGTGTCGTGCCTGGTATTCGTTCCGCGCGAAGTTCACACCACCAAACTCCGCAAGCGATTCGAAATGATCCTTGAAGAAGCCTTCGGCGGCACGGTGTCGAGCCAAGCGACTGAAATCGGAGGGTCGCCTCTCGCCCGCAACTACATTGTGATTGCGCTTACGGACAACGCGCGCCCCCTACCGGTACTCGCCGACGTCGAAGACAGACTCGTCCAGGCGGCACGAACCTGGGACGACGAATTACACGACGAACTGATCGGCCAGATGGGCGAGGACCGCGGCAATAGACTTGATGACCTCTACCGCAATGCGTTTACGGGCGCCTATTGCGAATCCTTCACAACCCGCGAGGCGCTGGCCGACATCGAAATCATCGAGGGCCTCGGCGACGGCAACCAACTCGCCCTCAACATGTACCGACCGGTCGAAGCCGCCACCGATACCGTTCGTTTCAAGATCTATCACGCCGGCAGTGCCTTGGCGTTGTCGGACTTCCTGCCCATGATTGAAAACATGGGCCTCAGGGTGCTGGAAGAAAGGCCCTACCAGATTGCCCGTGACGGCAACGCAGAGAACATCTGGCTGCATGATTTGTTGCTGGTAGAGGCGGGCGGCAGTTCGATCGATCTCGGTGCGGTCAAGAAACGATTCCAGACAACGTTCGCCAAGGTCTGGAACGGCGAGGTCGAGGACGACGGGTTCAACCGCCTGATCGTCGGAGCCGGCCTGACCTGGCGCGAGGTCGTGATTCTTCGCGCCTATGCCAAATATCTGCGCCAGGCGGGCGCGACCTATAGCCAGGCTTACATCGAGGCCACGCTGGCCGAAAATCCCGGCATCGCGGCGCGGTTGGTCGAAATGTTCCACGCCCGGTTCGATCCGGTGCAGGCGGCCCATCAGGGCGTGCGCGCGACAGAGCTGGGAGTCGAGATCGTGGACGCGCTGGATCAGGTCAGCAACCTTGATCAGGATCGGATCCTGAGGCGCTTTTTGAATCTGTGCCAGTCGACGCAGCGCACGAATTACTTCCAACCGAGCGAAGAATCGCAGGGCCAGCACCCGCGCCATGGCGGCAAAGCCTACGTATCGTTCAAGATCGACAGCCGCATGGTCGAGGACCTGCCGCTGCCGCGGCCGTTTGCCGAGATTTTCTTGTACTCGCCGCGGGTCGAGGCGGTGCACCTGCGCGGCGGCATGGTCGCCCGCGGCGGCATCCGCTGGTCCGACCGGCGCGAGGATTTCCGCACCGAAGTCCTCGGCCTGATGAAGGCGCAGATGACCAAGAACGCGGTCATCGTCCCGGTCGGATCGAAGGGCGGGTTCGTGACCAAGCGCCTGCCCACCGAAGGCGGCCGCGAGGCGATCCGGCAGGAAGTGGTGGCGTGCTACAGAATCATGATGCACGGCATGTTGGATCTGACCGATAACTATGGCTCGGAGGGCGTGCTCTACCCGCCAGACGTGGTGCGACACGACGGCGACGACCCTTACCTTGTGGTTGCCGCTGACAAAGGTACGGCGTCGTTTTCGGATATTGCCAACGAGATCTCCGAATCGTTCGGCTTCTGGCTCGGCGACGCCTTCGCTTCGGGTGGGTCGGCCGGTTACGATCACAAGAAAATGGGGATCACCGCGCGCGGCGCGTGGGAATCGGTCAAACGCCACTTCCGTGAAATCGGTATCGATACCCAGATCGACGAATTCACAGTGATCGGCGTCGGCGACATGAGCGGCGACGTGTTCGGAAACGGCATGTTGTTGTCGGAACACATTTGCCTGCTTGCCGCGTTCAACCATCTGCACATTTTCATCGACCCGACACCGGACGCAGCCGCCAGCTACTCTGAAAGAAAGCGGTTGTTTGAAACTCCGGGATCGAGTTGGTCGGACTACGACCCAGCGCTGATATCGGAAGGCGGCGGTGTGTTCGACCGCAGCGCCAAGTCGATCAAACTGACGCCGCATGTTCGGCAACTGATCGGCGCCGACCGGAACGAACTGACCCCGGCCGAACTGATTCGCGCACTCCTAAAGACCGAAACCGACCTGTTGTGGCTCGGCGGTATCGGCACTTATGTCCGAGCCAAGGACGAAACCAACGCCGATGTCGGCGACCGCGCCAGCGACACGGTGCGGGTCACCGCCCCCGAATTGCGCTGCAGAGTCGTCGGCGAGGGGGCGAACCTCGGCTTTACCCAGCGCGCACGGGTCGAATACGGCCTTGCGGGCGGGCGCATCAATACCGATGCCATCGATAATTCCGCGGGTGTCGATACCTCGGATCGCGAAGTCAATATCAAGATTTTACTTGGCACTGTCGTTGCCGACGGCGAAATGACTCGCAAACAACGCGACCGGTTGCTCGCTGACATGACCGACGAAGTCGCGGCGTTGGTGTTGCGCGACAACTATCTCCAGGCTCAGGCGATTACGCTGGCCGAGTCCGAAGCTGCGGCACACATCGAATCCCACGCCCGCTTCATGCATACCCTCGGACGGGCTGGCCGGCTCGACCGCGATCTCGAATATCTGCCCGACGACGAGACCATCGCCGAGCGTCAAACTCGCGGGAAGGGGTTGGCACGGCCTGAATTTGCGATCCTGCTGGCCTATTCGAAGATCAGCCTTTTCGAGGATCTGCTTGAGAGCGACGTGCCCGGTGACCCTTATCTCGAGGTGGATCTGATCCGGTATTTCCCGGAACCCATGCGCGCCCCCTACGTCGAAGCGATCAAGAAACACCGCCTGCGCCGTCAAATCATCGCCAACCACGTCTCAAACAACCTCGTCAACCGCGCCGGCATCACCTTCGTGAGCGATATTGCCGAGGAAACAGGCTGTTCCGTGGCCAACGCGACCCGCTCCTATCTGGTCGCGCGCGAGGCCTTCGGAATGCGGCCGTTGTGGAAAGCGGTCGAAGCGCTCGACAATCAGGTCGCAACCGAGGTGCAGTCGCAGATGAATCTCGATCTCATGGAACTGCACCGGCTGGGAACGCTTTGGTTCGTACGCAATCTGGCGAAACCCACCGACATCATATCCGCGATCGATGATTTCGGCCCGGCGATCACCGAATTGTGGGACGGCCTGACTGACCTGCACACTCGCGCCGTGGTCAAGAAAGTGCTCGAACGCAGCGAGGCGTTGTTGCAGGCCGGCGTCCCCGGCGACCTCGCCGAGCGTATCGGACGGGCTGCCTTCATGGGCGCCGCCTGCCATATCGTCAGCGCCATGCACCAGGTCGAAAAGCCGGTGACCGACGTGGCGGCCACTTATTTTGCGCTCGGCGAACGGCTGGGGCTCGATTGGCTGCGCATTATGGCCCGCGACATCCGCCCCAAAGACCACTGGGAACAGCGGGCGATCACGGCCATTGTCGAGGACCTAAACGGCCAGCAGTGCGCCTTGACCGCCCGCGTGTTCAAGGGTGCGAATGGCGCTGTCGGCGCGGCCGCGATCGAAACCTGGGTCGAACAGCACGCCGCCGCGGTTGACTGGACGTCTGCGCTGATCAGCGAATTCAAGGGTGCGGGCTCGCTCGACTTGGCCCGGCTAGCGATCGTCAACCGCTACATGCGCAACATAATCATGGACTAGGGCAATATCCGCAGGGATTGAACCGGCGCAGGTACAGTCCTTCGGTTAGAACTGCTCGCCTCTTCAAGGAGGGTGAGCCGCGATATCCGTTCAGGATTAGTCGAAAGCGATTCCACCTGGACGGAGGCGGCTCAAGGTTCCAGGCACAAAAAAACCGGCCGGAGCCGGGTTCGTTGGTGGCGGCGAAGCGTCCGCGGTCAGTGCCGGAAATGACGCATCCCGGTGAATACCATGGCAAGGCCGGCCTCGTCGGCGGCCGCAATTACTTCTTCATCGCGCATCGATCCGCCCGGCTGAATCACCGCGGTCGCGCCTGCTTCTGCGGCCGCCATCAGGCCGTCGGCAAACGGAAAGAACGCATCCGAGGCAACCACCGAGCCAATGGTAGCCGGCCTCTCGAGACCGCCCGCATGCGCCGCTTCCTTGGCCTTGAGGGCGGCAATGCGCGCCGAATCGACCCGGCTCATTTGCCCGGCGCCGATGCCGACGGTGGCGCCGTCCTTGGCGTACACGATCGCGTTCGACTTGACGTGCTTGGCGACGGTGAAGGCGAACAGGAGATCGGCGAACTCGGCATCGCTGGGGCTGCGTTTCGTGACCACCTTGATGTCGTTGCCGCCGGTGCGGCCCGAATCGATCGACTGCACCAGGAACCCGCCCGCGACCGAACGAATGTCGGGGGCCGCGTCGTCCGCGACCGGCATCCTATCCGTCAACAGCAGGCGCAGGTTCTTCTTCTTGGAAAAGATTGCGAGCGCCTCGTCGTCGGCGCCGGGTGCGATGACGACCTCGGTGAAGACTTTGGTGACTGCGGTGGCCGCGTCGGCGTCGAAGGCGCGGTTGAAGGCGACAATGCCGCCAAAGGCGCTCGACGGATCGCACGCCAGCGCCTTGCCGTAGGCGTCCGTCAGCGACGACCCGGCGGCGGCGCCGCACGGATTGGCATGTTTGATGATGGCGGCGGCGGGACTCGCGGCATCGAGTTCGGCCACCAGTTCGAAGGCGGCGTCGGTATCGTTGATATTGTTGAAGCTGAGTTCTTTTCCCTGAACCTGGCGCGCCGTGGCGACGCCTTCGCGGCGCGGCGGTGGACCAACATAAAACGCGGCCTGCTGGTGCGGGTTTTCGCCATACCGCAAGTCCTGCCGGCGTTCGCCGGCAAAAGCGATTCGCTGCGGCAGCGCGTCGCCCGTCGCCTGCGCGAACCATCTTGAAATCGCGGCATCGTAGGTAGCGGTGCGGGCGAACGCCTTGGCGGCCAGGTGCCGGCGCAACGCATCTGTGGTGGCGCCGCCGTTCGCGGTCATATCTTCGACGACCTGTGAATAATCTTCCGGATCGACCAGCACGGTGACGAAGGCGTGGTTCTTGGCGGCGGAGCGAACCATCGCCGGCCCGCCGATGTCGATATTCTCGATGCAGGTGCCGAAACCGGCACCCGCCGCCACGGTTTCCTCGAAGGGATACAGGTTCACCGCCAGCAGATCGATCCCGCCGATTCCGTGCCGGGTCATGGCGTCGGCATGGGCGGCCACGTCGCGCAGGCCCAACAGGCCGCCGTGGACCTTCGGATGCAGCGTCTTGACGCGCCCGTCCAGCATCTCGGGAAATCCGGTGTAGTTGGCAACCTCGCGCACCTCGATGCCCGCGTCGGCGAGGGCGCGCGCGGTACCGCCAGTGGAAAGGATCTCGATTCCCTGAGATTCCAGCGCCCGGCCGAATTCGACGAGCCCCGTCTTGTCGGAAACGGAGATCAGAGCGCGGCGGACGGGAAAGATCGGTTCAGGCATACCGGGACGCGGGCACTAGGAAGGGCGTCGCGGTGATAGCAGATACCGGACCCACCCGTACAGTCATCTTCGATCAGGAATCGGAAACCGCCGGTTTCAGGGGTTCGGTTTCCGCGCTCCGGTACTCGGGCACCAGGGTCCGGACCAGCCGCAGGGTTTCTTCCCGGTTGCGCTCTCGGGCCACGGCCTCCAGCCGGTCGATCTGGGGTTCCAGCAGTTCGAGGTCGATGGCGCGCGGGCTTGCCAGCCGAATTCCCGGCTGCGGCGTGGGCTCGGCGGGTTCACTTTCGTGGAACACTTCCTCGTGGAGTTTCTCGCCCGGGCGCAGGCCCGAATAAACGATGTCGATGTCGCGATCCGGTTCAAGTCCGGCCAGCCGGATCATTTGCTTTGCCAAATCCACGATCCGCACCGGCTCGCCCATGTCGAGGACATGAATCTTGCCATCGCCATCGCCGGGCGCGGGCAACGCCGCCGCCTGCAGCACCAGCTCGACCGCCTCGCGCGTGGTCATGAAAAAGCGTGTCGCGCCGGCGTCCGTGACCGTGATCGGCCCGCCGGAGGCGATCTGGCGCTGGAACAGCGGCACCACCGATCCAGTCGATCCCAGTACGTTGCCGAATCGCACCGTGACAATGCGCGGGTTCTGGGTCCGGCCGCTGCGCGCTGCCGCCAGACTCAGGGCCTGACAATAGCTTTCGGCGAGGCGCTTGGTCGCGCCCATGACGCTCGCCGGATGGACCGCCTTGTCGGTCGAGATCAGGACCATGGCATCGGTTCCGAACTGGCGGCAGGCGCGGGCCACGTTGCGGGTGCCGATCACGTTGGTGAGCGTGGTTTCGACCGGGTTTAGTTCCGACAGGTGCACGTGTTTGAAGGCGGCGGCATGGAAGACCAGTTCCGGCTGCGCTTCGGCGAACACGCCTTCGAGGCGCGCGACATCGCGCACGTCGCCGAGATAGGGCTTACGCGGCAGGCCGGCGTGGCGTTCCGACAGTTCGAGGTCGATCAGGTAGAGCGCATACTCGCTGTGATCGAACAGCGCGATCGCCGCCGGGCCCAGGGCCGCGATCTGGCGCACCAGCTCCGAACCGATGGTGCCGCCGGCGCCGGTGACCAGAACCCGGCGGCCCCCGACCATCGCCTGCATCGCCGCTCGGTCGAGAGCCTTCTGCGGACGGCCCAGCAAGTCTTCCATCGCCACCGGGCGGATTTCGGCGCCGGCACCGTGGAATGCGGCAGGCGCCCCCTCTGCCTCCTGCCGGAAATCGGTCAGCCGCGGCAAGCGCGCGAGCGTCATGCCCTGCTGGGTGGCGGTATCCAGCAAATCGCGCACGCGCGGCGCGTCGAGTTTCTCGCTCGCCAGGATCAGGCGCTGCGGCCTGCGCCCCCGTCCCGCCAGTTTTGTCACGACCTCGGGGATCGAACCGATGTCGCCGAAGACCCGAACCCCGCGGATGTCACGGCCGATCCGGCCCGGCTTGTCGTCGACGATGCCGACCACCCGATAGGCCGCACGCGGCCGCGCCATTTCGCGGATGAATGTCTCAGTCGCATCGCCCGCGCCGACCACCAGCACCGGCACGCGCGCGTCCGCGTCGCGCTCGAACACCGCATTCAGGTTGCGGTCTTTCATCAGGCGGTACAAAAGACGCGGGCCCCCCAGCAGAATAATCAGAAGCGGCCAGGCAAACACGAGCGACGACCGCGGCAAATCCTGCAACCGCGTAAGAACGAACATCACCGGCAGGAAGACAAGGATCGCCAGCGTCACCGCGCGCACGATCGCCATCATGTCGGTCAGCGAGGCGTAATGCCAGATACCCCGATAGAGCCCGCCCCACCAGAACACGACCCCGCAGACGACGGTGAAAATCAGCGTGCTTTCCCACAGGAAGAAGAAATCCTGCGGTGCGCCATATGTCTGATAGCGCGCCCACACCGACAATTCGAACGCCAGCGCCGCCATGAACACATCGTGCGCGGCGACCACCGTGGCGCGGCCGACGACGGGATAGCGGGATTCGCGGGGTTCAGTCATGGACGTCCGGTTCGGACCTCGGGTCGCGGCCAAAGTACCACAACAGGGCGGCGGTCAGCACCGCGGCGACAATCAGGGCGGGCACCGCCATGCCGGCGCGGGTGCTCGCGACGAAGGCAAGCGCAATCAGCAGAATATTGAGGGCGAAGATCGCGACCACCACCGGCGCATGGGCGCCGAAACGCCGCGCCGCCGCCTGATAGGCATGGCTGCGGTGGGCATCGAAGATTCGTTCGCGGCGCAAAATCCGGCGTAGCAGAGTCAACGACGAATCGGCAAGGTAATAGAGCGGCAGGATCAACGCTGCCGCCCACAGGCCGGCGCCGGCGACCTCGAGCAACAACCACCCGAGAATGAACCCCAGCGGCACCGCGCCGACGTCGCCGAGAAAAATCTTCGCCGGCTGCCAGTTCCACACCAGAAACCCCGCCGCCGCCGCCGCCACAATCAGCGCGTAGAGGCCAAATCCGGGCGGAACCTGAAGGCCAAGGGCCGCGCCGGCCGCCAGCACCCATGGCGCCAGCAGTGCAATCCCGGCGCCGGCCGATCCTGCCTCCATCCCGGTGATGCCGTCGATCCCGTCCATGAAATTGGTGAGGTTGATGAACCATAGCCACGCCAGTGCCGTTACCGCGACATCGAGGCCGTAGGGCAGCAGCCCCTGAAAGATGCGCCCGTGCGCCGACAGGGCGGCAATACCGATCAGCACGGCCGCTGCCTGAACAGCGAGGCGCGTTACCACGCCGAGGCGGCGCACGTCGTCGATCCACGACACCGCGCCGAGCGTAAGCGCAAGGCCGACAATCAGGGGCACCGGGTAGCTGAATCCGGCGCCACGCCCGAACCCGTCGAGCGCCCATACCACCAGCCATTCGAAGGCGATCACGCCGATCACCGCGATACCGGCACCCACCGGCGTCGGTATCTCGTGACTTGAGCGCGCGGTGGGGTGGTCGAGAATCGCGCGCGCGCGAAGAACGCGCAGCATCAGGCCGGTGGCCAGCACCGAGGCGGCAAGCGCCAGGGCGCCGACGACGATCCACACGAGTGCGGGACTCATATCCCGGCTTATAGCGCGGGCCGCGCCCGCGGTCAGCCGTTTCCGTTCGCTGCGGCCGCGTGGCCGGGCCAGGCGGTGCGCGGCAAGACCGCCTCGTATGCGGCGAATGATCGGGTCACGAACTCCGCGACGGAAAATTCGGCCTCGGCGATCTCGCGTCCGCGCGACCCCATGCGCCGCCGCATGCCCGGATCGTCGACAAGTTTCTCGATGGCGCCGGCGGTGGCGGCTGCATCGCGTACCGGAACCAGCAGGCCGTTTTCGCCGCTGCGAACGATTTCGCGACAGCCCGGCACGTCGGCGGTGATTATGGCGCGTCCGCACGCCGCGGCCTCGATCAGAACCCGCGGCAGGCCCTCGCGGTAGGACGGCATGCAGACGATATTTGACGCCGCCAGCGTCGCCGGCATGTCGTTCGAGAACCCCTGCCATTCGACGATACCGTCGCGTTCCCAGGCGCGGATTGCATCTTCGCCGAAATCGGTCGGATTGTCGGCATCGGTGCGCCCCGAGAGCACGAATCGGGCGCGCACTCCGCGCGATTTCAAAATGCGCGCCGCCTCGACGAATTCGCCCGCACCTTTGTCGCCGATGATGCGGGCCGGAAACAGCACCACAGGAACGCCGCTGGGCTCCGGCGTCGCAGCAAACACGGTCATGTCGACGCCGCAACCGCGGATCATGTGAACGATGGCGGGATTGACCAGGCGCGACTCGAAAAACAATTCGCGGTCGTCCGGGTTCTGAAAGATCGCGACGGCGTTGCGGTGTGACAACGCGAAGCGGTAGAGGCGCTTGACCAAGGCGCGCTGCAAGGCGGCCGCGGCGCCCTCGCGCAAAAACAGATAGCCAAGGCCCGTGATCGCAAGTGCCGTTGCAGGGACCCGGGCAAATCGCGCCACCAACCCGCCGTAGAGCACCGGCTTCATCGTCACCGCGTGCATCAGGTCGGGGCGGATGGCGCGCACGATGCGCCAGATCGCGGCGATCAACGCGATTTCGCCCATCAATGCGTGGGCGCCTCGGCGCAACGGGATGTCGTGGTGATGCAGACCTGCCGCAGTGATGGCCGCGACTGGATCTTTTTCGTAGGGCACCGCGACGTGAACCTCGAAGCCGGCCTCGCGCGCCGCCACCGCCAGCGGAAACCGGTGGGTCAAAAAGAACGGCGCGTCGTTCAGCACGAACAGAATCCGCCGCGCGGTCATGGCGTCATCGTGTATTCATGCCAGGCCTGAAACATCAGCGGCCCCCACAGCTGGTATTGCCGGTTGCGGCGCCCGGACTGGTGTTCGGCCCAGAGGCGGCGAATCTCACTCGCCTCGAAGAAACCTTGCGCGCGCAACCGGTTCTCGGCCAGTAACGCCTCGCCCCAGTCGCGCAATGGGCCCCGCAGCCACGCGCCGATGGGAACGGCAAAGCCCTGTTTGGGGCGTTCGATCAGGTCGCGCGGCACGTACTTATATAGGATTTGCCGCAACGGCCATTTGCCGACGCCGTCCCTGATCTTGAAGGTTCGCGGCAACGCCCACGCGAATTCGGCGACGCGATGGTCCAAAAGCGGCACCCGGGCCTCGAGACTGACGGCCATGCTGGCGCGGTCCACTTTGGTCAGTATGTCGTCGGGCAGGTAGGTCAGGGTGTCGAGGTATTGCATGCGCAGCACCGGGTCCGGAATCGCGCGCGGGAGGGTCTCATCGAAGATCAGCCCGCGCGGCTCGGATCCTCGGATGACGCCGGACGACGGGTCCTGCCACTGCGAAATCAGCGCCCGATAGACTTCGTCGACGGTCCGGGCGGGCAGCGCCGCGGCCATTTTGTAGAGCCGTTCGCCCGCCTGCGGCGGCCGCATTGAGCGCGGAAGAATGCCGATTATCCGGTCCCAGGCCGCCGGTGGCAGGGCGCGGATTGCCCCGGCGCCGGCCAACCGCCACGCTCGCGGCAGGGTCTCCAGCCGCCGCCAGATGCGGTCCGACCACAAATACCGCGTATAGCCGGCGAAAATCTCGTCGCCGCCGTCGCCCGACAGCGCCACCGTGACGTGGCGCCGCGTCAGTTCCGAAACCAGATAGGTCGGGATCTGCGAGGCGTCGGCGAAAGGTTCGTCGAACCACTGCGGCAGGTTCGGGATCGCGTCGCGGGCGTGGCCGGGCTCGACGTAAAGCTCGGTATGATCGGTGCCGAGGTGTTTGGCGACCGCCTTGGCGTGCTCGGCCTCGTTGTAGCCGGGCTCGCTGAATCCGATCGTGAAGGTCCGCACCGGCGCCGCGCTTTGCGCCTGCATCAGCGCGGTGACGGTGGAGGAATCGACGCCGCCCGACAGGAACGATCCGAGCGGCACGTCGGCAATCATGCGGCCGCTCACGGCGTCGCGCAAAAGCGTTTCCAGTTCCGCCAGCAGCTCGGTTTCGGGCCGGCCGGCGAAGGTTTCGGCGTCCGCCGGGTCCAGGGTCCAGTAGGGCGCGATCTCGGGCTTACCGCCGGAGGCAAAGCTCAGCACGTGCCCCGGCATCAGCTTGTAGATGCCCTCGTAAATACTGTGGGGGCCGCGAATGTAATTGTGACGCAAAAGGCTCAACAGCGAGTCGCGCTCGACGGTGGCGCGAAATTCCGGGTGCGCGCGCAGCGCCTTGAGCTCCGATCCGAACAGAAAGGTCTCGCCGCACCGGCCCCAGTACATGGGTTTGATTCCGATTCGGTCGCGCACCAGCGAAAGCGTCCGGGTTTCCCGGTCCCAAAGCGCGAAGGCGAACATGCCGATCAGTTTCGGCAGCACCGAATCCAGGCCATCACGGGCGATGCATTCCACCAGCACTTCGGTGTCCGAATGACCGCGCAGGACCGGCCCCCCGCGTTCCAGGTCCCGGCCGAGCGCGCGGGCGTTGTAAATTTCGCCGTTGTAGGCGATCACGAAACGCCCGTTCGCCGAGACCATCGGCTGGTGGCCCGCTGCCGACAGATCGACAATCGAAAGACGCCGGTGGCCGAGTGCGATGCCGGCGGCCTCGTCGGTCCAGGTACCGCTATCGTCCGGGCCGCGCAGGCGAAGGGTGCCGGCCATGGCGCGCGCGGTGGATTCGAGGGCGGCCGCGGCGGTGGCCGCCCGGCGGTCGATGAACCCGGCAACGCCGCACACCGTTCAGGATTCCCCGCCGGCCGGATGCCGGAAAACAAACTCATTACAGCCATGGCGGCGGCCGCAGGTCACCACGCGGGCGGTGTCGAACCCGAGTTCCGAGACGCGGCGGACCACCGCGTCGGGCCGCGCCACCTCGAAGGGAAGGCCGCCCAGCCAGTCGTGGAGATCGATCACCATGTCCATGCCGCGGGCCAGCGAGACATCGCCGCGCAACGCGCGCACCGCTGCACGGGCGCCGACCAGGTAGGGCGCATGCAGGGCGACCATCGCCGCCCGCGCCACGGCGCCGCCCTGATAGACGCGTTTCACCGCATGCCAGTACCGGCTGATCCAGCCCTGATCGTTGTAGAGGGCGATGAAGTATCGCCCGCCGGGCGCAACCGATGATGCCGCCGATTCGACCGCCCGCCACAGGGCGCCGGTGTGATGCAGCACGCCCCAGGAATAGACAATGTCGAACCGGTCGAGCGTGCCAAGCCAAGCCGTGTCGAGCACGTCCCCCCGGGCCACGGTCCAGTCCGTATCGCCCGCGAAATATCGCGCCCGCAGGGTTTCCGCGCATGCCACCGAGGCGGCGTCGCAATCGAAGGAATAGACCCGCGCGCCCAGCCGTCGCGCCGCGAGTGAAAACAAACCGCTGCCGCACCCGGCGTCGAGGAACGAAAGGTTCTCCAGACGATCGAGTCCGAGGCGCTCTTGCAACGATTCTTCAGCAGCGCGGATTTGCGGCTCATCGATTCGGGCGAGGAACCGCCGCCAGTTCCGTCCAAAGGCAAAGCGTGGCTCCGGCGCGGCTTCGGCGCTCATGCCATCAGGTCCCGGATTTCGGTGGAAAGGGCGTCCGCGGTTTCACCGAACAGATAGAGTTCGGCCCACAGCGAAAACAGCAGCAGCATCCAGGTGCGGCGCGGTGGACCCTCGGGCGCGCGCGCTACCGCTGCCGGATCGAATTGTCCGAGTTCGAGATAGCGCCCGCGCGCCACGAATCGCTCGATCACCCTTCGCCAGGCCCCTTGAAACAGGTCCGGAATCGAAATTCCGTACCCGAACCCCATCTTGCGCGCATAAACCAGGTCCTCGGGCAGGTGTCTCGCCAGCGCCGATTTCAGCACCGCCTTGTTGCGGCCGGGATCGCGCAGCGAGGGGACTGTGAACCGCCGTGGCAACGAGGCGGCGAACTCGATAAGCCGGTGGTCGAGAAACGGTGCCCGGAATTCGAGACCGATAGCCATGCCCGAAACGTCGGGAATGACGGTCACGGCGTGCTGGTGGGTGACCATCAGGTCGGAAAACATCGCCGCGTCGAGATGATCGCGCGGCTCGCACGCCTCGGCCCAGGAATCGATGTGCCTTGAAGGGCGTTGCGCGCGCAGGGCTTCCCGCGCTGGCGTCGACAAAATGGCCTCGGCTTCGCGTTCGGCGGCGGCCTGCAACAGAAAGCCGCGCCGCCGGGCGAGCGGTTGCCGCGTGGCCGCGCGCAAGGTCTCCGGCCGGTGTCCGGAGGCGCGCGAGAACCAGCCCCACGGCAACAACGGAAACCGCTCGCCTAGACCCAGTAACAGGCCGAGCGCGCGCTGGCGGTGATAACCGATGTAGCCGCCGAACACTTCGTCGGCGCCGCTGCCGCCGAGCGCCACTTTCGATCGCGCGCCAATCGCTTGTGCGAGTCCCGCCGCGTACAGCATCGAAAAATCGGCGAGCGGCTGGTCGTAACTGCGCACGATATGGGGCAGCGCCGCAAGATCGAGCGCCTTGAACGGGATGTCGTGATGGGAAATTCCGGCCGCCGCAGCTGCGCGCCGGGCGCGCGCGAATTCAGGATCGTCCGGACCTTCACCGACACAAAAGGATTTGATGTCGTCCCGGGCCCGCGCCGCGGCCAAGGCGACCGACGATGAATCGATACCTCCCGACAGCGCCACCGCGACGCCGACGTCGGATTCGCAACACCCGGTGACGGACTCCTGAAACACCGAGTCAAAAGCGGCGAGAGCGTCGGCATCGGACAGGACCTGCGCCGATTTCTGAAACGATACGTTCCAGTAGCGGTTTGTGGCGATGGCTCCGTCCCGAAGCGTTACGGTGGTTGCCGGGGGCAGCGCATGGATGCCTTCGAAAAAGGTGTCGGGTGCCGGCGCCGCTGAAAACAGCATCAGGTTCGACACCGCCTGGCTGTTCAAACCACAGTCGACGCCGGGGACCGTCAACAGCGCCTTGATTTCCGAGGCAAAGAAAAATCCTTCGGCGGTCTCGGTGTAATAGAGCGGCTTTTCGCCGATGCGGTCGCGCGCCAGCAACAGGGTCCGCGCGCGCCGGTCCCAGATCGCGAAGGCGAACATCCCCCGCAGGTGTCCGACGCAGCGGGCCCCGTGTTCTGCATAGAGCGGCAGAATCACTTCGTTGTCGCTGCGGCCCTTGAAGGCGTGACCGCGGCCTTCGAGGCCGCGCCGTAGTGCCTTGTGATTGTAGATTTCGCCGTTGCACACCAGCACCAGATTTCCGTCGGCCGAGTGCATCGGCTGGGCACCGGTGTCGGTCAGGTCGATGATGGCAAGCCGCCGGTGGCCGAGGCAGGCGGGATCGTCCGGCCCGGCGCCGGCCCAAATTCCTTCGCCGTCGGGGCCGCGATGGGCGAGGGCGGCTTTCATGGTTTCGACAGTGGCGCGGAACGCCTCGCCGGGGGCGTGCGCGGCGACGGCACCGGCAATGCCACACATCGTCTCAGGCGCCGCTCACGCCGATTGGCCAACGTGTGCCGCTTGCGCGTACACTAGCCGTGCGCCCGGCGCGCCTTGTCACCGAATTCATCCGGCTTGCCATGACCTGGGCCCGGCCCGCCAATATCTTCTGTGCTCTTGCGGTCTTGATTGCGCCGGTGGCGTTGTTCGCGCCCAAGGGCCTGGTCCCCTTGACGGTGCTGGCGGCGCTGGCATTGGCCGCGAACCGCGACGTGCGCCGGCAATTCGCCAAACGTCTGTGCACGCCGCTTTGGATCACCCTCGCGGCCATCCTGCTGTGGGCGCTGATTGGTGTCCTGTGGGCGCCCGACGCGGAGCAGAGCCTTTCGTTGTGGTTCGCCCTGCTCGGTCTGTTTGCCGCCGGCCTTGCGGTCGTGGCAGGCGCGGATGCCGTCAACAGTGCGGACCGCGACCGCGTCGGCCGGGCACTGGTTGCAGGACTTGGGATCTTCCTGGTCCTCGCCGTGGTCGAGGTGGTTTCGGGGCGCGTCCTCACTACTCTCGTTCGCGAAGGCTCCGGTCCGGAAGTGTTGAACCGTGGCGCGGCGGTGCTGGCGATATTGATGTGGCCTGCCGCCCTTGCCGCGGCCCGGATTCGCAATGCGCTTTTTGCAGGTGTTCTGATCGTCATTGCGCTGGCGGTTCTGCTGTTCCTGCCGATGTTCGCAGCCCTGATCGCGGCGCTTGCCGGGGCGGTGGCATTCGTTGCGATATTCTGGATGCCGCGGGGTGCGATTCTGGCGCTTGCTGCGGTGCCGCTGGTGCTGTTGGTTCTCATGCCGGTGCTGTCATTCGCCGTGGTGACGCCCGATGCCATGCTGGCCTGGGTCCCGGACCTGCCCGACAGTTGGCTGCACCGGTTCTATATCTGGGAATTTGCGTCGACGCGCATCGCCGAGGCGCCGCTCGCGGGCTGGGGGCTCGATGCCTCGCGCAGCATTCAGGGCGGCGCTGCACAAGTGACCGACCGGATTGCCATTCAGGCACAGGCGCTGCCGCTTCACCCGCACAGCGGCGCGATCCAGATCTGGCTTGAACTCGGCCTGCCGGGGACCTTGCTGGCGGGCGCGGCGCTGGCGGCCGTGTTGCGCGCCATCGCGGGCGCCGCCGTTCCCGCCGCTTCCCGCGCCGCCGCCGCGGGCGCCTTCGCAAGCTGGTTCGTGCTGTTCATGTTGAGCTTCGGCGTGTGGCAAAACTGGTGGCTGTGCGTTCCGTTCCTGATTGCGGGACTGTGGTCGGCGGCGGCTTCGCACAGTTCTGGCGCGCGCGTCATCTCTTGACTCGAACCAGCCGCCAGTCGCCGAATCGTTGCGGAGATTCGTCGGAAATGTTTTCGTTTTTGACGGCGTCCGTGCCGCCGGGCCAGTAGGCCTCGTCCCACGCAAGCCAATCGACCCGGTAGCGCAACAAAGTCTCAGAGAGCTGCCGTGTCACGACCGGAAACACCGGCGTCAGGCGGTCGAAACCGTAGGAATGCGCGCCCCACAACACTGCATGGGGGGTCTTGAAGGCGATCTCTTCGATGGCGGCAAGGGGAAAGGCAGCGATCCGCGCGGGTTCAGTCGGGAGCGCTGCGATCAGGTCCTCGATCGCGTGGCGGGTTGCAGGGTCCCGGTCGCGGCCGCGGACCCAGGCGACCCAAAGCGCAACCATAGTCAATCCCGCCCCTGCCGCGAACAGGGCGAACACTGCCGGAGTGGGGGAACCGAGAACGAATCCCCAGGCGATAGCGCCCGGAACGACTGCATTGGCGGCATAAAGGTGGCCGCCGCCGAAACACTTCAGCGCCGGCACGAACAGAGTCAGCCCGGCCCAGGCATAGGTGCCGCCAAACCAAATCCATAACCACGCCGGAAGTCCATTTCCTGCAATCAGAAGAGGCACCAGCGCAAGGTTGAACGGCGCATAGCCCGCGATGGTGACCAAATGAGACCGCGCGCCGGCAAGGCCCGGCTGGTGATAGGCGCCCGAACGGCCTGCCGCGGGATCGCCATAGACCGGCGAGTGCCGGAACCCATGCAAGCCTAGTTCGCGCCAGTGACGGTGCCAGAACGAAACGATGTCGGCATGCGCCTGCCATTGCCGGGCCGCGAACCGGGGCCCGGTGACGAGCGCGGCGATGAAGATTCCGGCCGGCGGGATCAGCGCCGCCTCCCACGCCCCCAGCGCCCACGCCCAGAACGGCCACAACACCAGCATCAACTGCGTCGTCATTTTGTGACTCAGCACCACCAGTGCAGCCGACACGGCGGCTCCGGCCCATAGCGCCGCGGCGGCGCCAGTGTCCGGCGCGCCCGCCGCCAGGACTTGCAGAATCATGGCCGCCGAAAAAAACAAATTCCCGAAGCTGCGGGGATTGAGTTGCGCACTGTAGACGGTCCAGGCTGGCGCCAGCACCAGAACCGCAACGAAGGCAGCGATCCCGGCTGCACCAACGCCGGCGGACGGCAGCACCGCCAGCGCCGCAACAATCAGCAGCGCATCCGGAAGGTGACTCAGCCACGGGCCACGCGCTGCGATCCAGCGTTCGGGCACGAAACTCAACACAAAACCGAACAGCGGCGGGTAGTACTGGTTTTCCTCTTCGAGAAGGTACTTGCCCGGCAATACGTAGGGCGGCCTTCGGTTCAACCGCGCGGCGCGGGCGATCAGGCGCCAGTAATATTCATCGACGCGCTCGGCCCCACGGCGGCGGATGAACACCGCGCGCAGGAAAAAAGCGGCGGCGACAGCCGCGAGTGCGCCGAGTTCGGCAATCACAATGTTCAGCGAACCTTCAACGGGCTCAGCAGACGTTCAGTCGTGCTCCCGCGGGGCCGGGGTTTCATCGACCGTCCCCTCGGCATCGAAGGCGAAATCGACCGGCGTCGAATCGAGACTCAGTCGCGACACGGCAAAGTCGATAGGCCTCTTCGGTTCCAGCCGCGGCACGCCATAGCCCGAGCAAAGCTGGCAGATATCGACCTCGCCCTGTGCGGAAACGACGCGCTTGCGGAACGCGCGCGCTTTGTCGCCGTTCCAGATGTCGCGAAGCGAGCGCTCGAAAACATTTCCCAGCACATGCTTTCCCTGCGCGTCCCGGCAACAGGGAACGAGGCTCCCGTCCCAGTTGACCATGACCGAGTTCCATATCCAGGTGCATTCGTTGTTGTGCAGGTGTTTCGGTTTCAAGACACCGCGCTCGAACGCTTCCTCATCGTAGAACCAGTAGCGCTTGTCCTTGGGCAGCATCTGGTGGCCCTCGATCACGTTGCGCACGCAAGGATCGATCACGTTGGCAAGGTCGGCGCCGATTTCCTTCGCCCAACGCAGAAATTCGGGCACCTGGTGTTCGTTATGGCGCATGACGATAAATCCGACGTTTATCTGTAGCGCAGAGCCCGGCGACTTGCGGCGCTCTTCGATCAGGTCGGTCAGATTCTTCGTCACCCTCTCCAGATTCGAGCGCACGCGGTACACCTCGTGCGATTCCTGATCGATCCCGCCGATCTGGAAATTGATCTCGTTGAGGTCGGAATAGATCACGCCCTTGGCATCGACGTAATCGCCATTGGTGCAGGTTTCGACATAGATTCCGGCCTCGCGCGCATAGCGGATCATGTCGTAGGCGTGCTTGTTGAGAAACGGCTCGCCCATGAAGTAGAACATCAAGACGCTGGTGTGCGGTGCGGCTTCGTCGATCAGTTTCTCGAACGCCGCCTTGTCCAGCATGCCGCGACCGCGCGCCATCGAGCCGTTGCCGGTTTCGCACACGGGGCAGCGCAGATTGCAGACATTGGTGGGTTCGATCGACAAATGCACCGGCGCCATCAAGGGCCCCGGAATTCGCGCCTTGGCCATCGCCGTGTTGTAAAGAAGCGAGCGCCACCCCTTGGGCCGAGTGCCGAGAATGGCGGCAACCCGTTTCGCCTTGCCTGACAGCGTGCTGCCGGACGCGGGGCGCGGGGCTTCGATGGTATCGGACGGGCGGGTCATGACGGGAATGATCGGAGGCGGACTATAACGAAACCTTCCGGGGGCCACTAGAGGCGGAAGCTCCGCCACCGTCGAGCCACCGAACAACTGTGCCCGCGGGCGCGCGTAAAGTTCGCGGCAGGTCGGCTGCCAGCGGCGCGAACCCGCCGGCGCCCCGGAATAACCCGAATCGTTTTGCGGAAATGACCAGAACTGCGGTCGCAACGGTGCACAGGACCGCGCCCGCGCCCGGCCCCGCCCACAGCGGCAGCGCAACGGCGGCAACGCCGACGGCGCCAAAGCCCGTGACCTTCACGAAGCCCGGAAATACGGCGTCGGTATAGCGCCGCAGGAACCAGACTGGTGCCGCCATCCCGAATGCGAATGCGGCCGCGCTCGCAAGTGCGGGGCCGGAGATTCCGAAAACCGGGATCAGCAGTATATTTCCCGCGGCGTTGATCGCGGCGACGCCGAGGCTGACGGCGACGGTTGCGGGCACCAGGCGCGGATCGGTGACCAGCACCGGGTTGATCAGATAACTTGCCAGCTGAAACGCGGTTGCTGCCAGCAGGATCATAACCGGATAGAGCGCGGCAGCGAAGGCCCCGAACCCGATAACGGCCGAAATAACCAACACCGGAACGAACATCGCCGGCACCAGCGCGACCCACAGAAAATAAGCGGCGCCGGCGGCGCGCGTGTAGCGTGCCGTCGCGGGTGCATCGGCCTTGACCTTGAGGTCGATCATCCGGGGCGCGATCACCGCCGCCAACGGAATCAAAAACGCCGAAGCCAGCAACGACACATTGTAGGCCCATGCGTAGACCCCGACGGTTTCGTCGTCGATCAGGTGGTGCAGGAACCAGAGGTCCATCCAGGTGACGGTTGCAGCACCTGCTGCCCCGATTGGCACCGCCCAGCTGTAGCGAAGAATCCTTCCCAGCGCGGCGCGGTCGAATCCCAGGCCCGCGAACGCCCGTCTGGGAATTTGCGCCCACACCAGCGCGCCGCCCAGCCCATAGCCGATCAGGGTGCCAGCCATCAGGACCGGCCAGCCCCCGGCCCAGCCAGCTACGAAGCCAGCGAGAGTCACCACCTGCGCGAGCCTCATCACCACGGGCGACAGGCCGTAGCCCGCGAACTTTTCCACTGCCTGCGCCGCGTACTGGCCCATTTCGTTGAACGAAAGCACTACGAAAGCGGCAAGCAGGAACCAGATGCTGACTGTCGGAATCCCGAACAGGTTTTCCAGTGATCCGGAAAAGAGCCATGCGAGCGGCAGGACGACCACCAGCAACACCGCGTGCAGGCCCAGGCGCGCGCCGAGAGCCCCGCCGATCGTTCCTCTCTCGCGGTATTCCTCGCGGGCATAGCGCAGCAGGCCGGCATTCGGCCAGGAGAGCGCGACGATGGTTATGACCTGCGCGACCGAAAAAATCAGGCTGAACCGTCCGAAGGTCTCCGTGGGCAGGGCAAGCGGCACCAGCACGAGCATCAACACTGACAGCACCACCGCCACGGCCTGGTGGCCCGCGAGAACACCGTAGGTTTTCAGCATGAACGCGCCGGTCCCTGCGCTGGCCGGTTCATTGGCGGGCCAGCAGACGCTCGTAGGCGGAAATCTTCGCGGCGCTCGCCGCTTCAAGCCGGTGCCGCGCGAACGCGAGCGCCCGCGCCGCCACGCCCATCGCATCGGACCGGGCCGGGTCGGAAAGCAACCTCTCGACCGCGGCCGTGAGGGCATGTCCGTCGCCTTCCGCCACCAGCCAGCCGGTTTCTGGGCCGACCAACTCGCGGTGCCATTCGACGTCGTAGGCGATCACGGGGCGCGCCGCGGCGCAAGCTTCGATCAAGCTAAACCCCCCCATCAGGCAGAGCGCCGCCGCACTTTGCCGGCGTAATGCGATGACGTCGTTCTTTGAGACGTAACCCAGCAGATGGACATGGCGTTCAAGCGCGGGTGAGTTCGCGATTCGCGCCTCGAGACGCGTGCGCTCGGGCCCGTCGCCTGCCATTACCACGGCGAAATCGTCGCGGGCGCGGGCGAGGACCTCGGCCAGATCGAGAACGTCATCGACGTAGTTCTCGCGGCTCAACCGGCCGGCGAAACCGAG
>CAZTAK010000037.1:0-22082 GCA_964611585.1 uncultured Alphaproteobacteria bacterium
GACCCGCTGATTAAGAGTCAGCTGCTCTACCACCTGAGCTAATCGCCCGCACCATTGAGATCAACGCTCTTTCGGCCTCGGGCCGTTGGGCGTTGAGGGGCGGATCAACCGATGGCCGACCGCGCCCCGTCCTTGACCGCCATATATGGATCACTCGCAACCGAGGGTCAACGTGCACACCACGGTTGCGGCGTCCGGTGGGCCGGCAGGGGAAGCAGGCGGGGCGCGGTCGGCCCCGCGGCGCGCGGCCTAGGGCGTCTCCAGGCCCGGCTTGCGCGGCACCGGCAGGTCGCGGTGGATCGCCACGCTCAACACCAGGCCGAAGCTCAGCATGATCGTTACCATCGCCGTGCCGCCATAGGAAATCAGCGGCAACGGCACGCCCACGACCGGCACCAGGCCCATCACCATGGCAACGTTGATGAAGACGTACAAAAAGAATGTCGCCGTCATGCCCATCGCCAGCAGGCGGCCGAACTGGCTGCGGGCCTTGATCGCAATCACGAAACCGAGTCCGAGGATGGCCGTGTAGAGGGAGAGCAGCAGCAGGCTGCCCGTCAGCCCCAGTTCTTCGGCAAGGGTGGTAAAAATGAAGTCGGTCTGTTTCTCCGGCAGGAAGCTGAGCTGGCTCTGAGTACCAAGCAGGAACCCCTTGCCCCAGATACCGCCCGAACCAAGCGCGATCTTGGATTGCAGAATGTGATAGCCGGCACCCAAGGGATCGCGTTCCGGGTCCAGGAACGTCAGGATGCGATCTTGCTGATATCCGTGCAGAAAATCCCACCCCAGCGGAATCGCCGCCGCCGCCGCCACCAAGGTCGCAGCAAACAACCACCAGCGCGCGCCCGCCAACCACACCACCATCGCCGCGCCCGCCAGCAGCAGAATCGCGGTGCCGAGATCGGGTTCGCGCAGCACCAGGATGGCCGGTGCCGCCGCCAGCGCCGCCGGCACGATCAGCCAGCGCAATTTTCCAACGTCCTCGGGCGCAAGGCTGTGAAAGTAGCGCGCCAACGCCAGCACCAGCGCAATCTTCATCAGCTCCGACGGCTGGAGAGTGAACGGCCCGAGATCGACCCAGCGCTGCGCGCCCTGGCCGGTCGTTCCCACCAGGTCCACAACCACCAGCAACAAAAGCGCCACGCCATAGAACGGATAGGCGAGCCGTAGCCACAGACGGAGATCGATAAAGGCAACCGCGATCATCAGCGTCAAACCGATACCAAAGCGCACCATCTGCCGCGACACCCACGGATCAATGCTGCCGCCCGCCACCGAGTACAGCATCGCAAAGCCGAAACCCGTGGTCACGCACACCAGCAGGATCAGCCCCCAACTGGTGTTGCGAAGCTTTTGCCCAAAGGTGAGTTCCGGGTTGGGATCGCCGAGAACGGTCATGGCTCAACCCTCCCGTGCCGGCGCGGCGGCGGGCGCGTTCCCGGCGAGCGGTTCGCGGCGGGCGCGTTCGGCATCGAGCCGTTGCGCCTCGATCAGAATATCGCGCGCAACGGGTGCGGCCACAGAGGACCCCGACCCGCCGTGTTCGACCACCACCGAGATCGCGAATCGCGGCGCCGCCACCGGCGCAAAGGCCACAAACAGGGCGTGGTCGCGCTCGCCCCAGGGCCGCTCGGCGTTCTTGAGAACCCGTGTTTCGCGCTCTGCGCGGGTGATGCGCCGTACCTGCGAGGTGCCGGTTTTTCCCGCCAGCGCCAACGCCGGGTCTTCGATCCGCGTCCGAAAGGCGGTGCCGCGCGGGGTATTGGAAACCTGGTTCATGCCTTCGAGCACGATGGCGAGGGCGCGGCGGTTGATCCCGAGCGGCGGCGGCGGAACCTCGGGCGCAGAATCGGCCGGCAAGATCAGTCGCGGGGCAACCGCATTTGCACCGTTGGCGACGCGCGCCACCATCACCGCAAGTTGCAACGGCGTCGCCAGGACGAATCCTTGGCCGATGCCGGTCACGAGCGTTTCGCCCTGTTGCCACGGAACGCCCAATGTCGCCAGCTTCCAGGCTTTGGTCGGCACGACACCGGCCTGCTCGCCGCGCAAGCCGATGCCAGTGCGCTGACCGAGGCCGAGACGCCCGGCCATTGCGGCGATGCGGTCGACGCCAACCTTGAGGGCGATGTCATAGAAATAGACATCGCACGACTGCTGGATCGCCTGCAGCAGGTCGAGCCGGCCGTGGCCCGTGCGTTTCCAGCAGTGGAACGTGTGATTGCCGAGTTCGATCTTTCCGCTACAAAATACTTCGTGCTCGGGCGTAATCGCGCCACTTTCCAAGGCCGCCAGCGCCACCGCCAGCTTGAACGTAGACCCCGGCGGATAGCGCCCGGCAATGGCCTTGTTGAGAAGCGGCTTGAACGGATTCTGCATCCACTCGTTCCACTGCGCCTGCGAGAGGCTGGTATTGAAGGCCTGCGGATCGAAACCCGGCGCCGAAACCATCGCAAGTACGTCGCCGGTATGGATATCGAGCACCACAGCCGAAGCGCTGTCTTCGCCGAGGCGCCGCCGGGCGAACAACTGAAGCTCCGCATCGAGCGTGAGACGGACATCGGCGCCGGATTGTCCCTCGTTGCGGGCCAGTTCGCGGATGACCCGGCCATAGGCGTTGACCTCGACACGGCTGACGCCGGCCTTGCCGCGGAGAGTATCTTCCTGGATTTTTTCGATGCCGCTCTTGCCGATGCGGTAGCCCGGCAGCCCCAGCACGGGATTGCCGTCGAGATCGTCCTCCGCGACCGCACCGACATAGCCCACGGCATGGGCCATCGGCTCGCCCAGCGGGTAGTGGCGCGATTCGCCGATGTCGGGCTGGATTCCGGGAAGATCGGGGCTGTTGATGTTGATGCGTGCAAATTCTTCCCACGAAAGATTTTCCGCGACCGTTACCGGAACGAACGGCCGCCGCCGCGCCACCTCGCGCAGCACTTTGGTTTTTTCGTAGTCGGTCAGCGGGATTATCTTTTCAAGCGCATTCAACGTCGCCTCGACGCTTTCCGCCTGTTCGGCGATCAGAACGACGCGGTAATTCTGTTGATTGGTCGCAAGTTCGATTCCGAACCGGTCGAGAATGCGGCCGCGGTGCGGCAGCAGCAGGCGCATATTGATGCGGTTTTCGTCGGCCAGCATCTTGTACTGGTCGGATTGCACCACCTGAAGGTAATAGAGCCGGCCCACCAGCCCCGCCATCAACCCGCCCTGAATACCGCCCAGGACGACCGCGCGCCGGGTAAAGACCTTGCCGTGCAGCGCTTCGCGTTTGTCGTTCCGCATGACGCTAGGGCCGTACCGTCAGACGCCGGAACCGAATGAACGCCCAGGTCAGCACTGGATACATGGCGATGGTAAGGCCGGCCTGAACGGCAACCGCGCCGGGCTGGACGATGGCGCCGACATAGACCGAACCCAGGAACCAGATGGTCAGAAACGCGGCTGGCGCCACCAGCGCGAAGCCAAGCCACTCCATCGCAAAGATGCGGCCCAGAAAGAACCCCCGTTGCGACGACAGTACCGCATGCAAAACAAGAAAGACGAACGCGTAAAGCCCGGGCGGTCCGCCCGACAGAATATCCTGGAACAAGCCGAGGGCGAAGGCGGCCGGTGCCGGCAACAGGTCGGGCCTGTGGATCGCCCAGAAATAGACCGCCATCAGCGCCAATGGCGGCATTACCAGCGCCGCGTTGGGCACTCTGAACGGCAATAGGGTCAGAAACACCAGCGCGAGCGTCAACAACCCGGGCGTCGCGTTGCGGCCAAATCTGGCGGCGCGTGCCGTGACGTTCGGGGTCATCGGAATACACCGTCTACCGGCATCTCGTTGGCTTGGCTTTCGCCGGTGGGTTGTTCGGGGTCGCGCGTCTCTACAGTGGTCTCGGGAATGGCCAATTCGTCGCCCGTCGGTGCGAGCCGCGGAAGCGAATAGCGAACGACCTGGACAAATTCGAGCCGGTGCCAATCAACGTACGGCTGCACCCGGACGGCACCATCCCGCACCGAGGCCACGGTTCCCACCGGCATCCCCGGCGGCAGCATGCCGCCGTCACCCGAGGTAACGATGCGATCGCCGGGCGCGATCTGTGCCTGATTGGGCAGGAACACGATCTCCGGCCGTTCGGAGTTGTCGCCGCTGAGGACACCGCGCTGACGCGAAGCGTTTCCGATCACCGGCACCCGGCTGTTGAGATCGCTGAGCAGAAGCACCCTTGAGGAGCGCGATCCCACCGCCGTCACCCGGCCGACCAGTCCCAGCGCGTTGACAACGGCCTGGCCTTTGCGAACGCCGTCGCGGTGACCGGCATTGAGCAGCACGGTACGCACGAACGGGGCACCCGAATCGGCAATGACCCGGGCCGAAATGAAGGTCGGAATGGCATCGGCCTTGACGCTGAGTTGGGCCCGGAACTGTGCATTTTCGGCGTCGAGCCGTCGCGCCGCGGCCTGCCATTGCAGGAGACGCAAATTCTCCTCGCGCAGCCGCGCCACCTCACTGCGCAAATACAAGAGATCGCTGATTTGAAGCGCCGCATTGTTGACCGCGGCGACCGGCCGCGAGGCCACATCGAAAACCGGCGCCACGAAATCGACGATGGCGATGCGGGTGCTCTCGACCATTCTGTTGTCGAGCCGGCCCAAAAACATCAACCCGAAGGCCGCCGCCACCAGCAGCGCAAAGGCAAATCGTTGCAGAAACGCCCGCACCGGCGCGGCGAGGCGAAGCACGTTGGGGCCGGGCGATCTCACTCGTCGCGCTCCGTGCGGCCTGGTCCCGATTGCAGTGTCACTGGCCTGTCCTTACCCAACCCGCAGGCGCCCTAGTACTGCTGGTAGAGGACGCCCCGCAGGGTCTTCAGTTCTTCGAGTGCGCGCCCGGTGCCGAGCGCGACGCAACTGAGCGGCTCGTCGGCAATGGAAATCGGCAGTTCGGTCGCGTTGCGCAATACAAGATCCAGATTCCCCAACAAGGCGCCGCCGCCGGTCATGATGATACCCTTGTCGACAATGTCGGCCGCCAGTTCGGGAGCGGTATGTTCCAGCGCCACTTTTACCGCCTCGATGATGGCACCGACCGGCTCGGAAAGGCTCTCGGCAATCTGGCGCTGGCTGATCAACAATTCCTTGGGAACCCCGTTCATCAGATCGCGGCCCTTGATCATCATCGAATCTCCGTTGCCGTCTTCGGGCGGGCATGCGGTCCCGATTTCGGTCTTGATCCGCTCGGCACTGGATTCGCCGACCAGAAGATTATGATTGCGGCGGATGTAACCGATGATGGCCTCGTCCATCTTGTCACCACCGACGCGGACGCTGCGCGCATAGACGATGCCGCCGAGGCTGATCACGGCCACCTCGGTCGTGCCGCCACCGATATCGACCACCATCGACCCGGTTGGTTCGGTGACCGGCAGACCGGCGCCGATCGCCGCCGCCATCGGTTCCTCGATCAGGAACACCCGGCGGGCCCCGGCGCTTTCGGCCGATTCCTGGATCGCGCGGCGCTCGACCGCCGTCGATCCCGAGGGCACCGCAATAATGACTTGCGGACTCGCGAAACTGCGGCGGTTGTGCACCTTGGTGATGAAGTGCTTGATCATCTCCTCGG
Source organism: uncultured Alphaproteobacteria bacterium (assembly GCA_964611585.1). GTDB lineage: Bacteria > Pseudomonadota > Alphaproteobacteria > SHVP01 > SHVP01 > CAZTAK01. Next base: position 5,609 of record CAZTAK010000037.1, read on the forward strand.
CGATTTCGAAGTCAGCGATGACGCCGTCGCGCAACGGCCGGATCGCTTCGATGTTGCCGGGCGTCCGGCCCAGCATCATCTTGGCTTCGTCGCCGACCGCCAGAACCTGTTTCTTGCCGCGTATGTTGACGATGGCAACGACCGAGGGTTCGTTGAGTACGATTCCCCGCGATTTCACATAAACAAGCGTGTTCGCGGTCCCCAGGTCGATGGCCATGTCCGCTGACATCATGCCGAACAAGTTGGAAAACATAGGTTATGCCTCACACAGAGTTGGCGGCCCCGGCCCGCCCGGGACAGCCGCAGGTTATGCCGACATCGCCTCGGGTGCCGACCTTTGCCGTTTATCCAGCAGTTTGTTGAGCGCGTTGACGTAGGCGCGTGCGCTCGCCACCAGGGTGTCGGTGTCGGCGCCCTGGCCGTTGACGGAGCGCCCCGCCTCCTCGAGACGGACCGTAACTTCGGCCTGGGCATCGGTGCCCTTGGTGACCGCGTGAACTTGGTAGAGTTGCAGCCCGGCTTCGTGCGGGAACAATGCCTTGATCCCATTGAAGGTAGCATCGACGGGCCCGTCGCCGGTCGCCTGGGTCGCGTCGATCTTGCCGTCGATTTCGAGTTCGAGATCGGCGCTTGGCGGCCCCTTCGATCCGCAGATCACATAGAGTGAAACGAAACGGATGCGGTCATTGACGCGCACGACTTCGTCGTCGACCAGGGCCATGATGTCTTCGTCGTAAACGTCTTTCTTCTTGTCCGCCAAATCCTTGAAGCGCACGAAGGAATCTTCAACGGCATTGTCGCCGAGGTCGAAACCGAGTTCCTTCAGTTTCTTGCGGAAGGCGTGACGGCCCGAATGTTTGCCCAGCACCAGATTGGACTCGGCGAGCCCGACTGATTTCGGCGTCATGATCTCATAGGTTCCGGCGTGCTTGAGAACGCCGTCCTGGTGGATTCCGGCTTCGTGGGCAAACGCATTGGCGCCGACAATGGCCTTGTTGTTCTGGACCAGAAATCCCGTCACCGCCGACACCAGGCGAGACGTCTTCATGATGTTCTCGGTCGCGATCCCGGTCGAATAGGGTATGGCGTCACGGCGGGTTTTCAACGCCATGACGATTTCTTCCAGCGCCGCATTGCCGGCGCGCTCGCCCAGGCCGTTGATCGTGCATTCGATCTGGCGGGCGCCCGCGGCCACGCCGGCCAGCGAGTTGGCGACCGCAAGCCCGAGATCGTTGTGGCAATGGACCGAAACCACCGCCTTGTCGATGTTGGGAACCCGTTTGAGAAGCGTCTCGATCAGGGCGGAAAATTCAGACGGCACCGTGTACCCCACGGTGTCCGGAACATTGATGGTGCCCGCCCCCGCCTTGATCGCGCTTTCAATGACGCGGCACAGGAAATCGATGTCCGACCGCGTGCCGTCCTCGCACGACCATTCGACATCGTCGCAATGATCGCGGGCGCGCGTCACGCTGTCGATTACCGCCTGATGAACTTCGTCCGGCGACATCTGGAGCTTGTATTCCATATGCAGCGGGCTGGTGGCGATGAAGGTGTGAATACGCTTTCGAGCCGCCGGCTTCAACGCCTCGGCGGCGCGGTCAATGTCTTTGCGGTCGGCGCGCGCGAGTCCACAAACGGTTGCCCGTTGGAGAATCTTGGAAACCTCGTGGACGGCTTCGAAATCGCCGTTCGAGGCAATCGGGAACCCGGCTTCGATGACATCGACGCCGAGGGATTCGAGCGCCTCGGCGATGCGCAGCTTTTCATCGAGATTCATCGAGGCGCCGGGCGACTGTTCGCCGTCGCGCAAGGTCGTATCGAATATTGTGACTCGGTCTGGGTTTGGCTTTTCGTTCATCGGTTCGGGTCCTTCGGTCTCGGGTTGGCCTCAGTGCACGTCACTGTCCCCTGAAGGAGGCCGTCGCCGGACCCGTTCAGGGGCGCCTAAGTCGAAGGACGCGAGTGCGGATGCGCGCCGCGGCGCGCGTGCGCAGACGCGGCAAACCGGCGAACCTGCCGGGAAATCCGATCCGGCCGTCCCCCCGGTGCCTGCCCGTTATCGTCCTATTCCTGACCGACAAATTCATAATGGCTATGAATATCAAACCTTTGGTGGGCTCAATTCGAGTCCAACCTTGTAAAAATGGGTTAAGATGCAAACAATCAAGCGACAAACCCGCCTCGGCCTGCCGTTTTACGCTGTTTTCCGCGTTGTCTGCAACCGATTTGTGCGACCCCACGCCGGGCGCGGCCGGCGGTCCGCGAAATCAGCGGCTCGGTGTACGGCTCGGGCATTTCGATGCCGCGATTCGAACCCGCACGGCTCGGCTCCCTTTTTGACGGTGTTCAATTCTTTTCGGCGTCTGGTCCCAATTCCACCGGGTCCAAATGCCTGTCACGGACCCTTAGAACCTAGAGTTCGCCTCTTTCAGGAATTCGATCTCGGCCGCGGTCGAAGGCCGCCCCAGAATCTCGTTGCGGTGGGGAAACCGTCCGAAGCGGCGGATGATCTCGAGATGCCGGCGCGCCGATTCCTTCGCCTTGCGGTTGGGTTCGTCGTCGGGCAATGAATCGAACAGGGCGACCGCGCGGTACTGGTCCTCCAGATGTTCGCTGTGTTCGAACGGCAGATAGAGAAACCAACATTCGCACGGCGACGGGCCCTCATCGAACCCGCGGGCAAGCGCTGCCTCGGCGACAGCGTGAGCCTTGCCGTCGGTGGCGTAGGTTCGCGCCTCGCCCCGGAACAGATTACGCGGAAACTGGTCGAGCAGAATCAGCAGCGCGAGGCTGCCATCGGGCGTTTTCGCCCAGGCATCGTAGCCGCCGGTTGCGGCGTGTTCATAATCATCGAGAAAACGCGCGCGAATAGTGTCATCGAAGGCCGTGTCCTTGACGAACCATGCCTTGCGGTAGGCGCCGCGCTCGGGCGACCAAGGTTCGCCAAACCAGAAATCGAGAATATCGTCTGTGGCGGTCATGGTGGCAACACCTTTGCAGGCGGGCGTGCGCGCGGTCAATCGGCGCGGCGGGCACGCCGCCGCCCGAGCAGATACAGCAAACCCCACAACACGAGACCGGCAGCCGCGACCCCCACCCAGTGCACCCACCGCAGTTCGGTCATCGAGTGTCCCAGAAAAACCATCAACACAGTTACCGGAAGAATGCCGAGACCCGTCGTCCACAGGAACGTAATCCATCCGATCGGAGTCAGGCCGGCGGCGTAGTTCACCAGATTGAACGAGATGATCGGCAGAAACCGCGCCGCAAAAAGCGGTTGCCAGCCCTGACGCACGGTCCAGTCGTCGATTCGTCGCCACTGCGGTTCCGGCACTACCGAGCGCACGAATGGCCGTCCAAGTTTTCGGGCGAGTGCAAAAGCCACCACGGCCCCCAGCATCGCCCCGATCCAGGTGACGACGGTTCCCCAAAACGGTCCGTATACCATCCCGTTGGCAAAGGTGATGATTTCCGCCGGGAACGGAACGAAGGAGTGGAGCACCATCAACAGGATCGATCCCGCGACCCCCCAAGGGCCGGAATCGCGAATATATTCGGCGGCGCTTTCGGCCGAAAACTCCATTTCGCCGAGCGGCGGCAGCAACGGCAGCACGAATTGAATCACCAGCGCCGCTGCCAGCAGGACCAGCGCCGCGGAAATACCGATGCGCCGCAACTGCGCGCCGCTCGGGCGCTGGCCGGCGCCAAAGCGTCGCGGCGTCGGTGTGTCGTGATGTGTTGCCATCGTCCTCCGCCGGTGGCCGGCCCGCGCCGCTGCCGGGACGGCAGCGATTCATCCCTATGAGAATCGCCCGGACCACCGTTTGGCAAGGCGGCGGACGGCCGCAATGACGCGAGCGCCACCCCCGGTGAGCCCGAAGACATTTCGGGGATTCTCCCCTAACCTATTGACGATAAAAAATAAAACTGCTTACGACAATCTCGTAAGCCGGCCCTGCCCGCGGCCCCGCCGAATCACATGTTCGTCATGTCGCCAGTCTAGTTCTTGGCCTTGTCGACGAGCTTGTTCTCCGCGATCCACGGCATCATGCCGCGCAGTTTCGTGCCCACGTCTTCGATGGCGTGTTCGGCGGCGCGGGCGCGCATGGTCTTGAAGCTGGTTTGGCCGACGTTGTTCTCGAGCATCCACTCGCGCGCGAACTGGCCTGACTGGATCTCGGCGAGGATCTTTTTCATTTCGGCACGGGCGGCATCGCCGATGATCCGCGGCCCGCGGGTGTAGTCGCCGTACTCGGCGGTGTTCGAAACCGAATAGCGCATATTGGCGATGCCGCCTTCGTAGATCAGGTCGACGATCAGTTTGACTTCGTGCAGGCACTCGAAATACGCCATCTCGGGGGCATAACCGGCCTCGACCAGGGTTTCGAACGCCGTCGTGATCAGGCTCGACAGGCCGCCGCACAGCACAACCTGCTCGCCGAACAGGTCGGTCTCGCATTCCTCGCGGAACGTGGTTTCGATGACGCCGGCGCGGCCGCCGCCGATTGCCGAAGCGTAGGAAAGCCCGATGTCCTGGGCATTGCCGCTGGCATCCTGGTGCACCGCCAGCAGACACGGAACGCCGCCGCCGCGGTTGTATTCCGAACGCACCGTATGCCCCGGCCCCTTGGGCGCCACCATGAACACGTCGAGGTCGGCGCGCGGTTCGATCAAACGGAAATGCACGTTGAGGCCGTGCGCGAAAGCAAGTGCCGCACCCTGCTTCATGTTGCCTTGGAGCGCACCCGTATAGAGGTCACGCTGCAACTCGTCGGGCGTCAACACCATCACCACGTCGGCCCATTTTGCCGCCTCGTCCGCATCCATCACCGCGAGCCCGGCGTCCTCCGCCTTCTTGCGCGACGCCGAATCGGGGCGCAAGGCGACGGCCACATCCTTAACGCCCGAATCGCGCAGATTGTTGGCGTGGGCGTGGCCCTGGCTACCATAACCGATTATCGCGACCTTCTTGGCCTTGATCAAGTTGACGTCGGCATCACGGTCGTAAAAAACGCGCATGGAGCATTCCTTTTTTCGGGCTGGGGCGCGAATCGGCCTACAGGGGCTGGGCGCCGCGGCTGATCGCGACGGCGCCTGTACGCGACACCTCGACAAGCCCCAGCGGCTTCATGAGATTGACGAAGGCGTTGATCTTGTCAGTGGACCCGGTGAGCTCGAAGACGAACGACTGGTTGGTCGAGTCGACCACGCTGGCACGGAAAATGTCGGCGATGCGCAGCGATTCGACGCGCGGTTCGCCGAGCCCCGCCACCTTGAGAAGGGCCAGTTCGCGCGACACGTGCGGTCCTTCGACGGTCAGATCAAGAACCCGGTGAACCGGTACCAGGCGTGAAAGCTGGGCCTTGATTTGCTCGATAATCATCGGCGTGCCGGAGGTGAGAATCGTGATCCGCGACAGCGCATTCTCGGGATCGACCTCGGCAACGGTCAGGCTTTCGATGTTATAGCCGCGCCCCGAAAATAATCCGATGACGCGCGCCAGCACCCCGGCCTCGTTGTCGACGAGCACCGAAATGGTGTGGCTCCGCGCACGTTTCTCTCTGACGATGTCGTTCACTCAGGCACCTTCGGGAATTGTGGGCGGCGGTGGGGTCCCGGCGTGTGAGGCCCGGCCTGCTACCGGACGCCGGCCTGTTATACCAGCCCCAGCCCGGAGTCGGTAATCTCGGGCGATCCTTCTTCGGGTCCGAGAATCATGTCCGTGTGCGCGGCGCCCGACGGAATCATCGGATAACAGTTCTCGGCCGGATCGACGGCAATGTCGGCGATCACCACCTGGTCGGTGCCGATCATCGTCCGGATGACATCGTCAACCTGATCCGGGTGATCGGCCCGCAAGCCAACCGCGCCGAAGGCTTCGGCCAGTTTTGTGAAATCGGGAAGCGCCGCCACATAGCTCTCGGAATAACGTCCGCCGTGCAGCATTTCCTGCCACTGGCGCACCATGCCCATGTATTGATTATTGAGAATGAGAACCTTCACCGGCAACTGGTGCTGCACCGCAGTAGAAAGTTCCTGAATGTTCATCAGGATCGACGCTTCGCCGGCAACATCGATCACCAGCGCGTCCGGGTGCGCCATTTGCACGCCGATCGCAGCCGGCAGCCCGTAGCCCATCGTTCCCAGGCCGCCCGATGTCATCCAGCGGTTGGGAGCATCGAACTTCAGGAACTGTGCCGCCCACATCTGATGCTGGCCGACCTCGGTGGTGACGTAGAGATCGCGCCCCTCTGTCAACGCCCGCAACCGTTCCACCGCATACTGGGGCTTGATGACGCCGTCGCCCTTTTTGTAGCGCAGGCAGTCGCGGCCGCGCCATTCCTCGATCCGGGACCACCACTTTTTCAGCGCGCCCTTGTCCGGGGTGCCGTTGCGGTTTTCCCACGCCGCCAGCAGCGCTTCGATCGCCACGGCGCAGTCGCCGACGATGGGCACGTCAACCATCACATTCTTGTTGATCGAGGAGGGATCGATATCGACGTGAATCTTTTTCGAGTCCGGGCTGAAGGCGTCGAGGCGCCCGGTGATGCGATCATCAAATCGCGCACCCAGCGCGATCATCACATCGCAATGGGCCATCGCCAGATTGGCCTCGTAGGTGCCGTGCATGCCGAGCATGCCAAGGAACTGCCCGTCGCTGGCCGGATAAGCTCCAAGGCCCATCAAGGTGCTGGTGATTGGATAGCCGGTCGCCCGGACATACTTCCGCAATAGATCGGAGGCGCGCGTTCCCGAATTGATGATGCCGCCGCCGGTGTAAAAAACCGGGCGCTTGGCGCCGGCGATCAGTTCCGCCGCCTGCGCAATTGCCTCCGGATCGCCTTCGGTACGGGGCGCGTAGCTGCGGTGACGCACGTCCTCGGGCCCGACGTAGGGTCCTTCGGCAAGCTGCACGTCCTTGGGCAGATCGACCACCACCGGCCCCGGCCGCCCGGTGCGGGCAACGTAAAACGCCTCATGCAGGGTACGGGCCAGATCGTCGACGTTCTTGACGAGATAATTGTGCTTGGTGCACGGCCGGGTGATGCCGACCGTGTCCGCTTCCTGAAAGGCATCGTTGCCGATCATGTGAGTGGCGACCTGGCCGGTCAGGCACACCAGTGGGATCGAATCCATCAACGCGTCGGTCAGGCCGGTAACCGCATTGGTGGCGCCGGGGCCCGAAGTGACCAGCACGACGCCCGGCCGGCCGGTCGAGCGCGCGTACCCTTCGGCGGCATGAACCGCGCCTTGCTCGTGGCGGACAAGGACGTGGCGCACGCTGTTCTGTCCAAACAGGGTGTCGTAGATCGGCAGAACCGCGCCACCGGGATAGCCGAACACCACGTCGACGCCCTGATCGGCAAGCGCGCGGACGATGATTTCGGCACCGGTGTGGGTCTGTTCGGCCATGTCCGTTCCTGCGAGCCCGGGCGGCGTGCCCGTTTCAATGCGGGCAAATCCAGCCCAATATCGATGAAACCGCCCACGGCCAAGGCAGGTGCCAAGGCCCGGGGCGGCCGGGGTCGGCCCGATTCGGCCCTAAAACGCCGAATCGGCCCTAAAACCTTGCGATTCGGCGCGAACCTATCCGTTTAGCCGGGCCCGGTCAACAGGAATTGACGAATTTTCGGAAAGATTTCTGCCTCCAGACTTTCCGAATCTTGCGCGGCCACCGTCTGCCAACCGGCCGCCTGATGGCGGAACCAAGTCATCTGGCGCTTGGCCAACCGCCGACTCGCCTTTTGCGTTTCCGCGACCGCCTGGGCGAGGTCGATCTCGCCGCGCAGGTGGGCGCCGAGTTGAGCGACGCCGACCGCCTTCATTGCCGGCAGCGCGGGATCGAGTCCGAGACCTGTCAGCGCCCGGACCTCGTCCACCGCCCCCGCCGCGATCATTGCTTCGACGCGGGCATCGATACGCGCGTACAGGGCGGCGCGCGGGCGATCGATGACGAAGCCGCGCCAGATACCCGGGAACGTTCCATCCGCCGGCCGGCGCTGCCATTCCGACAAGGTGATGCCGGTGCCCTCGATGACCTCCCAGGCGCGGATCAACCGCTGGCTGTCGCCGGGGCCGACGCGTCCGGCGGTGGCGGGATCGCGCGCGGCAAGACGCGCGTGCATCGCCGCGCCGCCAATTTCCGTGTGCAGTGCCCGCGCCGCCGCCCGCGCTGCTTGCGGAATTGGCGGCACCGGCGCGAGTCCGTCGAGAAGCGCACGCAAATAGAGCCCGGTTCCCCCCACTACAATGGGCAGCCGCCGCGATGCCCAGGCCGCACGGATTTCGGCGAGCGCGAACTCGCGCCAGTGCATGGCCGAACAGCCGTCGGCCGCTGGCAGCACCCCGTAGAGCCGATGCGGCACCCGCGCCTCGTCCTCGGGGCCGGGCCGGGCGGTCAGGATTCGCAGGTCGCGGTAAAGCTGCATGCTGTCGGCATTGATCAGCACCGACTGGATTTCGGGTGCCAGGCGGTCTGCGAGCGCCAACGCCAGCGCCGATTTGCCGCTCGCCGTCGGACCGCCAATCAGTACCGCGCGTCCGGCGGCGCTCATCGCCGACCGGCTGCCTTGGTCTGATGCGGGACCACACTCCATGCTTTCTCCCATGCGGGCCGCAACCGGCGGCCCTTTCGTTTACCCTTTGCTAACCATAATTGGCGCCCAATGCGAGGCCCCGCTCCCGAGGCCGCCCTGCCCATGCCCACGCCCCTCGACCAGGCCACCCTGAAACGCGTCAGGGACATATTCGCCGAAATCACGCCCTGGTCTGGTGAGGTTCTGGTTGGCCGGACACGAAATTTTCTGGGCACCCTCGAATTCTCAACGGCCAAAAGCGAGAGCACTGCCACCGAATCTTTCGAAAGCCGGCGTCTTGGTCCGGCCGACGGGGAACCCTTTTTCGAGCTGGTCTCGGCGTACCGGTCGATCCTGGCGGCGCGCGGGCGATACACCGCGGTGTCGCTCGGCGCCCACTACGGCGCACCGCTGGTGAACGCGGTCTATCTTCTGAAGGCGGCGCGGCCGATGGCGTTTCGATTGATTGGCGTCGAGGGCGATCGGCACATGTGCACCCTGTTCTACGCCTACCTGGCGGAGAACGGGGTTCCACCCACCGATCACTGCGTCATCAACGCCGTTGTCGGCGGCGACAACACGCCGGTGTTGTTTCCCGTCAGCGAGGTTCCCTCGGGCGCGAACTATGCCCTCAACGACCGCGGCCAGCGGACGCGCATCTACGAGGGCGTCGTCGAGGACGGCCGCGCCGAGGAAGTGCTTCGCAACGTGATGCTCGACATGACGCTTGCCACCAACGCCTACATTCCGCTCAACGAAACCGATATTGTCACCGCCGATCTCGAAGTCGTCAGCACCGTTACTGTGTCCGATGTTGTGTCGCCGCACGACGTGGTCGATTTTCTGGAAATCGACATACAGTGGGCTGAGATCGGTGCTCTGCCGCCGGCCATGGAGGTGTTGAATCGCAAGGTCCGCTGGATCCACCTCGGCACCCACGGGCCGCAATCGCATGAGGCGATGCGGGACATGTTCGGCGGCCAAGGCTGGGACATCCGGATCAACCTGACCCCGATGACCGAATACATCGTGCCCGGCGGCACCTTCAGCACCATGGACGGGATACTGTCGCTGCGAAATCCACGCCTCGCCGCCGACCTTTGAGCCAAGGCGAGGCCCCGGTCGCGCCATTTGCCGCGCCCGACCGGCCCGGCTATAAGGTTCCCCCGCTGGGCCGTCGCGCCTTTTCCGGCAGCCGCGGCGCCGGTTGATCCCGTTGCACCCGCCGCCTCCTGCCAGACCCGACCATGGATTTCGTTCTCACGCTGCTTACCGACCCGGCGGCGCCGGCCTTGAACGGCGCGCTCGTCGCGCTCGCCCGCGAAGCCCTGATCGAGTCCGGTGCCGAGGCGGGAACCGCGCACTGGCTGTCGCAATCGATCGCCTGCGACCTGCCCTTCGCCGGATTACCGACCGATGTGGCCGAAAACGCGGTGCGCCAGTACCTGATCGATGCCCCCGTCGACCTGTGTGCGCAGGCGGTGGCACACCGGCGCAAGCGGCTTCTGGTCGCCGACATGGATTCGACGGTAATCCGCCAGGAGTGCATCGTCGAACTGGCCGATTTCGCCGGCCGCCGCGCCGAGGTGGCCGAAATCACCGACCGCGCGATGCTGGGCGATCTCGATTTCACCGAGGCCCTGGAAGCACGCGCGCAGATGTTGCAGGGCCTGACGTCGGCACAAATGGAGCGGGCCTATCGCGAACGCGTTACCCTTTCTCCCGGGGCGCAAACGCTCGTGCGTACCATGCGCGCCAACGGCGCGGCGACGGCCTTGGTGTCGGGCGGGTTCACGTTCTTTACCGAGCGCGTGCGCGAGAACGCGGGCTTCGACGACGACCAGGCCAACGATCTCGAAGTCGTGGATGGCATCGTCACCGGCAGAGTCCGGCCGCCGGTACTGGACCGGTCCGCCAAACTGAGCGCGCTCATGCGGCTCGCCGATCAACACGCAGTCCCCGTGGAAGAGACGATGACCGTCGGCGACGGCGCCAACGACATCGCCATGATTCAAGCCGCCGGACTGGGCGTCGCCTACCACGCCCGGCCTCTGGTGGCGGCGGCGGCGCGGGCGCGCATCGACCACGGCGACCTGACGGCGTTGCTGTATTTGCAGGGCTACCACGACGGCGACTTTACGACGGCGTAGCCCCAGGGACGGCGTCGCACCAAAGACGACAGACCGATAACGACGGGCCGGCGCCGAAAAAAAGGAGGGCCGAAGCCCTCCCGCTAAAGGCGCAATGTACCGTTCCTATTCGGCGGCCACCGGCGGCAGTTCGGCGAGCGCGGCTTCGACCGCCTTCGGGTCGTACACGTCGTCCACGAGATTGCCCGCGAAATAGTCGGTGTAGGCCTGCATGTCGAAATTGCCGTGACCGGAAAGGTTGAACAGAATCGTCCGCGACTTGCCCTCGTCGCGGGCGGCTTCGGCCTCGACGATGGCGTGCCGGACCGCATGAGTCGATTCGGGTGCCGGAACGATACCCTCGGCGCGGGCAAAGGTGACGCCCGCCTCAAAGCACTCGACCTGACGATAGGCGGCCGCCTCGATGGCGCCGGTCTCTTTCAGATGACTGACCAGCGGTGCCATGCCGTGATAGCGCAGGCCCCCGGAATGCAGAGGCGGCGGGATGAACGCCGAGCCCAGCGTATGCATTTTGACCAACGGCGTCAGGTGGCCGGTATCGCCGAAATCGAAGGCATATTTGCCCTTGGTCAGGGACGGACACGCCACCGGCTCGACGGCGACCGCCCGCACCTCCTGTTCGCCCCGGAGTTTCGCGCCGAGGAACGGAAACGTGAGGCCGGCAAAGTTCGACCCGCCCCCGGCGCAACCGATCACCACGTCCGGATATTCGCCGGCCATGTCCATCTGTTTGAGCGCCTCCTGGCCGATCACGGTCTGGTGCAGCAGCACATGATTAAGCACGCTGCCGAGCGAGTATTTTGTGTCGTCGTTGGTGGCGGCGACTTCAACCGCTTCGGAAATCGCGATCCCGAGGCTGCCGGACGAGGACGGATCCTTTTCGAGGATGGCGCGGCCTGCATTGGTCTCATTACTGGGACTGGCGACGCAGGTGGCGCCGTACGTTTCCATCAGCGCGCGGCGGTAGGGTTTCTGGTCGTAGGATATCCGCACCATGTACACCTTGACCTCGAGACCGAACATCGCGCCCGCCAGGGCGAGCGCCGAACCCCACTGGCCAGCGCCGGTTTCCGTCGAAAGTTTGGAAATGCCTTCTTCCTTATTGAAAAAGGCCTGGGCGATGGCGGTGTTGGGCTTGTGGCTGCCGGCGGGACTGGTGCCTTCGTACTTGTAATAAATCTTGGCCGGCGTCCCGAGCGCCTTTTCGAGGCGGTGGGCGCGGTGCAGGGGCGAAGGCCGCCAAAGTTGGTAGGCCTCGCGCACCGGTCCGGGGATTTCGATTTCGCGATCGGCGCTGACTTCCTGGCCGATTAGGGCCATCGGAAACAGCGGCGAAAGATCGTCCGGCCCCACCGGCTGGCCGGTACCCGGATGCAGCACGGGCGGCGGCGGCGTCGGCAGATCGGTGGCGATGTTGTACCAGACGGTGGGAATGTCCGATTCCGACAACAGATATTTAGTGGTTTCAGCCATAACGTGCCTCCCTCTAAGTGCCGGCGCGACCCGCCGGTCCGATTTTTCTGTGCCCTTGATACCCCGATGGCGGCGCCCGTGCCAGCACAATTGATGTGGCTGCCGCCTCGAAAGTGGTGTTGCCACGGGCCCTTGATTTCGGGTCTAATCCGCTCGCATTTGTCTGGGGGGACAACGCGGATCCATGAGATGGACCTCTCGGAACGACGAGAATTACGCCAGACCCTGTTCCAATTCGCCGCCGCCGCAATCTCGGCTGCGCCGCCGCCAGCCCGCATTGTCGAGTTCGGATTGGGACGGGCCGCGGCCGCCCTGCTGCACCGTCATCCCGACTTGGCGAAGGGTCTGCGCGCCCTGCCCGCGACGCGGATTGCCATCGATCCCACCGATCTTCCCTATTCCGTGACGATTCACGTCGGCGCCGGTCCGGTGCGGTTACGCGTCTCTCGCACGGCAACCACGCCGCCCGCGGATGCAAAAATTTCCGGCACCATTGCCGCGCTCACCGATCTTGCCGAAGGGCGGGTCGATGGCGACGCCCTGTTCTTTTCGCGGCTGCTGGCCATCGAAGGCAAAACCGAGGTGGTAGTAGAATTGCGCAACATGCTGGAACGGGCTGAAATCGCCGTCGGCCCCGATTTGCTGGCCGCCTGCGCCGCCGCGCCGGGACCCGCGCGCCGACTGCGGCGGATGGCGGCAAACCTTGTGGCGGCCCGCCTGAGCCCTGCGCCATGACCGGCTCGCCCCTCGAACTGGTGTGTCCGGCCGGAACACCGGGCGCCCTTCGCGCTGCGGTCGATGCCGGCGCCGATACGGTTTATCTCGGTTTCCGCGACGAAACCAACGCCCGGAACTTTCCCGGCCTCAATTTCTCACGCCAGGAATTCGCCGAAGGCGCCGCCTACGCCCATTCCCGCGGCAGCAAGATTTACGTCGCCATCAACACCTTTCCGGACGCCGGCAGGGCTGATTTGTGGCACCGCGCCGTCGATGACGCCGCCGCCGAAGGTGCGGACGCAGTCGTCGTTGCGGACGCCGGCCTGCTCGCCTATGCACGGCAACATCATCCGAATTTGCGCCTGCATCTTTCGGTGCAGGCCTCGGCCTCGAACACCGAAGCCCTCGGATTCTATCAGAGCGAATACGGAATCAAGCGGGCCGTTCTGCCCCGTGTGCTGACGATTCCGGAGATCGCCCGCATTACGGCCGAGACCACCGTCGAGGTCGAGGTGTTCGTTTTCGGCGGTCTCTGCCCGATGGCGGAAGGCCGTTGCGTTCTTTCGGCGTATGTCACCGGCGTGTCGCCCAATCGCCAGGGCGCGTGTGCCCCGGCCAGTCACGTCCGTTATGAGGACGACGGCGGCAAGATGATTTCCAAACTTGGCCGCTTTACCATCAATGAATTCGAAGCCGGCGAGCCCGCCGGCTATCCGACGCCCTGCAAGGGCCGGTACCGGATCGATGGCGAGGCGAAATATCTGTTCGAAGAGCCGGTCAGCCTGCTGACCGCGGCGGTGCTGCCGGACATGGTCGCGGCCGGCGTGCGCGCCCTGAAAATCGAAGGCCGTCAGCGCGGCCGCGCCTACGTTGCCGACGCCGTCGCGGCGTGGCGGCGCCTTGTCGATTCCGAGTCGGCGCAACCGGGTGCCACCGCTGCGAGCCTCGAAGACCTTACCGAAGGGCGCCGCATTACCGTTGGCGCCTACCGCAAGACCTGGCAATGAAGGCCCGCCTCACCCTCGGCCCCCTGCCCTTTCACTGGCCGGCAGAGCAATGGCGCGATTTCTACTTTCGCATCGCCGACGAGGCGCCGGTGGACACCGTCTATCTGGGCGAGGTGGTGTGCGCCAAGCGCCTCCCCTTCCATGCTCCGGAACACGGCGAGGTCATTGCGCGCCTCGAGCGCGCCGGCAAAGAGGTCGTCATGTCGACCCTGGCGCTGGTGATATCCCCGCTGGATCGCAAAGGGACGCAATCCGTCATCGCCACCGCCGGCGAGCGCATGGTCGAAGTGAACGATATCGGCGGAATCCCCCTCATGGAGGGGTGCCCCCATGTGATCGGGCCCTTTGTCGGGGTCTACAACGAGGGCACGTTGAACGAATTCCTCGCCCGCGGCGCACAGCGCGTCTGTCTATCGGCGGAACTCCCTGCCGCTTCGGTGGCGCAACTCGCGGATGTGGCCGCCTCTTCTCTTGAGGTGTCGGTCTTCGGGCGGCAGCCGCTCGCCATCTCGGCGCGCTGCTATCACGCCCGGGCGCGTGGACGGTCGAAGAACAATTGCGAATTCGTCTGCGGCGAAGAAGTCGATGGATTGTCCGTGGAGACCCTTGACCGCGTTCCCTTCGTTACGGTCGATGGGCCCCTGGTGATGAGCCATCCCTATCTTTGCCTGGTGTCGGAACTTGGCGCCCTGAAGGACGCGGGCGTCTGCTGGTTTCGTCTTTCGCCGCACGGGACCGACATGGCGGCGGTTGCATCGCTTTACCGGCGGGTCCTGGACGGCACCGAGACGGCCGAGACGGCGATCGAGAAGTTGCGCGCTATGGGCTTTGAAGCCCCGCTCTCGAACGGCGGCTACTACGGCGAGCCCGGCGAATCGTGGGTCGCCGAGGGGGAAGCCGCCCGGCCGGGTGGCGCCGCTTAACAAAAGAAACCGGCGGCCCGAAGACCGCCGTTCCTGAAGCAATCGTGGCCGCCAGGCGTTAGCCCTCGCCGAGTCGGATGGCGACGAACCGCAAGTCGCCGCCACGCTCGACCAGAAACAGGAGCGACCGGCGCCCTTCCTGCCGGGCCGCCCGCAACCGGCCTTTGACGTCGGCCGGAGTACTGACTTCTTTCTGACCGACTTCGACGATGATGTCGCCGGGGCGCAATCCCCGTTCCGCCGCCGGCCCGTCGCCGGCAAGGCCAACGATAACCACACCCTGGGTTTCGTCCGTCAGCGAGAACTGTTCCCGCAGGTCGGGAGTCAGGGGCGCCAGGATCATGCCGAGGATGTCTTCGGGCCGGTCCGGTCGCTGGGTCGGATCGGTCGCCGCCAACTGCCGCGTATCTTCCAGTTCGGCAACCTCGACGTAGATACGTTCGTTCTTTTCGTCGCGCCAGACGATGACCTCGGCGCGCTTGCCGATCGGCGTTTCGGCGACGATCCGCGGCAACTGGCGCATTTCGGAGACGTCGCGGCCGTCGAACTTGAGGATCACATCGCCCACCTTGAGGCCGCCGGCCTCGGCCGGACCGCCCTCGGTGACCTCGGCGACCAGCGCCCCCTGAACCGACTCGAGTCCCAGGCTTTCGGCGAGATCCTCGGTTACCGTCTGGATGCGCACTCCCAGCCAGCCGCGCCGCGTGCGGCCGAATTCGACCAGCTGGTCGACCAGATTCTTGGCGAGGTTGGCGGGAATGGCGAAGCCGATCCCGACCGAACCGCCTGACGGCGAAAAAATTGCCGTGTTGATGCCGATAACCTCGCCATCCATGTTGAACATCGGCCCGCCCGAATTGCCGCGGTTGATCGAGGCGTCGGTCTGGAGAAAATCGTCGTAGGGGCCGGCATTGATATTGCGGCCGCGCGCCGAAATGATGCCCGCAGTGACCGTGCCGCCGAGCCCGAACGGGTTGCCGATGGCGACGATCCAGTCGCCGACGCGGCTC
The DNA here is from genome assembly GCA_964611585.1 of uncultured Alphaproteobacteria bacterium. Taxonomy (GTDB): domain Bacteria; phylum Pseudomonadota; class Alphaproteobacteria; order SHVP01; family SHVP01; genus CAZTAK01. The sequence goes on from CAZTAK010000037.1 coordinate 21,468, forward strand.
TTGTCGGAATCGCCCCAGCTTACGAACGGAAACCGCTCGTCCGACAGGATTTGCAGGACCGCAAGATCGGTTTTGGTGTCGCGGCCGATGATCTCGACATCCAGGATCCGGTTGTCGGACAGGGTCACGCGAATCTGATCGGCCTCGGCGATAACGTGGTTGTTGGTCACGACGATGCCCGAGGGATGGATGATGAAGCCGGAACCAAGCGACTGCGCGGGCCGGCGCGGAGCCGGGCCCTGGTCGCGATCCGGCGTATCGAAAAAGTCCTTGAACAGGTCTTCGAACGGCGAGCCCGGAGGAAACTGCGGGCCCCGCCGGCCCTGCGGGGTTTGAACCTGCTGCGTGGTCGAGACGTTGACCACCGCGGGCGACAGCCGTTCAGCCAGATCGGCGAAACTTGCCGGCGCCTGGCGCGCATGCGCCGACAGCGCAAACATCGCGACGGCGATAAGCGCCAGAATAGCGGCCGTCCATCGCGCGGCATCGGCCGGGTACAGCGGGATCGCGCGGGTACGCCACCGGACCGGGGTCAGGCGCGATGCGGGGCGTCGTTGGTCTCTGATCTCAAGGGTCAAGGGTCTATGGCTCCTGAAGGTTCGGGGCTCCTGAAGG
>CAZTAK010000037.1:22182-28450 GCA_964611585.1 uncultured Alphaproteobacteria bacterium
GGGCTCCTGAAGGTTCGGCGCCGGAGCCCGAAAAAAGGGCAACGGAACCGTCGATGATGATTGCCGTTGAGGTAGGCCGGGCGCTCGCCTCTTTCAAGGCGGCGAGCCCGTCGCACCCGCCGACAGCCGTTCCAATATTACGCCCAATTGTGAAAAAAATGTGGCGCATCAACGCCTGTCACCCATCCTAGCCGCGAATCAACCACACCAGGCCGAGCCCGATCACCGCCAGCGAAAGTCCCGCCAGCCGCAACGGCCCCTGCCCCTGTTCGAGCACAAGCGTCATCAGACGCTGCATCGCACCCGGAAACAGGGCATAGAGCGCCCCTTCGATCAGCATGGCGATGCCAAGGCCGACGATGAGATCGGAAAGGGCAAGATTAGACATGGCGCGGGGGACCCCGACGCCGGCGGCGCATCACGAAAGTTTGACGCCGGGGGAGGCGATCCGGGCGCGCACCCGGCCGTTCAATGCTGGCATCTAGCCCCGATGCAACGGGGACCAAACGTCGAAATGAATTGAACCCATTCAAGAAATTCGCCTGGTGGCACGGACGGAGGTCAAGCGATCGAATGTCAGAACCGCATCCCTTATCGCTGGGGCCATGGTCGCTACGGCCCTAGTCGCTGCGGCCGAAGGTGTCGGCGAAGCCTTCAAAGAACCGGAAGAACTCCGTATTCGGCGCCAGAACCAGGGTCGTATCCTCACCCCCCAGCGCCACTTCGTAAGCCAGCATGGCGCGGTAGAAAGCGAAGAAGTCGGGGTCTTTGCCAAACGCCTCGGCGAAGACCCGGTTGCGTTCGGCGTCGCCCTCGCCGCGCAGGATTTGCGACTCCTTCTGTGCCTCGGCGATCAGGACCGTCTTGTCGCGGTCGGCACGGCTGCGGATGCGCAACGAGATCTCCGCCCCCTGGGCACGGAATTCGCGCGCCTCGCGCTCGCGTTCCGATTTCATGCGGGCGTAGATCGCCTGCGAGTTGGCTTCCGGCAGATCGGCGCGCTTGATGCGCACGTCGACGACGCGGATGCCAAAGGTGCGGGCCTCGGCATCGACGGTGTCGCTGATCTTCCGCATCAATTCCGAGCGCTCCGATGTCAACACCGAAGCCAGCGGCACGGCACCCAGCACCTGACGCAGGCTCGCGGTCACGATGGCGCCCAATCGTTGGCGGCCTCCGGCTTCATTGCCGACGGTCTGAAAATATTTCAAGGGATCGATAATCTGGAAGCGCGTAAACGAATCCACCACCAAGCGCTTCTGGTCGGATGCGATGATCTCTTCCGCCGGCCCGTCGTAGGCAAGAATCCGCTTGTCGATGCGAACCACGTTTTGGACGAACGGCAGCTTCACCTGAAGGCCGGGCTCGGTAATGGCGCGGCGCGGTTCACCGAACTGGAGAACCAGCACCTGTTCGGTCTGCTGGACGGTAAACAGCGACGCGAAGACGACGATCCCCAATACGAGAATGAGGACGCCCAGAATCGTTAGCGTGGTCCGGCTCATTGTCCCGCCCCCCCGCGTGTGAGTTCATTGAGCGGCAAGTAGGGGACGACCCCGCCTTCGCCGCCGACCGAGGGGTCGATGATGACCTTCTGCATCCCGCCCAGTACGTTCTCCATGGTTTCGAGGTACATGCGCCGCGCCGTAATTTCGGGCGCCGCCTTGTACTCGTTGAAGATGAAGAGGAAGCGCTGGGCGTCGCCTTCGGCGGCGCGGACGATCTGCTCGCGGTAGGCGCTGGCTTCCTGAATCATCTGTTCCGCCTCGCCTCGGGCGCGGGGGATGATGTCGTTGGCGTAGGCCTCGGCCTCGTTGCGCTGACGCTCGAGGTCGGCACGCGCGCGCTGCACGTCGCGGAAGGAATCGATCACCGCGTTCGGCGGATCGACCTTTTGCAGAATCACCTGTGTCACCAGAATCCCGGCGCCGTAGAAATCGATAATATCCTGCAACAACAATTTCGCGTCGCCCTCGACCCGCTCACGCCCTTCGGCCAGCACCAACTGGATCGGCGTCCGGCCGACGACCTCGCGCATGGCGCTTTCGGCGCCTGCCTTCAATGTCTGTTGGGGATTCTGGACGTTGAACAGAAACTCGCCCGCGTCCTTGATCTGCCATTGCACCACGAAGTCGATATCGACGATGTTCTCGTCGCCGGTCAGCATCAGGCTTTCCTCGGGCACGTCACGAACCCCGCCCTGGCGTCCGACATCGGCGCCGGAGCGGAACCCGACTTCGGTCTTGTTGATGTTCAGAACCTTGGGTGTTAGCGCGGTTTCGATCGGACCCGGCAAGTGATAATTGAGGCCGGGCTGAGTGGTGCGGGTCCATTCGCCGAACCGCAACACGACACCCTGCTCGTCGGGCTCGACGGTGTAGAATCCGCTCAGCGCCCAAACCGCCACCACCACAAGTAGGATCAACAGGATGGCCCGCGGGCTGCGGGTTCCACCTGGTATGGCGCGGCGGAACCGTTCCTGACCTTTGCGCACCAATTCTTCGAGGTCGGGCGATTGTTGACGGCCTCCGCCTGGACCCTGGCCCCAGGGGCTGCGAGGACCGCCGCCGCCGCTACCGCTACCGCCGCCCTGATTACTCCACGGCATGTGATTTCCACCTTTTCGTGATGAGGAGCGACGCGACCGTTGTCTCGCCGTTTCCCGGGTTATAAGACACAGCACGGCTGGCGGCAACGCGCGCGTCTGCGTCGCCGGGCCTAAGGTTCCATATCGGCCCGATCGAAAGGGGTTCAAGCATGGCAGCGGTTACCGAACAGTCGGTTCTTGAGGTTTTGGCTTCAGTCAACGATCCGGCACGCGGCAAAGATGTGGTCAGCCTCGGCATGATCGCCGGCGTCCAGACCCGGGACGGCCATGTGGTGATTTCGGTCGAGATCGATCCGGCCCGGGCCGCGGACTACGAACCCGTGCGCAAAGCCTGCGAGGATGCGGTGTTCGCAGCACCCGGCGTGCTGTCGGCGACCGCCGTGCTGACCGCACATTCGGACCAGCCCGGCGCTGCCGCAGCGCCGGCCCCGGTTGGCCCCCCCCGCCCCGCGCCGCAGGGCTCCGCCCCGCAACCGGCGGCGCAGCCCGAGCTGCCGGGTATCCGCGCCATCGTTGCGATCGCGTCCGGCAAGGGCGGGGTTGGCAAATCGACCGTCGCCGTCAATCTCGCCTTTGCCCTCAAGCAACAGGGTCACCGCGTCGGCTTGCTCGACGCCGATATCTACGGCCCCAGCCTGCCGCGCATGACCGGCTTGTCGGGACCGCCGGATTCCAAGGACGGCAAGGTCATGGAACCGAAACTCGCTCACGGCGTCCCGTGCATGTCGATCGGCTTCCTGGTGCCCGAGGATACGCCGACGATCTGGCGCGGGCCGATGGTGATGGGGGCGCTGGAACAACTGTTGCGGGATGTGAACTGGGGCGAACTCGATGTGCTGCTGGTGGACATGCCGCCCGGGACGGGCGATGCCCAGTTGACCATGGCGCAACGGGTGCCGCTGACCGGCGCCGTGATCGTGTCGACGCCCCAGGACGTGGCGCTCGGCGATGTGCGCAAGGGCATCAACATGTTCCACAAGGTCAAAGTGCCGGTATTCGGCATTGTCGAGAACATGAGCTTCTTTCTGTGCCCGCACTGCGGTGAGCGTTCCGAGATCTTCGGCCACGGCGGGGCGCGACAGACCGCGACCGAACTCGGCAGCGAATTTCTCGGCGAGATTCCGCTGCACATGACGATCCGCGAAACTTCGGACGCGGGCACACCGATCGTGATCTCGCAACCCGAATCGGTACACGCCAAGGCTTTTGCTGCCATTGCCGCCCGGGTCGCGGAAAAGACCGAAGAGTCGCTTGGCGCGCAGGCCGCCGCCGCACCCAGGATCGTGATGGAGTAGCCCGCCATGAAGACCGGCGATACGCTTTACATGGTGCGCAACCGGGTCGAACCGGAACGCGGGTGGCCCTTTGTGGACTGGCTCGACCGCAAACATATTCCCGAAGTGGTGGCGCTGGCGGGCGTCGAATGGGGTCACCGCATCGCCCTCGACCAGCAAGACGAGCGCGGCCGCGAGGTGCATCTATTGATTTACAAATTCGAGAGCCGCGGGGCGCTCGACGCCTATCTCGAAAGCGACGCGCGCAAAGGGTTCTGGGACGAACTCAAGGCCTTCGATGCCATTCACGAAGGCGAACGGTCTTACGGCGAGATCGCGTTTTCGGCGCCCGCCTGACCGCTATTCGTCGAGCCAATCGGTGAGCATTTTGGCAAGCGCGGCGATGTCGGCATCGCTCGCCAGCGTTTCGGTGTTGTCGGCCGGGTGTTCCATCTTGACACAGCCCGGCACCAGTTCCGCCACCTTGTCGAAGCTCGGATAGGGCACGTCGTTGCGGGCACACGTCACCAGCGTCGGAACGGTGATCTTGGGCAATTGTTCGTCGGCCGGGTACAGCACAGCCGCGCGGTAGGCATGGTGCGCCGTCAGCAACCCTTTGAGAATATCGACGGTGCGTTCGTGCAGGGCGGCCGCCGACGGAAGCCCGGTGGGCCTCCGGTGTTCGGCGTCGCGCTCGTAATAGGGCCAGAACAGGTGGGCGTCGCGGAGCGTGTTGAACACGGTGAGGAACTGGGTGCCTTCGAGGTCGATCGGCGGCGGCTCGGCCAGTTTGGCGGCGTACTTGCGGTTGGCGGCGCTGACGCCCGCGCTCATGCCGTCGAGAATGAGCTTGCCGACGCGCTCGGGATGCGCGAGCGAGATTTCGAGGGCGATGCGGGCGCCCGTGTGGGTGCCGAACAGGTCGATCTTGTCGAACCCCGGCCACGCCGCCTCGATGGCGCGCCAGGCGGCATCGGCAATATAGGCCATGTCGGGCTCATCGACGTTGGGTGCGGACGAATCCCCCTGCCCGAGCGTATCGGGCGCGATCACGGCGCGGCTTTCGGCCAGATCCCGGATCAGCCGGTCGAACGAGCGCGCCGATCCGGGCGAGCCATGAAAGAGCGCCACCGGCCGGTGCATGCTCCAGTTCGGCGCCGGGCCGGCGATACGGAGATGCATCTGGCCTTCGGCAATATCGACGAAACGCCGGTGGATGGTCATGTCTCCCGCCCCAGTTCGGTCATCAGTTCGCGCCATTCGCGCTTGGAAAGACCCGAGTGGGCCCGGGTCACGTCTTCGCCGGCAAGGAGCCGCTTGACCACGGCCAGCCCTTTGGCCGAAAGGCCGATGCCGCCCATGCGGTAATCCATGAAAGCGCCGTGGGTCAGCGGCACCCAGCGCTGCAACGTCTCCAGCATCGCCTCGGCATAGACCCGGATTTCGTACTGGGCGTGAGCGTCGGCGCGCAGACTCAGGAAATGCAGGAGGTTGTGCAGGTCGGTCTTCCAGTACCACTGGGTATAGAAATTCAAGGAGAGATTCATGCGCGCGAGTTCACGCGCCAGCCCGTCGCGGGATTCGTCGAGCGTTTCCCCGGCGGCGTTTTCGTTGAGCAATTCCTCATAGTGCGCGTACGCGCGTTCCGAATCCTCGCGCAGGATTTCGAAGACGCGGCTCGCCTCGGCCCCGGTCAGCACCCCGGCCCGGCCCTGACGGTTGGATTTCGCCTGCGCCGCCAGATGGTCGGGCGCGGGAACGTAGAACTCGTTGTCGAGGATCGAATAGCGCGCCGAGTATTCGTTGACGTTGGCGGTGCGGTGACGGATCCACTGCCGCGCGACGAAGATCGGCAGCTTGACGTGGTACTTGATCTCGCACATCTCGAACGGTGTCGTATGTCTGTGCCGCATCAAATAGTTGATGAGCCCTCGGTCCTCGCTCACCTTCCGGGTGCCCTTGCCGTAGGAGACGCGCGCCGCCTGCACCACGGCGCCGTCGTCGCCCATGTAGTCGATCACCCGGACAAAGCCGTGGTCGAGCACCGGAATCGGCTGGTAGAGAATCTCTTCCAGCGCCGGCACCGTGACCCGCCGGGTGGCAAAGGTTTCCGCGCGCTGGGCCTCGATTTCGGCCTGCTGCCCGGCACTGACGGCGGATTCGGCGGATTCCGGGGATTCGGCGGTTTCGGGTCTTTTTTCGGCGCTGACGGCCATGGCGCACTCCAAGGCTGGGGTGGGCAAAATAGCCGCAACTCCCGCGCCCCGCCACCGTCCCCGCCAATCGCCCGGAGAAGCGCCATTTTCCGCGGGTGACGGCGGGCTCCGGGCAGGAGCCGCGGCCGCGCGCGACGGGGTTCGCAAGGGCCTTTTCCCGAGGCCCGATC
>CAZTAK010000038.1:0-24857 GCA_964611585.1 uncultured Alphaproteobacteria bacterium
CTAGGTCACGTACCCATTAGTCCAGAAAACTAATACAGATCAGTGGGTTGCTGACCTGTTTGGAACAAACCGCGGCTGGCGAAGAAACAAGTCGTTTCAATGCCTTGCGTCGTTTGTGAGTCCACGACCTAGCGCCGGGCTGGTCAATTCGGCGTTGCCCCGTCCGCGGCGTTGCGCCTTAATACCTGTGTGACCGACTCATCTGAAATAATGAAAACCGGGCGCGGCGGCAATGCACCCCCGGTGGACGCGCCCGACTTCGAACTCTCGCCGGGCCACACCTTGCTTCTCGGCGAACTCAGCCGCGCCGCGCGAACGGAATTCGGCGGCCTGGTTCAGCAGATGGACGACGACGGCGCCTGGCCCACCGACGGATTCTCCCGCTTCGCGCGCATGGGTATTTTGGGTGCGACGGTCGAGGAACGATTCGGCGGGGCCGGACTCGACCTTTTTTCCAGCGGACTCATCGGTCAGGCGCTGGGGCGGGTTGACCCGGCGCTTTCCACCACATGGCAGAGCCACGACAACCTTTGTGTCGACAACCTCGCCCGCAACGCGACACCCGATCAGGCGGAACGCTATCTGCCGAAGCTTTGTTCCGGCGAATGGGTGGGTTCACTCGCCATGACCGAACCGGGTGCGGGATCGGATGCACTCGGCGGGATGGCCACGCGCGCAATCCGCGACGGCGATTCCTACGTGCTCAACGGTACCAAGACATTTATTACCAACAGCCCGATCGCCGACGTCGCGCTTGTCTATGCCCGGACCGACCCCGACCGCGGCAAGCACGGAATTTCGGCATTCATCGTCGAGCGCACCATGCCGGGATTCTCCGCCGCGGCCGCGCTCGACAAGATGGGAATTCGCGGCAGCCCCACCGGGGAATTGTATTTCGACGATTGCCGCGTGCCGGCCGCCAATCTTCTCGGCAATGAAAACGAAGGTCTCGGCATCATGATGTCGGGCCTCGACGTCGAGCGCGCGATCTACACGATGATGATTACCGGCATGTCGGAACGCGCACTTGAACTGTCCATTGCCTACGCCAAGGACCGAAAGCAGTTCGGCAGACCGATCGGCGAATTTCAGATGGTGCAGGCGAAAATCGCGGAAATGTATGCCGCGGTCGAATCGATGCGGACGTTTTCCTATCGCGTGCTGGCCCGGTGTTCGAGTGCGGATCGCGCGCAGGCGGGACGCGGCGAGCTCCATTCGTTGTCGGCGGCGGCGCTGCTGCATGCCGCCGAAAGCGCCTCGCGGGTCGTGGACGAGGCGGTGCAGATCCACGGCGGTCTTGGCTTCATGCGTGAGACCGAGGTCAACCGCTTGTACCGGGCCGCGAAAATCCAAGAAATCGGTGCCGGAACCAAGGAAATCCGCCGCCTGATCATCGCCCGCGAGCTCCTGGCCGAATAGGGCGGACGCGCCCGGCGTCGCGGAATTCGGCTATAACGGGGCCATGAATATCGACGCGGGCGACCCCTTGCCGACACCCGACACCGGTCCCGATCCGGGCGCCAGCGCAACGCCGGACCCGCCGCCGTTCGAGGTCGTCAACGAACAGGGCGCCTTGCGCGCGGTACTGCTCTGCGATCATGGCGGCCGTGCGATCCCGTCGGCCTATGGCCGGCTTGGTCTCGACGAATCGCTTCTTTTCCGGCACATCGCCTGGGACATCGGCGCGGGCGACGTAACCCGGCGGCTTGCGGACATGATCGATGCGCCGGCGATCGTGGCGAACTACTCGCGGCTCTTTATCGACCCCAACCGTCATCTCGACCACCCCGATTCGATTATCAGGATCAGCGACAGCGTCCCTGTGCCCGGCAACGAACGTGTCGATGCCGCCGAAGCCGAACGCCGGACGGCACTATCGTTCCGGCCCTACCACGCCAATGCCGCGATGTTGATCGCCGGTCACGAAGCCCGCAAAGGCGTCGTCGCCACCATAGGAATACACAGCTTTACACCGGTCATGGACGGGATCGAGCGGCCCTGGCACATCGGAATTCTTTGGAACCAGGATACGCGCCTTGCCCAGCCGTTGATCGCCGAGTTGCGAAAAACTCCGGGCGTCGTCGTCGGCGACAACAAACCCTATTCGGGGATCAATCCGCCGGCCTACAGCTTTTGGGTTCACGGCGCGGAACCGGGACGTCCGCACGTCACAATCGAAATCCGCCAGGATCTGATCGACACCCATCATGGGGCGGCAGAATGGGCCGGTATCGTCGGGCCGGCTTTGCGCACCGTTGTTGCCGGTTCCGGCGTGTTCGAGGATGCAGAGGTCCAGCCATGAATGTTCACGAACCGTCGTTCACCATCGGCATCGAGGAAGAATACTTCCTTGTCGACCGCGAAACCCGAGACCTCGCCGTCGACCCGCCGCAGGCGATGATGGACGAATACGAAACGCGACTGCACGGCCAGGTGCAGCCCGAATTTCTGCGCGCGCAGATCGAAGTCGCAACCAAGGTCTGCACCAACATCACCGAGGCGCGTGAGAACCTCGCGCACCTGCGGCAATCCATCAGCGAGGTCGCGGGGCGCTACGGGCTCGCCCCGATCGCGGCGGCAACCCATCCCTTCGCCGCCTGGGAGGAACAAGAGCATACCGACAGGGCGCGCTACAATATGCTCGCCAAGGACCTTCAGGCCGTCGCGCGGCGCCTGCTGATCTGCGGACTTCACGTACATGTCGGCATCGAGGACGATGACCTGCGTCTCGATCTGATGAACCAGGTAACGTACTTCCTGCCGCACCTTCTGGCGCTCAGCACCTCGTCGCCGTTCTGGCGCGGCGAAAACACCGGCCTGATGTCCTACCGGCTCAGCGTATTCGACGGACTGCCGCGCACCGGCTTGCCCGATTTCGTCGCAAGCTATCCCGAATATCAGCGTCTGATCGCCGCCATGGTCTCGGCCGGGCTGGTGGACGATGCCACCAAGATCTGGTGGGATGTGCGCCTCTCAGACCGCTTTCCGACCCTCGAACTGCGCATGACCGATGTGTGCACGCGTTTGGAGGACACGCTCGCCGTTGCCGCTTTGTATTTGTGCGTTCTCGGCATGTTGATGCGGCTGCGCCGCAACAATCAGCGCTGGCGCGTCTATCCGCGCACGCTGGTCAACGAAAACCGCTGGCTCGCCCAGCGTCACGGAACTGCCGGCGAGCTGGTCGATTTCGGCCGCGGCGAGCGCGTGCCCTACAGCGTCCTTCTCGACGAACTGCTCGATTATGTGCGCGAGGACGCGGAGCGGTTCGATTGCGTCGCTGAAGTCGAACACGCGCGCGAAATCGCGCGCCGCGGAACGAGTGCCTCGCGCCAGCTTGATCGCTACAACAAGGCCGTTGCCGATGGCGCCGACCACGACGAGGCGCTGCGCCACGTGGTCGACTTGTTGATCGAGGAAACTGTAATCGGAGTAGAGGCAGATCAGGTGCCGGCCGCGGGCGCGCGATAACGAAGGAGCCGATACCCCGCCCGGGCGACAGGCGGCGGTCAAGGAACGCGGGACCGGAAAGGACGAAAACGGGCGCGCCGGATCCACGCGGGCGTGCCGTCAACCGATTGCGGACCATCGCCCGCTCCCTTATGGTGCCGCGCCGGACGCGGGGATCCGATAGAGGACGATAAAGACATGAACGAAATTGGCGGCGCGGCGCAGGCGCATCTAAAATCTTTCGTCGAGCGCATCGAACGCCTCGAAGAGGAGAAGGCGGCGCTTGCTGCCGATATTCGCGAGGTTTACGCCGAACTCAAGGCGCACGGCTTCGATCCCAAGGTGGTGCGCCAAGTGGTGCGATTGCGCAAGATGGACCGTAACGAGGTTCAGGAACAGGAAGCGCTGCTCGACACCTACAAGGCTGCGCTGGGGATGAGCTAACTCATTTTTCAGGCGCTCCCAGCGGACCTGCGCTTGCCGCACCGGGAGTAAATCGACTCCTGGACAGACCGGTCCTGCGGGATTGACGCCTGCCGCGCCGGGGATGGACTAACTCAAAAGTCAGGCGGGCCCGGCAGGCATGACGCCCACCGCGTGGAAAAATTCGACCCACCGGCGGACGTTCCGGCAGGCATGACGTTTACCGCGCCGGAAGTAGATCGACTCCTGGACAGACAGATCCGGCGGGCCTGACGCCTGCCGCGCCGGGACTCAACCGACTCTCCGACGAATGGAACGGTGGCGCTAGAATTTCTCGACCCAGGGCCGCAGATCGAGTTCCTGGGTCCAGGCGCTGCGGTGCTGGCTGTGCAGGTGCCAGTAAGCATCGGCGATCGCGTCGGGCGAGAGCATGCCGTCCTGCGGGCGCGATTTGGCTTCTTCGGCATAGCGTTCTGAAAAGATTTGCCCGTCGATGTTGATGTGGGCGACGTGGATACCCTGGGGCCCGAATTCGCGCGCCATGCTTTGGGCGAGCGCGCGCAGACCGAACTTGCCGACTGCGAACGAGGCAAAATTCTTGCCACCCCTGAGCGACGCAGTCGCGCCAGAAAACAGAATGGTGCCCCGCCCGCGTCCCACCATGCGCCGAACCGTCTCGCGTCCGAGGATGAACCCGCCGAGGCAGGCCTTGCGCCACGTGTCCTCCATTTCTTCGGTCGTGAGATCGAGGATGCTTTTCACCACCCGGCCCGAGGCGTTGTAGACCGCCACAGCGATCGGTCCGAGTTCGGATTCGACGCGCTCGACGAAGGCAGCGACCGCGGCCTCGTCGGTGCCGTCGAGAGCCGCATGGATCGCCACGCCACCCGCGTCGGTGATGCCGGCAGCGGCGCCCTCTGCCTTCTCCGGGGTGCGGGTCGCCAGAGCGACACCGTACCCTTCGGCGGCGAAACGCCGCCCCACCGCGGCGCCGAGGCCCGGCCCTGCGCCGATGACAATGACGGCACCCCTATCACTCATGGAGTTCTCCCCTTGGTTATTCCGCCGCTCGTTTGCCCGCGTCCGGATTGCGGAAGGCGTGCAGCAGGTCGGCCTCACGCTGTTTTGATTTCTCGATGGAATCGGCCTTGATGTGGCCGTAACCGCGAATCTGCTCCGGCAGGCGAGCCAGCGCGGTCGCGCTCTCATGGTTCTCTGGTGTCAGCGCCGCCGCGAGCTCCGCGATTCGCGATTCATAATCGGCGATCAACCTGCGTTCGGTGCGGCGCTCGGCCTGGTAGCCGAACGGGTCGAAGGCAGTGCCACGCAATCCCTTGAGGCTCGCCAGCACCCGGAACACCGGCATCATCCAGCGCCCGAAGCTGCGTTTCCTGATCTTGCCGGTCGCCGGGTCGGGCCGCGACAGGATCGGCGGCGCAAGATGAAATTCCAGCCGGAAGGCGCCCTCGAACTGCTTTTCCAGCCGCGCCCGAAAAGCCGGGTCGATAATAAGCCGGGCGACTTCATACTCGTCCTTGTAGGCCATCAGCTTGAAGGCGTTGCCCGCAACTGCTTTGGCAAATCCTTCGCGGCCCGGCGCGCGGCTGGTTTCGGCGGCGCGGGCCCCTTCAACTGTGGCGCGATAGCGTTCGGCGTAGTCCCGGTCCTGATAGCCGGTGAGGAATTCGGTGCGCCGCGCGATCAGGGCGTCGAGCGTATCTTCCGCCGGCGCGGCCACTTCGGGCGCGGCGTCGAGGGCTCGCTCCACGGCCGCCTCGTCGTGCGCTGCCAGCCGTCCCCAGCGCAGAACCCGCAGATTGTTTTCGACCGCCACTTTGTTGAGTTCGATGGCGCGCTCCAACGCCTCCACCGAAACCGGTATCGCGCCCTTTTGCAGGGCGTATCCGAGAAGGAACAAGTTGGTGGCGATTGAATCACCGACCAGGGCGGTCGCGAATCGCGTGGCATCGACAAAATGGGTCGCCTCACCGCCCGCGGCCTCGATCAGCCGTTCGCGCAGTACGCACACGGGTACCGAGGCGTCCCGGTCCAGCGTGCTGGCGGCGGTTGGAATGTCGTGGTCATTGGCGACAACGCACCCGCGACCCTTTTCAATCTTGGCAAGCGCCTCAGGTCCGGCGCCCACAACCAGGTCGGCCGCGAACAACAGATCGGCGGCTCCGGTGTCAATGCGCGCCGCGTGCAGGTCCTCTTGCCGCATCGCGATCCGCAGATGGCTCATCACTGCGCCGCTCTTTTGCGCAAGGCCTGCCTGATCGAGGCCGAGAACCACCTTGCCTTCGATGTGGGCGGCCATGCCGATCAGGGCGCCGATGGTGATGACGCCGGTGCCGCCGACCCCGGCAATAATGATTCCGTAGGGTCTTTCGACGCCCGGGGAGGCGGGCGTCGGCAGGGTCTCGATCGCTTCACCGATGTCGGCCGGCGTGCGGTGGCTCTTGCGCCTGGTGCCGCCGTGGACGGTGACGAAGCTCGGGCAGAACCCGTCGAGGCACGAGAAATCCTTGTTGCACGAAGACTGGTCGATGGTGCGCTTGGGCCCGTATTCGGTTTCGACCGGCACCACCGACAGGCAATTCGAGGCGACCGAGCAGTCGCCACAGCCCTCACATACGGCCTGGTTGATGAACACCCGTTTGCGCGGGTCGGGGTAGAGGCCACGGTGGCGGCGGCGGCGTTTTTCGGCGGCGCAGGTCTGATCGTAAATCATCACCGTGACACCGGGTTCCCGGCGCAGGTCGCGCTGGGCCTGATCGAGTTCGCGGCGGTGGTGAATGGTGGTGCCGGGCGGAAATCTTGCCAGCGTCGAATACTTTTCGGGTTCATCGCTCGCGATCACGACGCGGCGCGCGCCCTCCGCGAAAACCTGCGCGGCAATCGCCTCGACGGTCGGAGAACCTTCCACCGGCTGACCTCCGGTCATGGCGACCGCATCGTTGTAGAGAATCTTGTAGGTCATGTTGACACCGGCGGCGACGGCCTGGCGGATCGCCAGGCTGCCCGAATGGAAATAGGTGCCGTCGCCCAGGTTCTGAAACACATGGTCGGTATCGGTAAATGGTGCCTGCCCGACCCATGTCATGCCCTCGCCGCCCATCTGGGTGAAGGTCGCGGTGCTCCGGTTCATCCACAACGCCATGTAATGACACCCGATCCCGGCCAGCGCGCGGCTGCCTTCGGGAACCCGGGTGGATGTGTTGTGCGGGCATCCCGAACAGAAATAGGGCATGCGCACCGCGGCTGGCGCGGGGGCGGCAATCGAGGCTTCTTTGGCGCTGAGGTAGGCGATGCGCTGATCGATGAAACTGCTCTTGTGATAACGGCCGAGGCGGCCGGCGAGCAGGCGCGAAACCTCACCGGGCGTCAGCAGTCCGGAGGTGCACAGGACCCGTGTGCCGTTTTCGTCGTATTTCCCGATTACGCGCGGGCACCGCGTGGGGGGAAGATCGTAAAGCTGCGCCTTGACCTGATCCTCCAGGAGCGGCCGTTTTTCCTCGACGACCAGAATCTCCTCGAGGCCATCCGCGAATTCCAGCAATCCCTCGCGGTCGAGCGGCCAGCTCATGCCGACCTTGTAAACGCGAAGGCCGGCGGCCGCGGCCTCGGCTTCACCGACCTTGAGATATTCAAGCGCCTGACGAACGTCGAGATACGCCTTGCCGGTGGTGACGATGCCGAGCCGGGGCTTGGGGCTGTCGAGCACGATGCGGTCGATACGGTTGGCGCGCGCGAACGCCTTGGCGGCGTAGCGCTTGTAGTCGTGGAGCCGCGCTTCCTGTGCCAGCGGCGTATCCGGCCATCGGATGTTGAGGCCGCCCGGCGGCATCGCAAATTCTTCCGGCGTGACGATGTCGAGGCGGTGCGGATCGACATCAACCGAAGCCGAACTTTCCACCGTTTCGGCGATTGCCGTGAACCCGACCCAAAGCCCGGCGAACCGCGACAGCGCCCAGCCCAGCAGGCCGAAGTCGATGTAGTCCTGAACGCCCGCCGGTGCGAATACCGGGATCATGGCACCCATCAACGAATGATCGCTTTGGTGGGCCAGCGTCGACGAACTCGCGCCGTGGTCGTCGCCCGCTACGATCAGCACCCCGCCAAGGGGCGCCGTTCCCGCCGCGTTGCCGTGCTTGAACGCATCGCACGCGCGGTCGACGCCGGGGCCTTTGCCGTACCAGATCGAAAAGACCCCGTCGTAGCGCGCGCCCTCGAACAAATTGACCTGCTGCGAGCCCCATACCGCCGTTGCCGCCAGTTCTTCGTTGACGCCCGGTTCAAAATGGATGTGGTGCTCTTTGAGATGCGCTTGCGCGCGCCACAGGTTGAGGTCGTAGCCGCCGAGTGGCGAACCGCGGTAGCCGGAAATGAATCCCGCCGTGTTGTGCCCCGCCGCCAAATCGCGCTGGCGCTGCATCATCGGCAGTCGCACGAGCGCCTGGGTCCCCGTCAGGTAGACCCGACCGGACCGAAGCGAATATTTGTCGTTAAGCGAAACTGTCGCGAGGGTCATGCAAGCTCCCGGAGGGGTCGAATCCGATGAAACTCGATGCATGGTACCCGATCGGGGCGGCGGCGCATCAGAGGGTGGAGGCCTCCGTCAAGCCGATCCCGAGTTCGCGTACTTTCCGGTAGAGCGTTGATCGGCCGATCCCAAGTTCGCGGGCTACTTTCGACATATGGCCCCCGCTGCGGTCGAGCGCAATCTTGATTGCATCGAGTTCCAGTTCGCGCAAGGACCTTAAGCGCCCACCCGGACCGGTCAGGGGGATCACGGCTTGGGCACTGCCATGGCCAAGCCTCCCTTCGACGCCCGGGTTCGGCGCGGTGTCCATATCGACCGCCAGTCCCAGGTACTGCGCGATCTGCGGGAAATCGGCAACTGCCAGCGTGTCGCTATCGCAAAGCACCGTGGCGCGAAATACCGCGTTCTCAAGCTGGCGCACGTTGCCGGGCCAGTGGTAATTCTGAAGAAGCCCCAATGCCTCGCTGGAAACGCCGCGCACCGATTTCTTTTCCAAGGCGGAGAATTTGGCGACGAAGTATTCGGTCAGTGGCGCGATATCGACCGGTCGTTCGCGCAACGGCGGCACCGATAACGGAAAGACGTTGAGGCGGTAAAAAAGATCTTCGCGAAAATGCTCTTCGCGCACCCGCTGTTGCAGATCGCGGTTGGTGGCCGAGATCAGGCGAACATCGACCGCAACCGGCTTCGAACTGCCAATCGGATTGACCTCGCCTTCCTGCAACGCGCGCAACAGTTCGACCTGAATGTCGGGCGGCAGTTCGCCGACTTCGTCAAGGAACAGCGTGCCGCTCGAGGCTTCCTGGAATTTACCGGTATGGCGGGCGGAGGCGCCGGTAAAAGAACCCTTTTCGTGCCCGAACAAAATGCTTTCGACCAGGTTTTCAGGGATCGCCCCGCAGTTTACGGAGACAAAAGGCCGGCCGGCGCGGTCGCTGCTTCCCTGAATGGCGCGCGCGACCATTTCTTTGCCGACGCCACTCTCGCCATCGATAAGAATCGGAATGCTGGAACGCGCGGCGCGTTTCGCCAACTCGACCAGAGCGCGCATCTGCTCGCTTTCGAAGATCAGGTCGGTGAATTCGAATTCACCGCTGATTTGGCGCGTCATGCGCGACAACTCGCCAGACAGGGTCCGCAACTTAAGGGCGTTCTCGATCGAAACCTCAAGCCGCTCGGGACTTACCGGCTTCATCAGGAAGTCGGCCGCGCCTGCGCGCATCGCCTTGACGATGGTACCGACGCCTCCCTCCATGGTGAGAATGATCACTGGCACCTCGGGACTGGTGATCTTGATCTTTTCGAGTGTTTCGATGCCGTCGATCCCCGGCAGCACGCGGTCGAGCAACACGAGGTCGATCGTGCCGCGCTGCGCGGGTTGTCCGAAATGGTCCAGCGCGCCTTCACCGTCCGCGGCGACGAGGGGGTTGTACCCAAGGCCGCCGATGACGGTTTTGAAGAACCGGAGTTGCGAGGGATCGTCCTCAACGATAAGAACGGTCTGCGCCATCCTTGGCACCTTCCTTCGGAAATTCCCCAAGATCACAGGGTATCCCAGATGGGGACACTTGGTGCCACAATCCGGTGATCTGGCCTGAATATGACTTAAGCCTTTGTTTATTAACAATTTTCCATCAAGATGCGGCGGTTGGCGAGGGGCCGGGACGCGACCGGCGGATCCAATTTGGTTCAATTCGGGACACTCAAGCATGTCTGTTTCGGGCGTGAAAGGCGTGATTCCGGTCCAGCCGGGCGCTATGGTGCGCCGCCCACCGGACCGGCGTTCGTGTCGGGCTTGTCGCCGGTGCGGGCGGACAGAGGCGGAACCATGACAGTACTGGTTACCGGCGCGGCCGGATTCATCGGCTATCACATGTGCGAGGCGCTGCTGGCGCGCGGCGAAACCGTCGCCGGCATCGACAACCTCAACGACTTCTACGACGTGTCACTGAAGCGGGCGCGGCTTGATCGTTTGCGGAAACACGGCACCTTTGAATTCGCCCGGATCGACATTGCCAGAACCGATGATTTCTTCGCCGCGGCGACCGCAATCGACGGCATCGACCGGATCGTCCATCTCGCTGCCCAGGCCGGGGTCCGGCATTCCATCGATCACCCGTTCGACTATGTCGGCGCCAATCTCGTCGGCCATCTGAGCGTTCTCGAAGTCGCGCGCGCGCTGGGCGGACTCGAACACCTTGTCTACGCGAGTTCGAGTTCGGTCTATGGCGGCAACCAGCGCATGCCGTTTTCGGTCTCGGACCGGACCGATTTGCCGCTCTCGCTCTACGGCGCCACCAAGAAGGCCGACGAGTTGATGAGCTACAGTTACAGCCATCTCTACGGCATCCCCCAGACCGGGCTTCGTTTTTTCACCGTCTATGGGCCGTGGGGCCGGCCCGACATGGCCTTGTTCTTGTTCACGCGTGCGATCCTTGCCGGTGAGCCGATCCGGATTTTCAACAAAGGCAACATGAAGCGCGATTTCACCTACATCGACGACATTACCGCCGGCATACTCGCTGTCCTCGGCCACCCGCCGGCACCCGATGATGGCGCGGTTCCGCATGTTCTTTACAACCTCGGCAACCACCGTGCCGAACCGTTAATGCGGCTGATCGAAGTGCTCGAGGAATCGCTGGGTCGCAAGGCCGAGAAAATCATGATGCCGATGCAGCCGGGCGACGTTGCCGCAACGTTTGCCGACATCGACTCGGCGCAACGCGATCTCGGATTTGCCCCGAAAACGCCGATCGACGAGGGTGTGCCCGCGTTTGTCGCCTGGTACCGGGACTTTTTCGGAGTATGAACGGCAGCGCCTCTGCCATCGACCTTGACGCGGTACGGCAGTTCACCGCCGCCATTCCCCAGTTACGGGCACTCGGCGCCGAAATCGTCTCGCTGGAAAAAGGACGCGGCTGCGTGCGCCTCGACTGGCGCGCCGAACTGGTCGGCAATCCGATAACCGGCGGGCTGCACGGCGGCGTCATTACAACCCTGCTCGATACCGTCAGCGGCATGGCCACCTTTGCCGCCCTCGACCGGATCATGCAGATCGCCACCCTCGATCTCCGGATTGACTATCTCAAACCCGCGGCCTCGTGCGAGGCCGTCTTTGCCGCTGCCGAATGTTACAAGATGACGCGCAGTGTCGCCTTTGTCCGCGGCCACGCCTACCAGGATGGAGGCGGCGACATCGCCGCCAGCCTGGCGACGTTCATGCTCGGTTCAAGCCCGCTTCCAGGCCGGGCAAATAGCGCATGACGGTGACGGAATTGATCGAAGCGGCCAGGGTGGCGGGCGAGCCGCAGCAGCTTTGCGCTGCAATTCCCTATGCGCAGTTTTTGGGCCTGTCCCTGGAACGCGACGACGCGGGCCTGATGTGCCGGATGCGCGCCAGTGAGAAAATCATCGGCAATCCCACCCTGCCCGCCATCCATGGCGGCGTCATCGGAGCCCTGCTGGAGGCGGCGGCACTATTTCATCTGGTCTGGGAAGGGGACAGCGTGGCGCTGCCCAAAACCATCAACATGTCGATCGATTATCTGCGCAGTGCCGGCCCCGCCGACACCTTCGCGCGCGGCATCATCACCCGCCAGGGCCGGCGCGTCGCCAACGTCCGCGCCGAGGCCTGGCAAACCTCACGGGCGAAGCTGGTCGCCGCCGCCCACGGCCACTTCTTGATTGGCTGACGCAGCCCCGGAATTCAGCCCATGCCCGATATTGCCTCCGACCCCGCCGCCGATCTCGGCCCGCTCCCCGAGTGGGACCTGACGGATCTCTATGGCGCGACCGACGCGCCGGAATTGGTGCGCGACATGGATGCCGCGGCAGCCGCAGCGGAGACCTTTGCGGCGGCGCACCAAGGCAAGGTTTCAGCCCTCGACGGCCAGGGGCTGGGCGAGGCGATCCGCGAATACGAGCGTATCCAGGATGCCCTCGGCCGTGTCGCCAGTTATGCCCATCTCGTCCACGCCGGGCACATGGACGATGCCAGCGTTTCGCAGTTCTTCCAGAACACCAGCGAACGCGTCAACGACATTACCGCCTAGCTGTTGTTTTTCGTGCTCGAACTCAATCGCCTGCCGGAAGAAGACCTGGCGGCGCGGCTCGAAGATGACGGCGTTGCCCACTATGGCCCTTGGCTTCGCGACATCCGCGTCTTCCGCAAGCACGAATTGCGCGACGACCTCGAACGTCTGTTTCACGAAAAACAGGTCACGGGAGGTTCGTCGTGGATTCGCCTGTTCGGCCAGACCATGGCCGGGCTGCGATTTCCCGTCGGCGGGCGCGATCTCACCTCGGAACAAGCGTTGCACCTGTTGTCGGACACGGACCGCGCGGTGCGCCGCGAAGCGGCCGAAAGCCTGGGAACGGTGTTCGCCGGTAACTTGCGCCTATTTGCGCTCATCACCAACACGCTTGCCAAGGACAAAGAGATCGAGGACCGCTGGCGCAATTACGGGCGCCCGTCCGATTCGCGGCACCTGTCGAATTTCGTCGAACCCGATGTCGTGGCGGCGCTGAAAGATTCCGTCGAGGACGCCTATCCGCGCCTGTCGCACCGGTATTACCTGCTCAAGGCGCGCTGGCTCGGACTCGAAAAACTCGAATACTGGGACCGCAACGCACCCCTTCCCGAGGATGCCGACCGCATTCGCCCCTGGAGCGAGGCGCGTGAGACGGTGCTGGACGCCTATGGCCAGTTTTCAACCGAACTTGCCGCCATCGGGCGCCGGTTTTTTGCGCCCGCCTGGATCGACGCGCCGGTGCGCGAGGGCAAATCGTCCGGCGCCTTCGCCCATCCGACCGTGCCCTCGGCGCACCCCTATCTGTTGCTCAATTATCAGGGCAAGACCCGCGATGTGATGACTCTGGCGCACGAACTTGGCCACGGCGTGCATCAGGTCCTTTCCGCACCGCAGGGCGCGTTGATGGCGGATACGCCGCTGACACTTGCCGAAACCGCGTCGGTGTTCGGCGAGCAGCTGACGTTCCGCGCGCTTCTTGATGCCGAAGACGACGCCGCCGTGCGCCGGGTGATGGCGGCCTCCAAGGTCGAGGGCATGCTCAACACGGTGGTGCGGCAAATCGCCTTTTATTCCTTCGAGTTGCGGGTCCACGACGAACGCCGGGGCGGCGAACTGACGCCCGGGCGCCTCGGCGAAATCTGGCTTGAGGTCCAGCGCGAAAGCCTCGGACCCGCGTTCATCTTTGCCGACGGGTACGAGAACTGGTGGTGCTACATTCCGCACTTCATTCACGCGCCGTTCTATGTGTACGCTTATGCGTTTGGCGATTGCCTCGTGAACTCGCTGTATGCCGTCTATCTCGACTCAGGAGTAGGATTTCAGGAAAAATATTTGGACATGCTGCGAGCCGGCGGAACCAAACACCACAAAGAGCTTCTCGCGCCTTTCGGTCTGGACGCGAGCGATCCGTCGTTCTGGCCGAGGGGTCTTGCGGTCATCGAATCGTTTATCACCGATCTCGAGGCCGCCGCGCCATGAACACAGCATTCGAGGTAAAGGCGGGCAGCGTGCATCACAAGATTCTGGTGCGCCTGTGTAGTGCCCCCAAGGCGGTGCAGGGAATGTCCGAAGGGATGCTGAACCGGGTTTTCGGCGAGCCGCGCGCGATTGAAGAACTTGCGGCTGCGCGCCTGATCCGCCGCCGCGGCTGGCACGATGGGCCCGGTGAAATCTGGGTGCCGACGGAAGATGGCGAGACGGTTTTCGCCAGTTTGACCGGTTCCGGCGACGGGCCGGGCTGACCGGAATCCGGCCATCGCGACCGATTCGCCAGATTTTCTGCTTGCTACGTTTTGCCGCGGCAACCCCTGCTTTGACCGGTTTGGCGACTTTGCTATAGTGCCGCGCGATTTCACGAAGAGGTGACAGGATTGGCCGATCAGACGAGCGCAGAGATGACGCCAGAATATCGGCAGTCGTACGGTGCGTGGCTGAACTTTACGAAACTGATGCGCTGGGTGGTGGTCGTAAGTGCGATCACGATGGCGCTGATGGCATTGTTTATTTTGTAGCTATCGAACGCCGGGCCGAATTGCGGTCTGGAAGAGTAAAGCCCCCGGTCTAGGCGGGGGCAATTTTTGACCACCGGGCGCAGATGTCCAGCGCCCCTTTCCGTTGATGAAAAGGCCGCTATTCGCTGATGAAACTGGTTGTTCCCAAAGAACGCTGGCCCGACGAACCGCGGGCCGCCGCCACGCCTGAGAGCGTAAGAAAACTGATTGCGCTCGGGTTCGAGGTGACGGTCGAGGCGGGTGTCGGCGCGACCGCCAACTATCCGGACGGGGACTATGCCGCAGCAGGGGCATCGGTCGCGGACAAGATCACCTCGGTTTTAGCCGAAGCCGACGTCGTTCTCAAAGTGCGTCGCCCTAACCCGGACGAAGCCGATGATTCCGCGGGCGGGTACAAGAACGGCGCGATGTTGATCGGGATGCTCGTCCCTCTCGAAGATCCGGCCGCCGCGCAGGCCTATGCTGAAGCCGGCGTTGACGCCTTCTCGCTCGAATTTCTGCCGCGCATTACGCGCGCGCAAAGCATGGACGTCCTTTCCTCGCAATCGAACCTGTCGGGCTACAAATCGGTTCTCGATGCGACCAACGAATTTGGCCGCGCCATGCCGATGATGATGACCGCTGCCGGTACCGTCGCCCCCGCCAAGTTGCTGGTGCTGGGGGCCGGTGTTGCCGGATTGCAGGCGATCGCCACGGCCCGCCGGCTTGGGGCGGTGGTGTCGGCAACCGACGTGCGTCCCGCCGCCAAGGAACAGGTGGAATCGCTCGGCGCCAAATTCGTCATGGTCGAGGACGAAGAATCGGCCGCCGCCGAAACCGCCGCCGGTTACGCCAAAGAGATGAGTGCGGAATACAAGAAGAAACAAGAAGTGCTGGTGCGCGAAACCTTGAAAAAACAGGACATTGTCATTTGCACGGCGCTGATCCCGGGCCGCCCGGCACCGACTCTGATCTCCGCCGATATGGTCGCGGAAATGAAGCCGGGGTCGGTAATCGTCGATCTCGCGGTCGAATCGGGCGGCAATTGCGAACTCTCGAAGCCGGGCGAAGTGGTGGAGGCGCACGGCGTGAAGATTGTTGGCCACCGCAACGTGCCGGGACGGCTCGCGACCGACGCGAGTGCCTTATATGCCCGCAACCTGGTCAACTTCCTGTCTCCGCTGGTCGATTCCGAGACCAAATCGCTCAAGATCGACTGGGAAGACGAAATCATTACCGCAACCGCGCTCACCCGCGACGGGCAGGTCGTTCACGACGTCCTCAAACAGGCAAGCTGACGGCAGGGACCCATGGAAGCCACGCTGATCGATCCGTTCATATTCCGCCTCGCCATCTTCGTGCTGGCGATCTTCGTGGGTTATTACGTCGTGTGGTCGGTCACGCCGGCGCTGCATACGCCGCTGATGTCGGTAACAAATGCGATTTCGTCGGTGATTATCGTTGGCGCCCTGATCGCCGCAGGACCCGAAGAAATGCACCTTTCCAAGATCCTCGGCTTCGTCGCCGTGGCATTGGCCGCGGTCAATATTTTCGGTGGCTTTGTCGTTTCGCAGCGGATGCTGCAGATGTTCAAGAAGAAGAAATAGGGAAACCGCGTGTCCGCTGACCTTGCCGCAATCGCCTATCTGATCGCCGGGATCTGTTTCATCCTGGCGCTGCGGGGGCTGTCGTCTCCCGAAACCGCACGCCGCGGCAACATGCTTGGTATTGCGGGCATGGTGATCGCGGTCGTGACCACGTTGCTCAATCCGGAAGTCGTTGGCTTCGAACTGATTATCGCCGGTCTGTTGATCGGCGGCGCGATCGGGACGGTGATTGCGCTGCGCATCAAGATGACGGCGATGCCGCAACTGGTGGCCGCCTTTCACAGCCTTGTCGGCATGGCCGCGGTCCTGGTGGCGGCGGCGGCGTTCTATGCGCCCGAGGCCTACGGCATTGGCATCGCCGGCGCAATCCATACCTCAAGCCTGATTGAAATGTCGCTCGGCGTTGCCATCGGCGCGATCACGTTCTCGGGGTCGGTGGTCGCATTCGCGAAGCTTCAGGGCATCGTCGGCGGCTCGCCCGTCGTCTTTCCGGGTCAGCATTTGCTCAACCTGCTGATCGGCATTGCCATTGTCGCCGTCGGCGCGTGGCTTGTGGTCGACCAATCGATCGAGGCGTTCTGGATCATTACCGCGCTCGCCTTTCTGGTAGGCTTCCTGATCATCATTCCCATCGGCGGCGCCGACATGCCGGTGGTCATCTCGATGCTCAATTCGTATTCGGGTTGGGCCGCGGCCGGAATCGGCTTCACGCTCGAGAATACAGCGCTCATCATTACGGGCGCGCTGGTCGGGTCTTCGGGCGCGATCCTTTCCTACATCATGTGCAAGGCGATGAACCGCTCGTTCATCAGCGTTATTCTCGGCGGTTTCGGCGGCGAGGGGGCGGGCCCGGCGGCAGGCGCCGCCGACAAGAACGTCAAGTCCGGCAGCGCCGACGACGCCGCCTTCATCATGAAGAATGCCGGGTCCGTCATCATCATTCCTGGTTACGGCATGGCCGTGGCGCAGGCCCAGCACGCGATCCGCGAAATGGCGGACAAACTGAAAGAAGAGGGCGTGCGGGTTCGCTATGGCGTCCATCCGGTGGCGGGCCGTATGCCGGGGCATATGAACGTGCTTTTGGCCGAGGCCAATGTGCCCTACGACGAGGTGTTGGAGCTCGAAGAAATCAACTCCGATTTCCCCGGTACCGATGTCGCTTTCGTCATCGGTGCCAACGACGTTGTCAACCCGGCGGCCAACGACGATCCTCAGAGCCCGATTTACGGGATGCCCATCCTCGATGCCGAAAAGTCGCAAACCGTGCTCATCGTCAAGCGCTCGCTGGCGGTCGGCTATGCCGGCATCGATAACCCCCTATTCTACCGCGACAACACCATGATGCTTTTCTCCGATGCCAAGAAGATGGTCGAAGGTATCGTCAAGGCACTGTGACCAAAGCCCTGTGACCGTGCGCGGCTTCAAGGCTGGCGCCAGCAACAAGAACAATCCCATCAAAAAAGCCGCCCACCGGGCGGCTTTCGATATTCACGGCGGTCGGGGCGTCCCTACAATTCCCGTTGGGCGCGCTTGCGCGCCAGCTTGCGGGCGCGGCGGATCGCCTCGGCCTTTTCCCGGGCGCGCTTTTCCGACGGTTTCTCGTAATAGTTCCGGAGTTTCATTTCGCGGAAGATGCCTTCGCGCTGCATCTTCTTCTTCAGGGCCCGAAGCGCCTGATCGACGTTGTTATCGCGAACCTGAACGTGCAAAACGATGCACTCCCTTCCGTTTATCCGAAAACCGTTCGATTTCGGCCTGGCGGCGGGGTCGACCCCGCGCGACCGCGAGACGGTGCTTAGCATGTTCGCCCTGTCTTTGGGAAGGCCCGGCGGCTGGAGGGCCCGCGGAAGGGCGCCGATTCGCAGAGTTTTGAGGGTTATGCGGGCCCGGGCCGCTTTACCCCTGCCGGCCGCCGCCGCATATTAAGGTCATGGCTATTCTCAAGATCGCCCGCATGGGGCACCCGGTCCTCAAGGCGCGCGCCGCCGAAATCGAAGACCCCGGCGCGCCCGAGGTCGCCGCCCTGATCGCGGACATGCTCGAAACCATGGCCGATGCCGAGGGGTTGGGTCTCGCCGCGCCGCAGGTCCATGTCTCGAAACGGCTGGTGATTTTCCGGATCCCGCCCTCCGGCACCGAAGACGATGACCGCGACGACGCCGAGGACTTTCCCGTCCTTGCCCTCATCAATCCGGTGGTCGAGCCTCTGACCGATGACCTGGCCCTGGGCTGGGAAGGGTGCCTGTCGGTGCCGGGCCTGCGCGGCCTGGTCCCGCGCTTCACCGAAGTCCGCTACACCGGCGTGACGGCGGAGGGCACGCCCATCGAGACCGTCGCCGAGGGACTTCACGCCCGTGTCGTGCAGCACGAATGC
Organism: uncultured Alphaproteobacteria bacterium; assembly: GCA_964611585.1. Taxonomy (GTDB): domain Bacteria; phylum Pseudomonadota; class Alphaproteobacteria; order SHVP01; family SHVP01; genus CAZTAK01. The sequence continues at coordinate 18,417 of CAZTAK010000038.1, forward strand.
GATCACCTCGACGGGGTGCTATACCCGATGCAAATGGACGATCTTTCGATGCTGGTGTTCGAATCGGAATGGAAGCACCGGATGGCGGCGGAGCAGGATACGCCCAAAGCGGACCCCGCGGCCGAAACGGACGATCAAGATGTGACTCTTGAGCGCGCGTCCTGAGTTGGAAGGCCCAAGCGAACGGGAGAGCAGGCGATGACTGCGCACCTCGAAAATGAACGCGCTGCCATTCTCGAAGCGGCGCTTAGGCACGTGCCATTCGACGGCTGGACCGATGCCGCGCTACGCGCCGCCGTCAAGGACGCGGGCTTCGAGCCCGGAATGGCAAAACGCGCATTTCCGGACGGCGGTCTCGGGTTGATCGCTGCGTTCGTCGCCGATGCCGACCGCCGCATGACAAAGGCACTCGAAGAACGAGATCTTGCGTCGCTGCCAATCCGGGAACGACTCGCGACGACGGTGCGCGTGCGACTGGAACAGAACGAACCCTACGAAGAAGCGATTCGCCGCGCCGTCGGCACCCAGACGCGGGGGCCCGGGGTGCTGTCGGCCGCCTTTGGCGTCTACCGGACCGTGGACGCCATGTGGCGTGCGGCCGGCGACGACTCGACAGACTTCAGTTTTTACACCAAGCGCGGGCTGCTGGCGGGGGTCTATGTGGCGACCCTGTTGTACTGGCTCGACGACCAGTCCGACGGCCACGCCGATACCTGGGAATTCCTCGACCGCCGCATCTCCGATGTACTGAACATCCGGAAAATTCGCGGCGAGGTCGAGGCCCTTTGCCGCCGCGTTCCCGATCTGCGGAGCTTCCTGCGTCGCAGCCCGCTGAGGACGGCATCCTGGCGCCGCGCGCGCAAGGGCCGCACGCCCCACCCCGCCGCCTGACCGGGATCATCAGCTCCGCGGGCTCAACCGCGTGACGTGGCCCATTTTGCGCCCCGGGCGCGTTTCCCCCTTGCCGTAGAAATGAAGCTTGGCGCCGGGCTCGGCCGCCAATGTCTCCCAGCCGTCCACGTCGTTCCCGATCAGGTTTGTCATGACGGCATCGGAATGGCGGTGCGGATCGCCTAGCGGCAGCCCGGCGACCGCGCGGATGTGCTGCTCGAACTGATCGGTCAGGCAACCGTCGAGCGTCCAGTGGCCGGAATTGTGAACCCGGGGCGCGACTTCGTTGACGAGAAAGGACCCGTCGTTCACGACGAAAAACTCAACCGCCAGCACGCCGATGTGTCCGAGTGCCTCGGCAATCGATTCCGCCACCTGCCGCGCCGCCGCCTCGGTTGCGGCGCCAATCCGTGCGGGCACCGTGCTGCTGTGCAGAATGCCGTTCCGGTGAACGTTTTCGGCTACATCGAACACCGCCGTCCGGCCATCGGCGCCGCGCGCCAGCACAACAGAAATCTCACACGCGAATGCCGACACCGCCTCGAGGATGCAAGGGACGCGGCCCAAGGTTTCGAACGCCCGTTCGCCTTCGCTGCCGGCATTGCCGTCTGCGATTCGTACCTGTCCCTTGCCGTCATAACCGAACCGGCGGGCCTTCAAAATCGCCGGCGTTCCGGTGGCGGCGAGCGCCCGTCCGATGTCGGCGGCGGTCTCGACCGCGGCATAGGCGACCGTCGCCGCGCCAGCCTTGCGGACAAAGTTCTTTTCGCGGAGACGATCCTGAGTTTCCGTCAGCGACAGCACGCCGGGCCGCAGCCGGCCCGCCTGCGCCAGCCGTTCGGTGGCCGCGGCCGGGATGTTCTCGAATTCAAATGTGGCGGCCCCAATCGAACCCGCGAACGCGTCGAGCGCGGCTTCGTCACCATATTCGGCGACGGTGGCCTTGGCCGCAACCTGCGCCGCGGGACTGTCCTGCTCCGGGCAATAGATGTGCGCCCGGTAGCCAAGCCGTGCCGCCGCCATCGCCAGCATCCGACCGAGCTGGCCGCCGCCGAGAATCCCGATTGCCGCGCCGGGTGCCAGCGGATCCATATTCGGTCCGGGGGCGGCGTCAGGCGTCGGCGGGGATATCGGCGACCGCCGCAGTGCGCCGGGCGCGCCAGTCGTCCAGCGATGTCGCCAGGCCCTCGTCGCCAAGGGCAAGGATAGCCGCCGCCAGTAGAGCCGCGTTGAGCGCCCCCGATTCGCCGATCGCCAAGGTCCCGACCGGCACCCCGCCCGGCATCTGTACGATCGACAACAGGCTGTCCATGCCCTTCAGCGCCTGCGATTCGATCGGCACCCCCAGCACCGGCAGCGAGGTCATGGATGCCGCCATCCCGGGAAGGTGGGCGGCTCCGCCGGCGCCGGCGATTATGACCTTGAGACCGCGCCCGCGGGCTGATTTCGCATACTCATACAGGCGCTCCGGCGTTCGATGGGCGGAAACGATCCGTTTCTCATAGGCGATGCCGAGTTCGTCCAGTACTTCGGCGGCGCGGGCGAGCGTCGGCCAGTCGGACTGGCTGCCCATGATGATGCCGATTCTGGGGGTTGGTTCGGTCATGTGGACGCACGCTCCGAAAAGGAAGCGGGATTATAGGGACGGGCAGGAAATGCGCAAATTTGGGCCTGTCGGCTCTCCGGCAACAATTGCGAAACCAATTTCTGTTGTAATGCCGGGTTATGCGAAGCCGGGCGGGTGCCTGGCGACCCCGGCTCCCTCGATTATGGTCCGGGGGCTGTGTTAGTATCCCGCCGATCTGGGAGAGCTAGATTTAGTGGCCGGATGAAAATCAACGAAACGAGGTCACGGTCGGTAGGGGGAATCTCTGCGCCCGCGCCGGTCCGTCCTGCCGAGGCGGCCGAAGCTGCCACGTCGGCCACGGGCGGCGTGCCGCGCCCGATCAACGATAACCTCTCGATCATGGGCACCCCCGAGCCCGAGTTGACGCCCAAGGTTCGCGACGCCCTGATGGCACTGATGGCCGAGGTTCAGGCCATGCGCCGCGATCTGTCTGAGGCGCGCGAACGGCTTGCCACCCTCGAACGTCTGGCCGACCGCGACCCGCTGATTCCGGTCGCCAACCGGCGTGCATTTGTACGCGAGCGGACCCGCACCATGTCGCTTGCCGAACGTCACGGCCACGATTCCAGTGTCGTCTATATCGACCTCAACGATTTCAAGGACATCAACGACACCTACGGCCACTCCGCCGGCGACGAGGCGCTCAAGCATGTGGCCGACGTGCTGCTCCGGAACGTCCGCGACTCAGACGTGGTCGGGCGCCTGGGCGGGGACGAGTTCGGCGTTATTCTCGACAAGTCCGATGCGGTCCGCGCCCGCGAGAAAGCGGAGACGCTTCGTAACGCCATCATGTCCGAACCGATGAACTGGAACGGAACCGCGATCGATGTCCACGTCGCCTTCGGCGTCTATACCTTCAGCAGCGCCGAGGATGCCGGCCACGTTCTGGCCGCGGCCGACCGCGACATGTACGAACACAAGCGGTCGATCAAGGGCGTGTAAACCGGAATCGCCGCACCGCGGCGCCCAAACAAAACATCGTCACGAAAAGCGGCGGCTTGGGCCGGTGCCGAATCAGGCAATGATATCGGGGTAAATCTGGCCTTCGATGCGGCCGATCTCGTCTTTGAGGGCGAGCTTTCGTTTTTTCAGGCGTTGCACCTGAAGATGATCGAAAGGCCGGGATTCAGTCAGAGCAGCAATCGCCCGGTCGAGATCGCGATGCTCGGTCCGGAGTTCAATCCATCTTTTTTCGAGGTCCCTGAGGTGCGCCATGAGCAACCGCTGTTGGGTGTACCTGAACGATACCAAAGTTGATCGGCGCCGGGCGAAATTTGTTTGCGCCCGTGGTCCATGGGATGATGTGCGCTGCGGCATGAAGGAGGGTTGAAGTGGCGGAATCCGGCCCTGACGGACCCGGCAATGAATTCTGGGCCTTTTCGCATGCCGTCTACGGAACACCGGGGGTGCCGGACAGCCTTGATTCCTGCGCGTTTCGGGCCGGCGCTTCAATAGGCCCGCCGAAGGCATTATCATGTTTGCAAAGCTCGCCACATCATCGGGGAGGAAGCGATGAACGAACGTCCGGACGTCGTGCGGCTTAAGGACCAGCATCAAGACCTCGAAAACGCCATCAACGAAGAACGCGGACGACCGCACCCGGACGACGCTGTCATCAGCGCCCTCAAGAAACAAAAACTCCGAATAAAGGACGAAATCCGGCGTCTCAGCCAGACCTGACGCGAGCCGCACGGTTCCCTTGCACCGGCATGGGCCGCCGCGCCAAGGGTGGCGCGTGCGGCTGAGCCCGCGAGTCCATTTATGACCAGCCGCTACGATGAAACCTATCTCGCCTGGCAGCGTGACCCGGTAGCGTTCTGGGCCGAGGCGGCGCAAGACATCGACTGGATCGTGCCGTGGTCGCAGGTGCTGGACGACGCCAATCCGCCGTTTTCGCGGTGGTTCGTGGGCGGCGTGGTCAATACCTGTTTCAACGCCCTCGACCGGCATGCCGACGGCGGACGCGGCGATCAGGTGGCGCTGATTTACGATAGTCCGCTCACAGGGACCAAGGCCCGTTTCACCTACACCGAACTGCGGGAATTGACGGCGCGCTTCGCCGGCGCGCTGGCGCGGCTCGGCGTGGTCAAGGGCGACCGCGTGGTGATCTACATGCCGATGGTGCCCGAGGCGGTGGTGGCAATGCTTGCGTGCGCGCGCCTCGGTGCGGTTCATTCGGTGGTGTTCGGCGGCTTTGCCGCGCCCGAACTGGCGTCGCGCTTCGACGATTGCAAGCCCAAGGTGCTGGTGACGGCGTCCTGCGGTATCGAGCCGGCGCGGGTCGTCGCCTACCAGGCGCTTTATGAAGGCGCCATCGAACTGGCCAGCCACCGGCCCGAGCACGTCGTGGTCCTACAGCGCGATCCGCAGCGCGCCGAATTGAAACCGGGCCGCGACATCGAATGGGGCGACGCCCTCGACGGCGCGACGCCCGCCGAGTGCGTGCCGGTCGCCGCCACCGATCCCCTCTATATCCTCTACACCTCGGGTACCACCGGCGTGCCCAAGGGCGTGGTGCGCGACAACGGCGGCCATATGGTGGCGCTGAAGTGGAGCATGCAGAATGTCTATGGCGTCGCGCCGGGCGAGGTCTATTGGGCTGCCTCCGACATCGGTTGGGTGGTGGGCCATTCCTACATCGTTTATGGGCCGCTGCTGCATGGCTGCACGACGATTCTCTACGAAGGCAAGCCGGTCGGTACGCCGGACGCAGGCGCCTTCTGGCGGGTGATCGCCGAGCACGGCGTTGCGGCGCTGTTTACCGCGCCCACCGGGTTTCGCGCCATCAAGCGCGAAGACCCCGGCGGCGCCCTGTTGGCCGGCCACGACCTGTCCAGATTCCGCACGCTTTTCCTGGCCGGCGAACGTGCCGATCCCGACACCGTGCAATGGGCCGAAGCCCTGCTCAAGCGCCCTGTCATCGACCACTGGTGGCAAACCGAAACCGGCTGGGCGATCGCCGCCAATTGTGTCGGGCTGGGGACGCTGCCGGTCAGATACGGCTCCCCCACCAAGGCGGTGCCGGGATACGACGTTGCTGTTGTCGATGCCGAGGGCCGCGCGGTCGCGCCGGGCGAAACCGGCGCCATCGTCATCGGCCTGCCGTTGCCCCCCGGCTGTCTGCCGACGCTCTGGCACAACGATGAAGGTTTCCGCGAGGCCTACTTCAACGCGTTTCCGGGCTACTACGAGACCGGCGACGCGGGCTTCCGCGACGAGGACGGCTACCTCTACATCATGAGCCGCACCGACGACATCATCAACGTTGCCGGCCACCGCCTGTCGACCGGCGGCATGGAGGAGGTGCTGACCCACCATCCAGACGTCGCCGAATGCGCCGTCATCGGCGTGCACGACGACCTCAAGGGGCAGGTGCCGTTGGGCTTGGTGGTGCTGAGCGCGGGAGTCGCGTGCGACGACGCCGACCTTGCCGCAGAACTGGTGGCGATGGTGCGCGAGAAAATCGGCCCGGTGGCGGCCTTCAAACGGGTGTTGGTGGTGGAGGCGCTGCCGAAGACGCGCTCGGGCAAGATCCTGCGTGGCACCATGCGCAAGATCGCCGACGGCGAAACCTACAAGACGCCGGCGACCATCGAAAACCCGGCCGTTCTGGACGCGATCGCCAAACGTCTCGACGGTGGCCAGCGGACCGGCTGAATGCCGGCTGACATCGGCCGGGCCCGGTCGGTTGGTTGGAGTATATTGCGAAGGGATCGAACCGGTGCGGTTCAATTCCTCTGGGTGAAATTGCTCACTTTTTCAATAGGTTAGAGCCGCAAAATCTGTTCAGGGATCGCCGATAGCGGTCACACCTGAGCCGATGCGGCTCTATTCGTTTTCGGGAGATTTGTTTTCCGGCGCGGCTTCGGTCGGGGGTCCCGGCGCGGTTTCGGCCTCCGGCTCATTCTCCGATGCGGGTTCTG
>CAZTAK010000038.1:24957-26184 GCA_964611585.1 uncultured Alphaproteobacteria bacterium
TGCGGGTTCTGGCGCCGCTTCGGGCTCTGGTGCAGTTGCGGGTTCGGGGGTGGATTCCGCGGGGTCTGGGGTCGAGTTGAATACATCGGTCGCGTCAGGAACCGGGTCTTCGGTTTTGGGCGCGGCCGCGGCCGGCCCGAACACCTCGGCCGCGGTGGTGCATTCCCCAACCACTGGCGCCGGTGTTGGCTTCGGTGTCAGGAGCTTCGCCGCCGCAGGCGGGCCCTCATTCACCGCGGGCGCGGGGTCCGTGCCCGGTTCGCTCGCCATTGCCTCCGGTGCGCCAGTGCCAGCCGGCGCCGCCTCGGCAGCGGGGCCTTCACTTCCCTTGTCGTCCTTTGCCTCCAGCGCCGCGCGTTTTGCGCGCTGCACCTTGGCGAGGGCCTTGCGTTCGCGTTCCTCGCGCCGCTGCTGACGAATGAGGGCGGTCCCGATCGCTTCTTCGAGGTCGGTCTGCGAACACATGCCCAGCGTCACCGGGTCTTCCGGTCTCAGGTTGGGCGTATTCCAGTGGGTGCGCTCCTTGACCGAGGTGACCGTGGGTTTGGTGGTACCGACCAGCTTGCACACCTGGGCATCCGAAAGCTCGGGGTGATGCTTCACCAGCCAGGCAATCGCGTCGGGCCGGTTCTGGCGCTTTGACACCGGCGTATAGCGTGGTCCCTTGCGTTTCGGCTGGACCGCGATATCGGGTTCGAGAATCTGGAGGCGCTGGGCCGAGTCGTTCTGGCAGCGCTCGATCTCTTCAAGCGTCAGCTCGCCGTTGGCGATCGGGTCGCGGCCGATAATTCCGACTGCGACTTCGCCGTCGGCGACGCCTTGTACTTCCAGCGGATGTAGGCCGCAAAACTCGGCGATCTGGTCAAAATTGAGGGTGGTGTTGTCCACCAGCCAGACGGCGGTGGCCCTCGGCATCAGGGGATGGGGCATAAGCTCTCTTCCGGTCCGGCGCGGCGGCGCCGGAGGTCCGCAAAACTCCTAGTTTGTGTGAAAGACAGGCGGGCCTGACCCCTAATATAGGCCGCTTTTGCAGCGGCGCAAACATGCGACTAGTCCAATTTACGCCGGGCCAGCCGGAGAGCGATCAAGGTCCAATTCATCAAATAGGCGGTCGTAGGCGAATTTTGGCACCGGGGCAGTGTTCTTGGTATTCAAGTGAAGGGACCGGCTACGAATCCAGGTGGAGACCCTTGAATCGCCGACAAGTTGATCGAGAAACTCCTTCGA
>CAZTAK010000038.1:26194-27785 GCA_964611585.1 uncultured Alphaproteobacteria bacterium
ACGGCATAATTCCCGCCAAAAAACCAAAAAACAAAGCGATCAAGATTTTCTGGAATTTTCAGAAACTCCAAGAGCAAATCTTGGCAGGTATCGTCCCAGTAGTCCGTCATATGAAGCAATACCAATGGATAAGGATCGACGAGCGTGTCCAATAGTTCACCCCGAACATGCTTTTCCCTTAGGCGATCGGCCTGACGATGAACGCGAAATTCGGTGTCCTCTTTATCGAATAGCGACGGCCCAAAACTCCGCGCGGCATATCCGTGGAGGCCATGAAAGGCGATGTGGTAGGACAAGATTTGAACGCTAAATGCAAAAAGGTCTCTTCTTTCAATATCGTCCACAATTGACGTTGCCCGCGCCAAAAGATGTTCCGACTTTTCAGCGAGCCGCAAAAAAATACTCCTCATGCGACGAGGCAAACCGCGGTTATGAATAGAATAAACCTGCGGTCCATCGGTGGGATGCTGACAGATTGCTGCAAACGCGGGCCAAAGTTCTCTTTCGTTTCCAATTTCCTCATACGGATAGAGCTCTTCAAACCGAGCCAGGAAACCGTGCGCAACATCTTCACCGAGGTAATCTCGAAGCGTCTCGTCCAGTTCTTTTCCGGCCAATCCGAACAATTTTCTTATTTCGGCGGTGCTTACCTCACCTTCTGGAAGGTTTAGGTGTAGCAAGGTCGCGAGTGGGCGCTCATATGCGAGCGCATTCGGGTGTTCAGGCTGCTCGCCCGTTTCATTCGTAGCCGGAAAAACGTATTTGATGAGGTTCGTGACAGCGTCATCCGGCGCAATGGAGTCCTCGCTTGGCTGTTCGCCATGAAGTTCATTTAGGGCAATATTCGCCGCACGGGCTTCGTCACCCGCTTTTGATCTCAAAATCTGATTGTCGGAGGTATTGAGCAAATATCTGCGAAAGTTCAAGCGTAAACGGGAAACAACCTGTGGAGCCTTTGCTTCCAATGCGGAGAACGCCAGTAAATCGGTCCAATCACTTTCGTCGCCCACAAGCGTTTCGCGCGAGCCAAATATCTCGATCAATCGCTTCACGTCGCGAGGTGTCTTGACGATACTTGGAAACAAGATGTCTAGGAGACCATCGAAACGGCTTTCTTCTTTCCAGGCCGAGACGTGTGCCGCGTCCAATTCAAGCGAATCCAGCGATTTGCAGAAAAGCATCCTCAGTTGCGGCTCGGAGCAGAGAGGGACAGAAATCTCAATCTGGACGATTTTTTCCAGATATGCCGAGCCGCGATCCTCATTACCCGCCCCGAGGGCTTCCGAAACACGCGCGCGGTCATATGCAAGAAGGTAGGAAACGCTGGGAAAGTCGGCGACGGCGCGAACAAGCCGAGTCATTTCTTGAAATTTCGGCATTTGAAATCCGGTCCAATTCATCCATTAGGATTACAATTGGAAATCTCAGTTCTTCCAGAAGCCGACGTAGATTCTCACGTGAAGCATGAAGTGGTGGCGTATCAGTATTGCTTCGCGTGCGAACTAGCCCAACTATTGCGCTGACGAATTTCGCTATGAAACCTGGAGTTTCCCCATATTGCGCAACCTGATCGCTAAAGTGTTGCACCATT
>CAZTAK010000039.1:0-27726 GCA_964611585.1 uncultured Alphaproteobacteria bacterium
CCTCCTTCGCAAAGGTCAGAATGCGCCAAATCCTCCCAATCGTCCCGGACCACTTCGTGGGGGCAGGTCAAGGCCCCTTTGAAGGGCGATATTACCGTCCTGTACCGCTGTCTGGTTGCGCCCTTGGGGGGCACTCCAAATCGGTCGATCACCTGTTGGGGACCTTCAATTTCCTAAAGGCCGGCGACAGCCGTCGGGCATCGCCCCGCCAAGACAGATTGCGCCTGCCCGCCACGCTTGTTCCTTAAGGCGGGACATAATACTTTCCGGCAAGAAGTTGAACCGTCGGCAGGAATGCCGTGCGAACCGTTGCAGAGGAACTATGCCGGAAGTTGCGAAGCCCGTGTTTCGCGCTGGAGCCCCGACCGCGCTTGAGCCGCAAGCCGTGGAAGCGGTTGCGGCCGAGGCGCCGCCCGACCTGTCGATCGTGATCCCGGTCCACAACGAAGGCGAAAACATCCTTGCGCTGATCGACGAAATCACCGCGGTGCTCGACGACGGGCCGTCTCATGAGATCATCGTGATCGACGACGGCAGCGACGACGATACGCCCACCATTATGCGGTCTGCGATTGCCCGAACGCCGGCGCTGACCGTCCATCGGCACACGGTTCGGCGGGGGCAATCGGCGGCGCTGTTGACGGGCGCGCGCCGGGCCCGTGCCGAATGGATTGCAACTCTCGACGGAGACGGTCAAAACGACCCCGCCGATTTGATCAAGTTGCTGGCGCGCCGGGACGGAGAACCGCCCGGTAGCAACCTGCAAATGGTCATCGGCAACCGGGCCAACCGGCGCGACAATTTTGTCAAACGCCTTTCGTCGCGAATTGCCAATGGGGTTCGCCGGCGGGTGCTGGGCGACGCTGCGTTCGACACCGGATGCGGGCTCAAGCTGGTGTCCCGGTCGATGTTCTTTCAATTGCCGCATTTCGATCATTTCCACCGCTTTCTGCCGGCGCTGGTGTTGTGGGCCGGGGGCCGGGTGGCTGCGGTCGATGTCAATCATCGTCCGCGAACCCGGGGTCGCTCGCACTACGGAACGATGGCCCGGCTGTGGGTCGGCCTGATCGACCTCGGCGGTGTGGTGTGGTTGCAGAAACGGGGATTCGGACTCATCGACGTCGTCGACGAATCCCCGGAACAGGAGGACTAGCCTATGGAAACCGCGGCGATCTGGCTGGCAGTCGGGTTCCTCGGCCAAATATTCTTTGCTTCGCGGTTTCTTGTGCAGTGGCTGGTTAGCGAGCGCCAAAAGAAGAGCGTGATGCCGCTCGCCTTTTGGTTTCTCAGTATCGGTGGCGGCTTGACCTTGCTGACCTACGCCATCTACCGGAAAGACCCGGTTTTCATCGTCGGGCAGTCGTTCGGGCTGTTCGTGTATTTGCGCAATCTGCAAATGATCGCGCGCGAACGCCGGCTGGCGGCGACCGGGGGCTAGACCGGATGTCCGCGCGGGCGGCAGTGCGGCCAGCTTGCGTGCGGAACGCCCCGCCGGGTCTCGCACACGTGCGCGCGGGGGCATCCTTCTGCCAGGTCTGAGATCCCATCTAGGCTGGCTCGCTGCGTGGGCGGTGCTCGTGGCGGTGGCGCTTGGTGCGCGGCCTTTGCTGGCGGTCGACGAAACGCGCTACCTGACCGTCGCCTGGGAAATGTGGAGCGGTGGCGATTGGCTGGTGCCGCACCTCAACGGCGAAACCTACAGCCACAAGCCACCGCTGCTATTCTGGGCGATCAATCTGATTTGGTCGCTGACCGGCGTCAACGAGACCTTGGCGCGCCTGGTCTCGCCCCTGTTCGGCCTTGGAAGCCTCGTCCTGACGGTCGTTCTGGGACGCCGTTTGTGGCCGGGGACACCAATGGCGCCCGCAGCGTGGGTCGTTCTGGGCACCTTGGTGTGGGCCGGCGCCAGCACCCTCAGCAGGTTCGATGTCCTGCTCACGTTCTCGGTACTGACCGCGCTGACCGGGCTTGAACTGGCATCGCGGGACAGAGCGGGCGGGGACGGCGGATCTGGACGCCGGATGATCATCGGCTGGTTGTTGTTCGGGCTGGGGACCGGTCTCGGCGTGCTGTCCAAAGGGCCGGTGGTCTTGGTTTTCACGCTACCGGCAGCGCTGCTGGCGCCGCTCTGGATACGGGGTACGCCGCTCGCATTCTGGCGCCAGTGGTACCTGGGTGTGGGCGCGGGCATTGCGCTGGCGGCGACGGTCGCGCTGGCATGGGCGCTGCCCGCGGCAGCAAGCGGGGGCCCGGCCTACGGCGACGCGATTCTTTGGGGCCAGACCGGAAGCCGGATTGTCGATGCCGCTGCTCATGGCCGCCCCTTTTGGTGGTATCCGCCAATGCTGCTGGTGTTCTTTTTTCCCTGGATCTGGTGGCCGCCGTTCTGGAGGTCGCTGCCGCGCCCGGCGTGGCGAACGGACCGGGGTTTGCGCTTCTGCGCGGCCTGGCTGGTCGGTGGTTTGGTGCTTTTGTCGATAATCAGCGGCAAGCAGCCCCATTATCTGTTGCCGCTGGTGCCAGCGCTTGCGCTCCTGCTGGCGCGCGCAATTGCGGTCAGTTCGCCCGGGGGCCGCCGCACCGACGCGGTGCCTGCGATAGTTCTCGCACTGGCGGGCCTTGCCGTAACCGTTATTGCTGCCAGCGCGATCATCTTTCCCGATTGGGCCAGCGATCTCCGCCTTCCGCCCGGTGCCGCGGGGGCGCTCCTGGGGCTGGGGGTTGTGATGGTCGGGCTTGGCGTGGTCTTGATTTTCCGGCGGCGGGAACCAGCGGGATCGGTCTCGGCGCTGGCACTGACTTCGATCGGCACCGTCATCGCATTTCATTTGGCCGCGGCCGGCCCGGTTACCCCGCTTTACGATCTGGAACCGGCAGCGCAGCGGATTGCGGCGTTGTCCCGTGCGGGCCAGCCCATTGCCCATGTCGGCAAATACCATGGCCAATATCAGTTTCTGGGCCGGCTCGTGACGCCTATAGCGGTTATCACCGGCGATCAGGTCGCGGATTGGATTGACCTGAATCCGGACGGCGCGATCATTGCCTATCACCGGACGCTGCCGGAGCCGGTCGTGGCGCCTATCTACTCGCAGCCGTTCCGCAGCCGAGTGCTGGCAATCTGGGATGCGGACGGCGCCCGGGCGGACCTCGGAAGGTTCCGCCGCTAGTCGGTATCCTCGGGCACAAAACGGTCCCGGACTGGCCGCCAAGATTGCGCCGCGCGTTGGGCGGCTTCGATTTCGGCAGCGCTCAACTGGCCGGCTGCCTCGTCGCGGTACAGGTTGGCCTGTTGCGCTACGATCGGAACGCTGCTTTCAGCCGCCAACGCCAACCATGTATAGGCCCGTGCGACATCGAGCCCGACGCCCCGGCCGTACAGAAATTGGGTTCCCAAAATCAGTTGCGCTCCGGCTTCGCCCTTGCGGGCGGCCTTGAACAGCCAGATGGCGGCGAGCCCTTCATCCTTCGGATATCCCTCGCCGCGCAGAAACATGACGCCGGTAATCAGCTCGGCCCCAGCATGGCCCTTTTCGATCAGCGGCTGCAGGCTCGAGATGGCCTGCTCGAAACGGCCCTTGTTATAGGCGAAGACGCCCTCACCGTAGTTTTCGTCCTGGGCACCTGCTGGCATTGCCGCGGCAGCGAAGGTCAAGGCAGCCGCAAACGCCAAGATCCGGCTACCCGCGTGTAAGTGCTTGGTCTTCATCCCCGAAATCATAGTCCCAGTGGATGCCGAGGTGAATAGCAGAGTTACGTGGCAAGCGCCCGTCGCACCCGGAACGCCCTGTTCTCGGTCCTGACCCGGTGGGTTAGGAGAATGCCGTTTACAACCGAAAATACCAGCGCAACCTCCCATGCCCCGAACGCCAACGGCAGAACGGCAATTTCGGCGGCGGCAACGACGTAATTCGGGTGGCGCAGAAGTTGGTAGGGGCCACGTCGAACCAAGGGTTCACCCGAAAGTGTAATGATGCGTGTCGTCCAGAATCTTCCCAGCGGCACGATCACCCATAGTCGCCCAACTTGAAGGACTGCGAAGGCGCCAAGAAATACCAGGTCGGGCGCACGGCTCGGCGGGATCCAGATGGCAAGGGGCACCAACCACGCAGCGTGCATTCCCACCAAAAGCGGGTAGTGAAGGGGGGCGGCCTCGACCGCGCCTTCATCAAGCAGGCGCCGCGTATTGTGCCACGACAACGCCAGTTCGCCGAGACGCTGAAGAAGGACGAACAATATAACGGCGTAAAGAATGGTCATGTCTGTGATGGCGTCCGGGCGAGCCCGTCGAGAACTAGAAAGGCTGCGCTGAAGCCGGGGCCGAGCGCCGTCAATAGGCGTTTTGCGTCGCCGCCGGTTTGCAGGGCGCGTTCAAGCACGAAGAAGACCGTCGGCGCCGACATGTTGCCGTAGCCGCGAAGGACCTCGCGCGCTCCTGTAAATCCGCCGGGTTGCAAAGCAAGAATTTGCTCCAGCGCCTCAATGACCTTGATCCCGCCCGGATGGCATACGAACTCGTCGAAGTCGGCAAACTCGATGCCCCGGTGCCGCAAAAACGCCTCGGCGGCCGCCCGCATCTGGGTTGGGACGATACTAGGAATATCGCGCGAGAATACTACCCCAAGGCCATCGTCGCGTACATTCCACCCCATGATTCTCAGCGAATCGCGCCAGGTATGTTCACCCGATTCCCGTATTGCGGCGCCGTCGCGGTTGCAGGCGGTGACTGCGGCGGCCACTCCGTCGCCGAACAGGGCAGTCGCCACCACGTTGCTTTTGGAGAAATCGTTGGCGCGGAATGTAAGCCCGCATAGTTCGACGACCAGAAGAAGGACCGGCCGGTCCGGCTCCGATCTTGCCATCGCGCCCGCGCGCGCAAGCCCCATCACGCCGCCGGCGCAGCCCAGACCGAATATCGGCAGGCGCACCACATCCCGCCGAAACGCAAGCCGTTCCATCAGCCGGGTATCGAGGCCGGGCGTCGCAATTCCGGTGCTGGAAACGGTGACGATGGCGCCAAAATCCTCGATCGGCACGCCGGCGGCCTCGGCGGAAGCGAGCGCCACTTGTCCCAGCAGATCGACCGCATTTTCCAGATAGAGCTCGTTCCGCTCCGAAAACGAGTGAGGCTCCGAATACCAGTCCAGTGGAACACACGAGCAGCGCGTTTCAATCTCCGCATTCCGAAAGACCGGCAACAACCGTTCGAAATTGCGGGCAGGCGCCGTGAAATGCCGGATCGCGGCTGGCAGCACCTCTTCCTGGCGAATCAGGTGAGGCGGCACGCCGGTTGCAATTGACAACAGGCGGGGAACCATCTGCATGGCGCCTATTACTATGGGTTTCGCCGGTCCCCAATGGTGATTCTTCATGAGGGACCGTGCCGGGTGCGGTGGGTCAGGACGGGAAGCTTCTGGACATTGCTAGGCACGGCGCTACATAAAGGGTGCGCCGGACCCTGCCCGCGCCGACGGAAAGCCGATGGACGATAGGCCTCAAGAACCCCGCGATGCCCCGAGACTGGTCAAGCCGGCTAGGGGCGGTTTCGTGCGCCGTCTGCGCAACTATTTCCTGACCGGCATAATCGTGGCGGCGCCGATCGGCATTACCATTTGGCTGTCGCTGCAGATCGTCGAAATCATCGACAACTCCGTGACCGGGTTAGTTCCGGACCGGTTCCATCCCGAAAACTATCTTCCAGTCGGGATACCCGGTATCGGCGTACTTATTCTACTGATTGGCTTGACGCTGATCGGGTTCGTTACCGCAAACTTTCTGGGCCGGACGCTACTTGGATTCGGTGAGCGCTTCGTCGATCGGATGCCGGTGGTCCGATCAATCTACGGCGCCCTCAAGCAGATATTTGAGACCGTTCTCGCACAGTCTTCGACCTCATTTCGTGAGGTCGTTTTGGTCGAGTATCCGCGCAAGGGCGTGTGGGCACTGGCGTTCGTAACGAGTACCACTCGAGGCGAAGTTCAGAACCTTGTCGAAGACGAAGTGGTCAATGTTTTTCTGCCGACGACTCCGAATCCGACTTCGGGCTTCCTCCTTTTCGTGCCGCGCCGCGATCTGGTCGTTCTGCACATGACCGTAGAGGAGGGAATCAAAATGGTTATTTCGGGGGGGCTGGTGACGCCGGAAGACCCGCGCAGCAAGGCTGATCAGGGACAGCCCGTTATCGCCCATCGTGCCGACGACGGGGAAAGCAACGATAGCGACGGCGACTCGCCGATGCCGCATTCCGCAGCCTAGCCGGAGCGTAAGAACCGGACCGCTGCGTCCCGTTCGAAAAGATATAGCAGAACGCGAAGGGCCTTGCCGCGCGCCGTCGTGAGGTTCGGATCGCGGGCGAGAACCAGCTTGGCGTCGTCTGCTGCAACGAGCAGCAAATCTTGGTGCGATGCCAGGTCCGCAAGCCGAAAATCTGGTAAGCCGCTTTGCCGGGTCCCCAACAGTTCCCCGGCGCCGCGCAGACGCAAATCTTCTTCCGCGATGCGGAAACCGTCGTCGGTGTCGCGAATGACTTTGATTCGCTCCCGCGCAGTGTCGCCCAAGGGCGCCGCATAGAGTAACAGGCACGACGAATCCGTTCGACCCCGCCCGATCCGGCCGCGCAGCTGGTGCAGTTGCGCCAACCCGAACCGTTCGGCATGTTCGATCACCATGACCGAGGCTTCGGGCACGTCGACACCGACTTCGATGACGGTGGTGGCGACCAGGATATCGACGTTCCCGCCGGCAAAGGCGGCCATGGCGGCATCTTTTTCGATCCCCTTCATGCGGCCATGTACCAGCCGCACCCGGCCCGGGAATCGGGCCTCCAGGTCCTCAAAACGAGCTTCGGCGGCGGCGACGTCAAGCGACTCCGATTCCGCAACCAGCGGACATACCCAGTAGACCCGCGCGCCCGATTGAATCGCACGGGCGGTGCCGGCGATAACCTCGTGCAGCCGGGTTAGCGGAACCGCCCGCGTCGATACCGGCCTGCGCCCCGGTGGCTTGTCGATCAGGCGTGAAATCTCCATGTCGCCGTACGCGGTCAGCGCCAGAGTCCGAGGGATCGGCGTCGCCGTCATCATTAAGAAATCCGCGGCGCCTTTGTTCGTGCCGAGCGCCTTGTCGCCGAGCGCCAGCCGTTGGTGGACGCCGAAGCGATGCTGCTCGTCGATAATCACGAGCCCGAGATCGCGAAATTCGACGCCTTCTTGAAAAAGGGCATGGGTACCCACCAAGATGTCAATGTCCCCTTGCTTCAGGCGATCGAGAATCTCGTCCCGCTCGGCCCCGCGTTCGCGCCCGGTCAGGAGGGCGAGGCGAAGGCCGGCGGCTGCGGCAAGATTTCGCAGCACTTTCGCATGCTGGCGGGCCAGCAGTTCGGTCGGCGCCATGAAAGCCGCTTGGGCGCCAGCCTCAACGGCGTCGGCCATCGCCAACATGGCGATGACGGTTTTGCCGCTGCCGACATCGCCTTGCAACAACCGTGTCATGGCTGCATCCGATGCCATATCGGTCGTGATCTCGTCTCGGACCTTGTGTTGGCCGGGCGTGAGATCGAATGGCAATGCGGCGGTGATCTTTCGCGCGACATGGCCATCGGCGTGCAACGGGCGGCCTTGGCGGCGGCGGGTATGGTGGCGCACCAGCGCCAAGGCGAGCTGGTTGGCCAGAAGCTCGTCGTAGGCGAGGCGCTGGCGTGGGGGCGTATCGGGTTCGAGATCGTCAACCGAGTCCGGGGCATGGGCGCGCATCAGCGACGTGCGCCAGTCGGCCCAAGCCTGCCCGGTCAGGAACGCATCGTCGATCCACTCTGGCAACTCGGGCGCCGCCTCCAGCGCGCCCGACACTGCTCTTCGCAGCGACCTGGCGCCGAGCCCGGCGGTCAGGCGGTACACCGACTCGATCACGGCGAGTTTATCGAATTCCTCTGGTGTGCCGATGTGATCGGGGTGGGGCATCTGGCGTTCCCCGCCGTATTCGTCGACGCGCCCTGATACGATCCGGGTCTCGCCGCAGGGCAACACCCGTTCAAGATAATCCGCCTTGGCATGGAAAAAGGTGAGCACAATGTGCCCGGTTTCATCGGACCCGATCACCTTGTAGGGCAAGCGCCGATGCGGCGGTGGGTGGTGGGCGTCGATATGGACGGTCAGGGTGGCGACCCCGCCGAGCGGCGCCGCGGCAATTTGGGGGGCAAAGCGGCGGTCGATCAGACCGCTAGGCAGATGCCAGCACAGATCGACCAGATGCGCCCCGGCAACGGATTCCAAAAGTTTGGCGATCCGCGGTCCGACACCTGAAAGAGTAATTACCGGTTTGAAAAGGGGAAACAATATTTCCGGGCGCATGGCGCGAGTAATGTCCCCTGGCTTGTCTTGGCCGCGCGAGGACATTAGCTTATGCGCCCGCTGTCGGCCAACGGTGCCGCGCCGGCCTGTCCGAACCATGAGCCAATAACGATGAGCGGCGGATCCGCGCCTGACCTTGATACCCGTCGCAAGCAGATTCGGTTCCGAAGCTGGCACCGGGGGATGCAGGAAACCGATCTGATTCTGGGACGGTTTGCGGACCGCCACGTCGAGAGGCTCTCGGCTGAGGAACTCGACCAGTTCGAGGCACTTTTGAGGCGGCCCGATCCCGAAATCTACAACTGGATTGTCGGCTTGGAACCGGTTCCGGCCGCCCACGATACGGACTTGCTGCGCCAAATCCGAACTTTTATCCCGGGCAAAACCACCAGTGCCTGAATTCGGCGACATCGACCGGCCCGGGCAGACGACGGTGCTGGCCGGTGCCCCGCCGGGTCTCGATGCCCGGGTTCTGGCCGATCTCGCGGTCACGCTGGCGGAACGGCGCGTCAACGAGGGTCCCGTTATTCTTCATGTGGCGCGCGACGGTGAACGCATGCGGCTTCTTGAAGAATCGCTCGCGTTCTTTGCCCCCGATCTTCGGATTCTGTCCTTTCCGGCATGGGATTGCCTGCCCTACGACCGCGTCTCGCCCCATCCGAAAGTCACCGCCGAGCGGGTCGGTGCCCTGGCATTGCTGGTGAGTTCACCGCCGGAGTTGATGCCCGCGATCGTGCTGACGACGGTCAATTCGGTGTTGCAGCGCGTGCCGGGGCGGGAGGCGGTATCAGCGGCGTCATACAGCGCCCGTTCCGGCGACACCATCGACCGCGAAGCGCTCTTGGGGTTCCTCGCCCAGAACGGTTACGAGCGCGCCGGCACTGTCCGCGAAGCCGGTGAATTTGCCGTTCGTGGCGGCATCGTTGACGTATTTCCACCCGGCGCCGATGAGCCGTTGCGTCTCGACCTGTTTGGCGACGAACTGGAAGCGGTGCGCGCCTTTGATCCCCTGACGCAAATTACGACGCGCCGAACGACGGGACTTGCGCTCGGGCCCGTCGGTGAGGTGCGCCTGGACGAGACCGCAGTTCAGTGCTTTCGCGCCGGGTACCGCGAGGCGTTCGGACCGGTCACCCGCGACGACCCGCTTTACCGCGCGATCAGCGAGGGACGCCGCCATATCGGCATGGACCATTGGCTACCGCTGTTTCACGAGCACCTGGAAACGGTCTTCGATCTGGTTCCAGAAGCGATGGTGACGATGGACGGCCTCACAGGACAAGCGGTAACCGCGCGATTTGAAATGATTCAGGAACAATACGCAGCGCGCGAAGTTCGCCGCGGGTCGAGAACGGAGACGCCCTACAATCCGCTGCCCCCGGACCGGCTCTATTTGACCGCCGAGGAATGGAATGAGCGGCTTGCGACCCGCGCCCGCGCTGTATTCGGATCCTACGGAACTGAGGCGGTGGAGGCGCTGCGAATCGAGATCGGCGGCCGGTCGGGTCGCAATTTTGCGGAGGAGCGCGCCAAAGAAGACCTCGACTTGTTTGCCACCGCCCGCGAACACGCCGACGCGCTCCGGCGTGTGGGGCGGCGAATCGTTGTCGCCTGCTTCAGTGAAGGCTCGCGCGAACGGATGCGGGTGCTGATGGATCAGCACGAATGGGGACCGACACGGACTATCGCCTCCTGGCCGGAGGCGAGCGCGCTTCCTGCCGGCACGGCCGCGCTTGCGATACTAGGACTGGAGCAGAGCGCAACCGCCGGCGACATAGCCATCGTTTCGGAACCGGACCTTCTTGGTGATCGTCTGGTGCGGAGAGTGCGGCGGGCGCGACGGGCCGAGGCCTTTCTGACAGAAGTGTCGAGCCTTGCGCCCGGCGATTTCGTCGTTCACCTCGATCACGGCATCGGACGCTACGAAGGACTTCAGACCCTCGATGTCGCCGGGGCGCCGCACGATTGTGTATGGTTGAGTTACGCGGGTGGTGATCGACTGTTCATTCCAGTCGAGAATATTGAAGTGTTATCGCGCTACGGATCGTCCGAATCTGCGGTCGCGCTCGACCGGATCGGGGGTGCCGGTTGGCAGGCACGCAAGGCGCGTCTGAAAGAGCGCATCCGCGAAATAGCCGACGAACTGATCAAGGTTGCAGCTGCGCGCGTCGAACGTAGGGCGCCGGTCCTGACGCCGCCGCCCGGTCTTTACGAAGATTTCTGCGCACGGTTTCCCTTCGATCTTACCCCCGACCAGCAAACCGCCATTGACGACATCGTTGACAACCTCGGATCCGGGCAGCCCGCGGACCGGTTGATTTGCGGCGACGTCGGTTACGGCAAGACCGAAGTCGCGCTACGGGCGGCCTTTATTGCCGCGATGGCCGGGAAACAGGTGGCAGTGGTCGTTCCGACAACGCTGTTATGCCGCCAGCATTACGACACTTTCAGCAACAGGTTTGCAGGTTTTCCGGTGCGAATTGCACAAATATCAAGAATGATAGGCGCCAAGGACGCGGCGATAGCGCGCGAGGCGCTGGCGGACGGGCAGGTGGACATCGTTATCGGCACCCATGCCTTGCTGACGAATAAACTGACCTTCAGGAACCTGGGTCTGCTCGTGGTCGATGAGGAGCAGCACTTCGGCGTGGCGCACAAGGAACGCCTCAAACAATTGCGATCCGACGTCCATGTCCTGACGATGACGGCGACGCCGATCCCGCGGACATTGCAAATGGCGATGACAGGCCTGCGCGACCTCAGCCTGATCGCGACGCCGCCAGTGGACCGCATGGCGGTGCGGACATTTATCCTGCCCTTCGACGAAGTCACGGTTCGGGAAGCCATCCTTCGCGAGCAGTTCAGGGGCGGACAGACATTTTTCGTCTGTCCCCGAATCCGCGATATTGCCGATGCCGAGGCGTTCCTTCGTGCGAATGTGGCGGAAGCGAAATTCGCCATCGCCCATGGAAGAATTCCAGCGGCCGATCTCGACCGCGTCATGCAGTCGTTTTACGACGGCGCTTTCGATGTCCTGCTGTCGACGAATATCATCGAGTCGGGGCTGGATATTCCCGCTGCCAATACCATGATCGTCTATCGCGCGGACCGGTTTGGGCTGGCGCAGCTATACCAGTTGCGGGGCCGCATCGGCCGCTCGAAGGTTCGCGCCTATGCCTACCTGACAGTGCTGCGCGGAAAGACGCCTTCGGCGAATGCCGAGCAACGGCTTCACGTGATGGAGTCCCTGGACGAACTGGGTGCCGGTTTTAGCCTTGCCAGCTACGATCTCGACAATCGCGGGGCGGGGAACCTGCTTGGCGAGGAGCAGTCGGGTCACATCAAGGAAGTCGGAATCGAACTGTACCAGGAGATGCTCGAGGAAGCCGTCGCGGCCGCACGCGACACACCGAACGAGGCCGCCGGCGCCGAAAAATGGTCGCCTCAGGTCGGCCTTGGAACCTCGGTCCTGATTCCCGATACCTATGTCGCCGATCTCGACGCCCGCCTCGGGCTTTACCGCCGGCTCGCGCGACTGGAATCAGCCGCCGATATTGACGCCATGGCCGCCGAGTTGATTGACCGGTTCGGGCCCTATCCCGACGAGGTGCAGCACCTGCTGGATGTCGTCGGTATCAAAAGCCTGTGCCGGTCCGCGGGAATCGAGAAACTGGAGGCCGGGCCCCGGGGAGCCACCATCAATTTCCGCGACAACCGCTTCGAAAATCCGGCCGGACTGGTCCAGTTTATCGGCGACCAGGCCGGAACATCCAAGCTGCGCCCCGATCACACGCTGGTCTATATCCGTAACTGGGACGACGATATCGACCGGTTGGCGGGGGTGCGCCGGTTGGTGGCCGATCTTGCGCAGATTGCGTCTCAGGCGTCGGTGACGGCCTCCGGTCCCGACTCCGATTCAGATTCTGCCTCGAGTCGGTCGAACACCTGAAGGAAGACATCAGGTTCGTGGGCGCCCTGTACCGAGAGTTTATCCTCAAAAATAAATGTCTGCACGGCATGAATGCCCAACTGACAGACATGGGCGTCCTCGTTCCGGACCACTTGGTGGTCGTCCGGACCCGTGGTCTTTTCTTGACTGTATTCCGGTCCATGCCGACTGTGGCGGCGGCATCGGCCAGAACCGTGTGATCGCCGATATCCTGGTTGTCGACAAAATAACGTGTGAACAGAGTCTCTACGATTTCATCCTGGAGGCCCGCCTCCTGAGCCCAACGGATGACGCGATGAGAATCGACCGTGTTGGGGACCCGCGACATAGTCTCGAACTTGAAATCGAAATCGACCGAGCGCCCCGCCGCCCGCAGTGCCGCAAGCATGTCTTCCGGGTAGGTCTCGCGGCCGAATTTGGCTTTGAGGTAGCCCTTGCGGTCGATCCCTTCCGCCGGCATGTCGGGGTTGAGCTGAAAAGGGTGCCAAGTGACCTCAACGTCGAGATCGGGCCGCCGTGCGAGCGCGGCTTCAAGGCGGCGCTTGCCTACCAAACACCAGGGACAGATGGTGTCGGAAATGATATCGATTTTCATGCCCCGATTATAGGGGTTCAGGTTCGGCCCCGCGAGCCGCTCTGGATCACAAACTAGCGAACCCGCGAGGTGTCGTCAGACGATTGTGGCGCGATCGCGGGCTCGGGTGATCAACTTTTTCGGTGTGTCGCCGGGCTCATGGGCGGCAATGCCGGCCTTCATGGTGACCTGCAACGGTTCATCGACTTCGGGGACGGCAAACTCGGTGTTGGTAATGACCCCGGCGATGCGGTGCAGCGCCGGCTCTGATTCTGCCAGCGAGGTCTCCGGAAGCAAGACACAGAACTGATCGCCGGAGTAGCGGCCAATGACATCTTCACCGCGAACCAGGTTGCCGATCAGGGTGCCGATCTGCCGCAGCAGGCGATCGCCCGCGATGTATCCCAAATTGGTGTTGACGTAGGCGATGCCCTTCATGTCGAAGAAGCCGACGGACAGATTCTTTTCCCTCAATTCGGCATCTTCGATCAGGGACGAAAGATGTTCGTGTAGGAATCCGTAGCTGTAGAGGCCGGTCAGACCGTCGCTCGTCATTGCGGTCCGCGCTTGATGAAAGACACTGCGCATGGCACTGCGGTATTCACTCTGACGGATGAGGGCGCGGGTGCGGATCCGCAGTTCCGCCTCGTGAACCGGAAGCAGCAGGAATTCGTTGGCGCCGGCACCGTAGACCGACGACAAATCCGCACTGGCGGCAGGGGCGGCGACCACAATCATCGGCAGATTATACAGTCTGGAATTGCGCCGTACGTCTTCGCAGAATATCAAAACATCGGATCGATCCGCCGTCACTGTAACGATCAGCGCGTCGCACGGGTTGCCGAGAAGATAATCCATTGCGGCGTAGGCGTCGCCAGCCACATTGACGTCCGCTTCGCCTGAGTATGCCTTCGCAAGGGCCTTTGTATCCGCCCCATCCTGCCCAAGTATCAAGATGAGCGGACGCGGCGTGCGCGCCTCGAATTCGACGCTACGGGGGGCCTCGACACCGAACTTTTGGGCGGTTGTGTGGCGCCGGGCGATCTCTTCCTGCATCTTGTTCAGGCGGACCAGTGAGGTCAGGCGTGAA
Organism: uncultured Alphaproteobacteria bacterium; assembly: GCA_964611585.1. Lineage (GTDB taxonomy): Bacteria > Pseudomonadota > Alphaproteobacteria > SHVP01 > SHVP01 > CAZTAK01. The sequence goes on from CAZTAK010000039.1 coordinate 13,959, forward strand.
AACAGTTCGATCTTGTTAACCGGCCGGGATAGAAAATCGGCCATGCCGTTGTCGATGTCCGCCGTCCGGCGCTCTCCCTCAGGGTCTTCGCCAACCACGATCAGCGGCATGTGTTCGGCCCGCCAATGGTCTTTGAGGGATTGAATGGTGTCTGCGTTGTCGCTGCCGTCGGTAGTGGAATTGTAGATCGCAACGTCGGGGCGGGCCTTGCCGACGATTGCCGTGGCCTCATCGAGGGTCTCTGCTACGAACGGTCGATAGCCGTTGTCCTTCAGCAGGGAATCAATGGCGAGGGGTTGAGATTCGCCCTGGTCAAAAACGAGGACGCGCGCGGAAAAAGGCATGGCGGGACCTATTTGGAATGAGAACGGAACGGTAATCTCTTATCGTTAATTTTTTCTTATCGGGTTGCCGGGGGACGCCACCAAACCTACAGTCGGGAACGGGTCCCTCAGTCTCACGAGACGGAGAGAACGGGAGACGAATAGTGGCATCGCCCTATATTCTCGACGGAAAAGTAGCCCTCGTAACCGGGGCCTCAAGCGGTCTTGGGCGCCAATTCGCACTGAGCCTGGCGCGTGCCGGCGCAAAGGTGGGGCTGGCCGCGCGGCGAACGGCGAACCTTGAGGAATTGGCAAGCGAAATCGAGGCATTCGACGGTAGAGCCTTGCCGTTTTTGATGGACGTGGGCGATCCAGCCAATATCCGGAGTGCCGTCGAGGCGGTGGAAACCGAACTTGGACCGATCGGGATTCTGGTTAACAGCGCCGGCATTTCAATCGAGCGATTCATTACCGATTTTCCGGTCGAGGACTACGACCGCTTGATGAACACGAACGTGCGGGGCACGTTTCTGGTGTCGCAGGAGGTTGGGCGGCACATGATCCGGTGCGGCGAGGGCGGTAAGATCGTCAATATTGCCTCCATATTGGGCAGCACGGTGGTGCCAATGCTGTCTGTTTATTGCATGTCCAAGGCCGCGGTCATCCAGATGACGCGGGCGTTAGCGCTTGAATGGGCGCGCCACAATATTCAGGTCAACGCCCTCGCGCCCGGATACATCGAAACCGAAATCAACGCCGAGCACTTCCAAACCGAGATCGGTCAAGCACAGATTTCCCGGCTGTTGCGTAAGCGGATCGGAAATCCGTACGACCTTGATGCCGGGCTTCTGCTGCTGGCTTCAGCGGGGTCCGATTTCATGACTGGGAGCGTCCTGACCTTCGATGATGGACAGACTCTTCACGGACCTTAGCAGATGGCAAGGATGAAGGGTTCGAGGCCGGCGCCGAGGCGGGGACCGGCAGCCTCCGCCGGCGGCCTTGTTGTGCGGCGTTAACGCTGTAACCTATTGAATGCGGCGCGAATTCGGACGGCGACTTCACCTCAAAGTGATCCCCGAATTTTCGTAAAATTGTATCTATTTTTCAACGACTTGACCCCCCTGACTCTTGGGGCCGGGCGGACCATTTTTGTATCATAGGCGTGCTGTAGAAGACGCAGGCCTCCGTTTCGCCGCGTGTCGAATGCCACGGCGCGATATAGGAATCAATTCAGGTGAGGGACAAGATGGTCCACTCAATCAACAATAACGAATCTTCTAATCTCGGAATCCAGCAACTCAATCAAACGACAAGAGATCTCAAAACCAGCCAGCAACGTATTTCGACCGGCCTCAAGATCAACGGGCCGAAGGACGACGCCGCAACATTTGCCATTGCACAAACACTGCGTGGACAGTCGGCCGGCGCGGCCGCGGCACAAGCCGCGTTGAGCGTTGGCGAATCGACCGTTGGCACCGCGCTGTCGGCAAGCCAAGTCGTGACCGATCTTATGGTCGAGATAAAAGGCAAGGTGCTCCAAGCCAATCAGGAAGGCCTCAGCACCGCCTCGCGCAATGCGATCAACGCCGAATTCAACGTCCTGCGCGATCAGTTGGGAACGGTGATCGCAACGGCCTCATTCAATGGCACAAATCTGATCGAATCGGGGGCCCAGAACCTCGAGGTGCTGGCCGACGAGGCGGGAACTACGATTACAGTCGATGCCCAAAACCTCAGTAGTGTCGGGCTTGGCATCGATACCATGTCGCTTGCGACGTTCCGCGATGCCCAAAACGCGCTGAGTTCCATCGACTCCGCGATCGACCAGGCGAATTCCGGTGCCGCCTCCCTCGGGTCCGCCGCCCTTCGGTTGGAAAACCAAAATGACTTTTCCAACCGTCTGGAAGACATATTGAACGAAGGGATCGGAAATCTGATTGATGCGGACCTCGGCGAAGAAGGTGCAAATCTGGCGGCAAATAGTGTGAAGGAGGAACTCGGGCTTCGGACGTTGGCGATTGCCAATGCCGGTCCGCGTGCGATTTTGTCGTTGTTCCGCTGATTCGGAGTAAATTGGCAACAGGGAAGGGGCCGATTTAGGCCCCTTCTTTGTTGCACTCGGGCGGCCCTGGCCCGATTTGATAGGCGTGACGGACACCCGTCGTGCCATCATGGCCACCCCCGGGCTCACATAAATTCCGAGAGGCCGTGGAAACTGTATGACGAATGGCGAAATCGTTCTGCGAAAAGGGGCGGAGTTGATCATGATCGATCCGACCAATTCCCTGACGGCGGCGGCGCAGATCATGAACGAACAGAGAATCGGGCTTCTAGTGGTGGTTGGGCCACATGGGAATTTACCGGCGTGCTGTCAGAGCGCGACGTCGTTCGTGCGGTATCCGAGTAACCCAAGAAGATCCACAAGCTGAAGATCGAATCGATTGGGACCATGAACGTGGTCGCTTGCGGCCCCATTCGTCTCCTGAAGAAGTCTTGGCGATGATGAGAACGGGTAATTTCCGTCACATGCCGGTCGTCAATCAAGGCAAGCTGGTCGGTGCCGTCAGCATCGGCGGTATCCGCCAGCACCCGGTACGCGAGACGAAACTCGATCATAACGCCCTTGAGATTTTGCTGGGTGACGACGCCTACTGACAAGAATAAGCTCCGCGGGCTGAACCCGCGGGGTCACAAACTGGATGCACACAGTTATTCGGCTGCGACCTTGCGCAATTCGTTACGACGCGCTTCGGTAGCGGTCTCGTCGAGGTTCATATCGTCTGTGACGACCACGCCGTAGGCCTCGAAGGCCTGCTCGACGGTGCAAAAATCGTCGAGCACATCGTCGAGCACCTGGGCGGCCGGGCGTTCCAGAGGGTCGCCGTAGCCACCGCCGCAGGGCGCATAGAACGCAACCACGTCGTTTGCCTTGATCGGCACGCCAGAAAACTTGGCGGGCATATTGTTGACGTCGCCAGGATTCGCGGTGTTGTAGATATCGACTTTGCCGACAGCGCCCTCCTGGCCACCGAAAACGCCCCATGGCACATCGGTGTGACGGTCGCATTCGTGGGTAATGGAGGCATCGGTCAGTACGCGCTGCGACTTGACGACGCCAATGCCGCCGCGGTGGGCGCCGGCGCCGGGCAAGGCATCGTCGCGTAACTCATAGCGGTCGCATACCATCGGCAGGTGCATCCCTAGGTCTTCGATCGGATTGTTGCGGGTATTGCACATCAAGTTGTCGATCGAATCGGGACCATCTGAACTCGGCCGGCCGCCATAACTGCCTTCGTTGACCTCGAGAAATACCCAGTAGTCACCGGTTGGCCGCAATCCCGCGTAGGCGATGAAGGAAAGGCTGGCCGAGCTTCCGGCGATTACTTTATCCGGAATCACCGGCGCCAACGCCCGCACGACGCAATCGATCAAGCGGTTGCACTGAGTAAAACGGGCCTCCGCCGCGGCCGGAAATTCCGGATTGAAGATCGTGCCTTTTGGCGCGATCACCTCAATCGGACGGAACGACCCTTGATTTTGCGGGATGTACTCCTTGGTGGTGGCCTGATCCAGCAACAATGCGCGGAAGGCGAAGTAACACGCGACCTTCGTCGACCCCTCAAAGGGGACGTTGTACCCGGTCGGAACCTGCTTGGCGGATCCGGTCAGGTCGACAACTACCTTGTCTCCGTTGATGCGCACCGTCACCTTGATTGGAAGGCGAACATCCCGGTTACGGCCGTCATCGTCGCACCAGCCTTCCGCGGTGTATTCCCCGTCGGGGATTTCGGATATGCGCTTGCGCAGCATGCTCTCCGAGTAGTCCATCAACTGGTTGCAGGCGTTCTGAACCGTTTCGAGGCTGTATTTTTCGATCAGGTCCTGGAACCGTGTCACACCCAGGCGGGCCGCCGCGATCTGCGCCTCGATGTCGTCGCGGAGCATGTTGGCTGTCCGGCTGTTGTTGCCGATGAATTTCCACAGGCCCTCGTTGCGCTTACCTTTTTCGTAAAGCTTTATGCCCGCAAACAGCATGCCCTCGGCGAATACATCGGGAATGTCGATGATCAGCCCCGGCGTCGCCGATCCGATATCGATATGGTGCGCCGTATTGGCCGAGAACCCGACCAGCTTCCCATTCCAATAAATCGGAATCGCAATCAGGATGTCCGGTGAATGACTGGCGCCATGGTAGGGATGGTTGTGAATGATGACGTCGCCTTCAAACCATTCACCGTCTTGTAGGGTGTCTTGAATGCCCTGGAGGTAGCCGGGAATCGAGCCGATGTGCAGCGGAGTCGAATCCGATTCGCACAAGGTATTGAAATTCGCATCGAACAATCCTGCGCCCAGGTCCTGAGACTCGCGAATAATAGACGAGAACGACATGCGGTAAAGCACGTGCCCCATTTCCTTGGCGATGGTGTCCAGGGCACCGCCGATCACTTGCAACGTAATCGGGTCAACTTGCTTGGCGGTCATAGGGTTGCCTCCAGTTACGACGATGCTGCCGCACGAATGTGAATGTTACCGTAATCCGTAACCGCCGCCTGGTAGCCCGGGGGCACCAGCGTCGTAGAATTGTGCTGAACGATCAGGGCGGGGCCGGCGATCTCGTGGCCTGCCAGTAGCTTGTCGCGGTCGTAGCGTGGTGTTTCGACGGTTTCTCCGTCGTCGAACGTGGTCGATCGTGAATAGAGGTAGGCTTGGTCGATGCCAGCGCCGTTGGCGGGCGCTAGTTTCGGCCATTTCAGGGGGTCCACGTCGGCCACGCCGACTACCCGCAGGGTCATGATTTCGACCTGGTCGCTGCCGAAAGTATAGCCGTAATCCGCCTTGTGCTGGGCGTGGAAACTATCGATTACGGTGTTCTTGTTGGCTTCGGACAGGGGCTCATCCGGCATGTCCGCACGCAGCTCGAACCCCTGACCATGATAGCGGCACTCGGCAATGCGCCGGAAATGCAGCATCGATTCAGGTACACCATCGGCCTTCAATTGGGCCCGGCATTGTTCCATCAGTTCATCGAAATAGCGATTGATGGCGGCAAAGTCCTCGTCGGTTGCAGTCGCAAGGACAGTCGGGGCGGATCGGGTGAATTCATACTGCATGTCGGTGACCAGCAGGCCGATCGCGGCATTAATACCTGGCGCCGGCGGAACAATGACTTCCTTGGCCGCGACTTCGATGGCCAGGGCGACACCATGCAGCGGCCCCGCGCCGCCAAATGGCATCAGCGAAAAGTCGCGCGGATCGAACCCCCGAGCGACCGAGTTGGCCCGGATCGCGAGCGCCATATTTGAATTGATGATCTTGATAATACCTAGTGCCGCATCCTCGACACTGAGGTCCATCTTGGCGGCTACACTGTCCTCGATCGCCTTGCGGGCGAGATCGGCATCGATTTTGAGGTCGCCTCCTAGAAAACGGTCGACGTCAAGCCGACCCAGCACGACTTGGGCATCGGTTACCGTTGGTTCGGATCCGCCGCGCCCATAGCACACCGGTCCTGGGTCGGCGCCCGCGGACCGGGGACCGACGCGGAACGCCCCACCTTCGTCGAGATAGGCGATCGACCCACCGCCGGCACCGATTGTCGCCATGTCGATCATCGGCGTCAGCACTGGATAGTCGCCGACGTAGGTATCGCGCGGGTTCATAATCTTGATTTGACCGTCGGGTATCGTGCTGATGTCGGCCGAGGTTCCGCCAATATCGACGGTAATCAGATTCTTCGCACCCGACATTTCACCGGCCCAACGTCCGCCGATGACTCCGCCGGCGGCCCCCGACATCAATATCGTTACCGGTCGCTTGGAGGTGGTCTCGACGGTCGAAATGCCGCCGTTCGACTGCATGATGCGCAGCTTCGCGTGCATATCCATATCGCGCAGCTTCGCGGCGAGGCTGTTGAGATATTTCGCCGTTCTTGGCCCGATATAGCCGTTCATCGCTGTCGTTGAGAAGCGCTCGTATTCACGGATGACGTCGACCACGTCCGACGACGTCGAAATGAAGACGTCTGGCATTTCTTCTTCGACGATTTCGCGGGCACGCCGCTCGTGCTCGGTGTTCAGGAAGGCGAACAGAAAACAAATAATGACCGCCTCGATGCCGCGCTCTTTGAATACTTTGCAGGCGGCGCGCACTTCGTCTTCGTCGAGCGGTGTGTCGACGGTGCCTCCAGGGGGCAGAATGCGCTCTGAAATTGGAATTCGGTTGCGCCGCTTGACAAGTGGCTTCGACTGCCATGGCACGTCGAACTGCATCGAAAAATTGTAAGGGCGCTTGTGGCGGGCGATATGCAGAATGTCGCGGAACCCCCGCGTCGTCAGCATTCCCACCTCGGACCCGTTGTGTTCCAGGGTAATGTTGGTGGCGACGGTCGTGCCGTGGACGATCAGCTCAACGTCATTGGGCGAAATCCCTCCGATTTCACATATTTCCTTAATTCCAGTGAGTACCCCGATGGATTGGTCGTTCGGAGTGCTGGGAACTTTGTGGACGAATACGCTCTGTTCTCCGTTGCCCTTGCCCGGAATCTCGAGGATAAAATCAGTAAATGTTCCCCCGACATCGACGCCGATCTTTGCCATGGATCTCACCCGTACCTAGGCGGCTGCAATCGAACCGCCGTGTGTTTTGATTAGCCGGAACCCGTTCAACTCCAAGTTTGGCAGCCCAACGTTCGGCGGCGCTAGACTACTGCTAGACACCAAGAACGCAAGCGGATCGGCCACGGTGCGGCGTTTTCCGCCGCCGCTCATCGGCAAGCCGGGATTGGAGGTCCGGTTAGGCCCCGCTCTCCGGGTGCCCATAGGGCTTTTGAGGTCTTTTCACAGGTAGGAGCAGGCGGTATGTTGCCGCCCGGCACCCGGGTCCCGGGGGTTGATTCACTATTACTGTGCGGTACGGAGGCGCGTCGGACAATGTCCAGCCAATTTCCCACCCTTTTTTCCGACTACAAGTTTGGTGGCCACACACTAAAAAATCGGATCGTTATGGCGCCCCTAACCCGGCAGTCGGCCGAAGACGACGGCACGCCGACTGATGAGATGGTGGCCTATTACGCCCGGCGGGCTCGCGGCGGTCTGTCGATGGTAATTACCGAGGGCTGCTACCAGAACGACGAGTTGGCCTGCATCACTTACCTAAATCAACCGGGCTGTGCCAACGATAAGCACGTCGCGGCCTGGAAGAAGGTCGTCGACGCGGTCCACGATCAGGGCGTTCCGATCATTCTGCAATTGCTGCACGCGGGCCGGGTAGCCGATCCGCGCACCCTTTTCGAAGGGCAACAGCCAGTCAGCGCCAGCGCGACCCATAGTCAAGGCGCCGTGCTTTACACCGATACCGATGCGGAAATGCACGATCGCGGCCTTCAGCCACCCTGGCCCAAAGTAACCTTTCCGCCAGCAAGGGAACTGACTGTGGCCGAGATCGAGCGCATTGCGGAGGGTTTCGCGGAGGGCTCCGCGCGTGGCATGGAGGCCGGATTCGATGGCGTCGAAATACATGGCGCCAACGGCTACCTGCTGTACCAGTTCATCGATCCGACGCAAAACCTTCGAACCGATGAATACGGCGGGTCCCCGGAAAACAATGTTCGTGCTGCAAAACTGTGCTGCCAAAAGGTCCGTGAGGCCATCGGACCGGACAAGATCATCACATTGCGGCTGTCCCAGGACGGTGTCGACGCATTCGATGGTGCGTGGCCGGGCGGCGTAGAGTATGCTCGCGCAGTGGGTGCCGCGCTCGCCGATGCGGATGTCGACGCCTTGCACTGGTCGAGTTTTGGCTGGGACGACAATCGCGATCCCAATTCAGACGTGCCGATACCGCAGGCGATCCGCGAGGCGAGCGGCCTGCCGATGATTACAAATGGCGGAATTTCGGAAGGCGAACATGGCGAACGTGCACTCACGACCGGCGCCGCCGATCTCGTCGCCGTTGGGCGACCGCTGTTCGCTCACCCCGACTGGCCGTACATCATTCGTGCCGGTGAGCCCTACAACTGGATCGAGTTCGACCGGAAATACGTTGTCAAGCCGGCTTACGACTATACCTACGGCTATCCGCTTGACCTGTTCGTTCCGGGCTCTTGGGATTCCGATTTCGAAAACGTCCGAAGGAAAAGTTGACGCCGATGCCGCGGATCGAGATCGGGATCTGGCAGTTCGTCCGCATCATGGTGCAGTTTGAGGATGAGGCGGAACGTAAGAACCGTCCACCGGGATCGGTTTACGAGCGTTGGTGCGATGCCTGGAAAGAAGTCGATAGCCGGCTAACAGCGTTGGGCCGGTCCGATCCCGCGGCCTATTCCGATTTGATGATGAATCAGGAAATTGTCCTCGAATGTGGAGCCGCCCAAATGTCGGAAGTGTCCGGCGCCATCGATTCGGTTGTGCGGGCGATGAAGAAGTCGGTGAAAAAGGGCGGTGAGAACCGGCGGCTGGATGATCTCCGGTTCGAAATCCAGGAACTCGACGATCTGCGGCGCCGCATCGCCCCGGCCGGGCGGAAAGTGTCGCGTAAACCCCGGTACCGCGCCGGGAGTGGCAGAAAAAAGAACCCACCCAGAACGAGTTAGGACTATGCCGAACACATTCCGCGGGATGTTAGTGTCGTTTACTGAGACGGATCCCGAAGACGAAGCCGAATCCAACGATTGGTTCAATCGCGAACATATCGACGAACGCTCCACGACACCGGGTTTTACCCGTGCCCGGCGGTATGTCGCCGTCGAGGGTGCGCCCAAGTACTTCGCTACCTACGAGACAGAAACCGGTTCCGTGTTGGCGTCTCCGGAATACCTTCGCGTGGTATCCAATCAGACCGAGTGGAGCCGCCGCGTCATTCCCAAATTCACGGTACTGGAACGCTATACCTTGAGCCTGTCGGTCGATCAGTTGCACGGGATCGGCGGCGCGGTCGCGGTGGTCCGGCTGTCGCCGCCCGAGGGATCGGACGCCCGGGGCGCGTTGCGGGCGTGGATTGCCGGCAATGTCGTCCCGGAGGTGATCAAACTGCCTGGTGTTATCGGTGCGTGCCTCGGTGAAAACATGCTCGAGGCGGTCAACGCGACCGGCGACGCTGCCCGCGCGATCGGCGGCCGTCAGGTCCGGGCCGAAGCTGAGGAGTGGCTTGTCCTCTTCGAGGGCGTGGCACCCGGGCCCGTCAAGATTGCCGCGGAGGGGCTGGCCCAAGGGATCGGGGCCTATGGTGTTGACCAGGCCGTCGTCTCCGGAATCTACCGCTTTCTCTACGGGTATTATCCGGCCTAGCGCTCAAAAGCGGTGCAGGAGGGGGCCTTGTGCGGGGTTTTCTTCTTTGGAGTGGTTCTATGCTAGTTTCCACGCCGAACGCCGCGTAAGCGGTCCGGCGAGGGGAACACATTAGTGGGACAGATCAGGAACATCGTCGACGCCTGCGAGGCGACGCACGACGAATACGCATAACAGCGGTTTGTATCTATCTTCCGCAAGAGAATTCTAATGGAGATGTCGCAGGATTTGCGCACGGTCTATGACCAGCGAATCGGTCCGGCTTTCGAGAAAAGGAACGGGCGCGAAGCAACGGGCCGGGAAATCCGCAAAGAGATGCTGCACGAACCATTGTTCGAGACCTGGAGCGCCATGCGGCACATCGCGCAACAGATGACCTGGTGGTCGGTACAGTCCTCGATCGAACGCAGCCTGCCGGAATTGATCGAGATCGCCGAAGAGATTGCGAAGCAATACCCCGCCGGTGGAACGCTCGAACTGAATTCCGATGGCGATATTCCGCGCGAGGTGGCCGATCTCGACGTTCACTTGATGCCTGGCTGTTTTCACACCGAGCATGCGGACGACGATGTTGCTCAAGGTGCGGTCTATCACCACGGCACAACAGTATTTTCCGGCGGCCTGCCGCATCGGCGCTCAAGCAAGGGATCGGTCGCGGAATCGATTTCGCATTTTGTCGCGCTGCCTTACCCCGATTTCAAGCCCAAGCGGATTCTCGATCTCGGCTGTACCGCTGGTGCCAATACATTGCCCTACCTCGACGTGTTCCCCGACGCCGAGATACACGCCATCGACGTCGGCGCACCGGTGCTTCGCTTCGGCCATGCCCGCGCCGAAGCCGAAGGCAAGAAGGTTTACTTTCACCAAATGAATGCCGAGACACTCTCGTTCGAGGACGGATACTTCGACCTCCTCACGTCGAGTTTCTTCTTCCACGAAGTTTCGGTGGCGGCGACCAAACGCATCATTTCCGAAAACTACCGCATGCTGCGGCAGGGCGGCTTGATGCTGCATATGGAGTTGCCGCCCAATTCGGAAGTGGATCCCTATTACGAGTTCTATCTTGATTGGGACGCCTACTATAGTAACGAACCGCACTATCAGGCATTTCGGGATCTCGATTTCCCGAAGACAATTGGCGAATGCGGTTTCAAACCGGAGAACTACGTTCAGTTCCGGATTCCGAACTGGAGCAGCACAGATGCCGCTGCATTCGAAGAAAATGCCTGCGGTCACGAAACAGCCCGCCGCGACCACGGCAACGGCGCGGTCTGGTTCACGTTCGGCGGCTGGAAGAACTAAGCGACGCAGGAGAGCGGGGTAAAGGGCAGGCCTTCATGGCTTGGCCCCAGGCTCGAAACTGCGTCCAAGGGGGGCAATCGTTATGACCAAGAACATTACCTTGCCGCGCGCCTACAAAGGCAAGCGCATGTATTTTTTTGAGGACCCTGCGCTCGATCAGTTGTACGGGATCGTTGTCGCCTTGACCGCGGAGGTATCGGTCCTCGCAGACAGGCTTGAGACGGTGGAAAAGCTGCTGGATTCGAACGGGACGGTGAGCCGCGCGGATATCGAGGCGTATCGTCCGGACCCGACCGAGGAAACTGTGCGTTCCGAGCGCCGCGAGGCTTACATCGGCCGCGTCTTCCAGGCGATCAGCGAGGAAGCCGGGGCGCTCCGGGGCGAATAAAGTGCACCGGCGGCCGCAAGGGAGGCTAACCGATCCTCAGGCGTCGTCGTTGCGATAGTAGTGGATTTCGTACATCAGGCACCCGCCGTCCGATTTGAATGGGCCGTGGTATGCACCGGGCGGGCGGCAGGCATAGGTCGGACCTTCGAACTTTTCACCGCCGTTCCCTTCGGCGTCGTTGCCGACGATAAGGTCGCCCTCCAGCAGGTACACTTCTTCCCAATATTCGTGAACAAAGGGTTCAATGGTAAATACACCGGGACCGATGCGCAACAGCCGTGTCCGGCCGCCGGTCTTGGCGGACCCGTCGATGTCGCTCGCCAATATCTTCTGCTTGATGCCTTCGGGGTAGCCGGGCGGCGTTTCCCATCCCGCCTCAATATCAAGACGGATGAATTCGAGATGGGGCTTGCGGTTTGTCATGGCGGTGACTCCGATTACGGTTCTTGAATGCGGCGCGGCGATATCGGCTAAAGTTCGAATCCCACTATGCCCACCAGTCCGCTTTCACCAAACCGGCAGCCACGGTTCCGCATGGCAAAAAGCGGCGCGTTTCCTGCGGACACGCTTATTGCGTTGGCGCGCCCATGATGAATCCGGCGGCGGCCTGATCGGTCGGCATGACCTCGATCGAGCTAATGTTGACGTGATCGGGTACGCCGATGACGAACTCGACGACCTCGGCGACGTCCTCACCGGTCAAGGGCCGGTAGTCCTGGTAGACGGAAGCCGCACGGGCTTCGTCCCCGTCATAGCGCACGCGCGCAAACTCGGTGGCGACGGCGCCCGGCTGGATGTCGGTCACCCGGATACCAGTGCCCGCGAGATCGGTGCGCAGGTTCTTCGACAGGACGTGCACGAAACCCTTGGTGCCGCCGTAGACGTTCGAGCCGGGGTGAGCTTGCGTCGCCGCGACCGAGCTCATGTTGATGACGTGTCCCCGCTTGCGGGCAGCCATGCCCGGTAGCACGGCGTGCAGAACGTTGAGCAACCCCTTGACGTTCGTATCGACCATTTCCATCCAATCTTCGATCTGGCCCTCCTGAACGGGTTCGCCGCCGCGGCCCAGGCCCGCATTGTTGACGAGAACACAGATGCTGGCGAATTCGTCCGGCAATCCGCCGATGGCACCGGACACGGCGATGCGGTCGCGAACGTCGAGCGTGAGCGCATGGATGCGGTCCGGAAACTCGGCCGCCAAGGCAGCGAGCCGTTCCTTGCGCCGCGCCATTGCAACGACGCGGTGGCCGCAACCCGCCAAGCGTCTCGCCGTTGCAAGCCCGATGCCCGAACTGGCGCCGGTGACCAGGACTGTCCTGTCCCGAATGCTCGACATTTGCGCCGCATCAATGTCACTTCTAGGAATTGTCTGCTATCACATAGCGCGATTGATCGGGGGCGCACAATCCGCAAAGGGTGGGGTGCGGACGATGAACGTGCGGGGTCCGCGGGCGGCATACGAATGCCGGCCCGTCGACGAAATGGCGCGGGCGCTCTATGACGAGGCGCTGGTCTGGGATATGACGCTGCCCTGGGTTGAGGGCTACGCGGACGAGGACATCACCCTGCCACGGTTTCGGGCAGCCGGTGTCGATCTTATTTCCCTGACTGTCAACGACTTTCCTGGTTCGATCGCGGGCACGGTCCGGCAGATCGCCAAGGTCAAGGCATCCGTTGTGGAGCGGGCCGGCTCAAAGTTAAGAAAATGGGCAAACGCTCGTTGATCACCGTGGAAGCTGCCGCCGAGCACCTGGCATCGCTGCCTGATCTCGAACCAACGACACACTCCGGCCCAACCGCAATAAAGGTAAAAGCGGCGCCATGACCCCGAATCGGAGCGGGCTCCGTCCCATCGGCGACATCGTACGCGAAGCTATTCCTGTATGGGCGCTGCGGGCAATTGCGCACCATCTCGACTTGGCAGCACGGGCGACCGATCCCCACGCGCGAGCGTCAGCCTATGAGGAGGCTGAAGGCATCAGGAGCCAGTTGGGGGCGATCTGGTCGGACGTTCTTGATCTTGAGGATGCTGCCTAATGTGCCGCACGGACGAACGATTGATGGCCGACCGCATTGGATCACCTTTCTTCGTGATCGAGGGGGCGCAGCGATGACCGGCGCGGCAGAGATCACGAAGGCCCTGGGCGGCAGGTGGCACGGCTCGTTCGGGACGGCAAGGTGTCCCGCACACGATGACGCGAGACCTTCCCTTCAACTGTCGGATGGCGATGGTGGTGCGGTCATCGTTCATTGTCATGCTGGATGCGATTGGAGGGACATCAAAGCCGAACTCAGGCGTCGTGGGCTACTTGACGATGTGCGGAATGAGGTTTTCACGAGAAAGCCGTCGCCGGAGGCAAGGCATAAGGACGACAACGCAAAGATCGGTCGCGCCCGCTAGATTTGGCGCGAGAGCAAGCCGATCCAGGGAACGCCCGGCGAGGCCTATTTTCGACATCGCGGTTTGACGC
>CAZTAK010000040.1:0-6498 GCA_964611585.1 uncultured Alphaproteobacteria bacterium
GCGGCGGCACACCCGCGCTTGCCAACCACCGCCCCCGGGGCCACGCCCCGGTGATGCGGCCGCTGCTGGAAGCGGGCGCAATCGTGCTGGGCAAAACCAACCTGCACGAACTCGCCTTCGGAACCACCACCACCAACGGCGCGTTCGGCCCGACGCGCAACCCTTACGACCCGTCGCGGGTGCCGGGCGGATCGAGCGGCGGAACCGGGGCGGCCGTCGGCGCCCGGCTCGCGCCCGCGGGGCTCGGGTCCGACACCGGCGGATCGGTGCGCATTCCGGCGGCGTTGTGCGGAGTTCTCGGCTACCGCCCGACCACGGGGCGCTATCCTTCGGGCGGCATCGTCCCGATCGCTCACACCCGCGACACCGCCGGCCCGATGGCGCGGGCGATGGAATACATCGTCATGCTGGACGGCTTGATGGCGGGCGGGTCACCGAGTTGGCGCCGGCCGGCCTGAAGGGCGTCAGGATCGGCGTGCCACGCCAGTACTTCTGCGACGAATACCAGGCGGATGTCGCCGCGGTGGTCGCCGGGGCGCTGGCGCGATTCGCCGGATACGGCATCGAACTGGTGGAAGCCGACATTCCCGATATTCAGGCCGCGCATGAAGCCGCCAACTTCCCGGTCCTGCTCTACGAGGCGCTGCCCGACCTCGACGGTTATCTCGAAGGATCCGGGCTCGACGCGCGCGCGGTTATCGCCCAGCTCGGCAGCCAGAACGTGCGGGAAATTCTCGAACCGTTGCTGGGCAAGGGTGCAATTCCAGAATCGGTCTATCGACTGGCGCTGGAAAAACACCGGCCGCGGCTGCAAGCGATCTATCGCGATTATTTTTCCGAGAACGGCCTTGCCGCCGCAATCTACCCGACGACGCCGATCGTCGCCGAGCCTATCGACCCCGACCAGCACGGGTTCGCAAACGGCGTTACCGCGCCCGCGTTCCAGAAGTTCGACCGCAACGTAAGCCCGTCGAGCAGTGCCGGGATCCCGAGCCTCAGTCTGCCCGCCGGGCTGACGGGTGACGGCCTGCCGGTGGGCGTGACGCTCGACGGGCCCGAGGGGACGGACGATTTTCTGCTGGCGATCGGGTTGGCGCTGGAAGCGCGCGAACCGGCGCTGCCCGCGCCCCCCATGACGGTTCCGACCTAATCCGATTTCACGCGGCGGCGGCACGGCCGCAAGACTTGATCCAGTTCCAGGCCCGGGCGATGCCGGTGAAATCGAGGACGCCGGTATCGATCCGGACGCCGGCTCTGCCGCGGGCGTCGGCCGCAGAGGCGACGGAATAGAACCCGGCGCGCCCTTCCCAGCGAATTGCCGTCAAGAGATCGATGCGTTCGTAGATGCGCCCGTCGACTTCGAGTTGCGTCTCGCGCACGAAGGCCGCACCGCCGTAAAGCCGCGCCGTTGCGCCCGCGCCGTCCACGCCCGCACGCATAAAGACGCCGCCGCCATTGCCCAGCACGACCCCGAGCGCGGCGATCGGTTCCGGGCTGAGGCGGCCGCTTCCGGCCTTGACGGCATAGCAGACCAGGCGGTCCGGCGTGCCGATTTCCCACACCGTCCAGCCGTCGAATGAAGCGAACAGGGTCTGGGTGCCGCCCGACGCGAGCACGCGCGATTCGCCGACATGATAGCCGCCCGCGGCCTGGGTGATGACATCGGCGACGGTCGTGCACCCGGCCAACGCCAGCGCGGCAGCGGTGCCGGCAAGGATGAGCCGAAGGCGAGGAATGCGGGAGTGCCTGGTGGCCATGGCGGCGATACTAGCGGGAATCAGAACCCGAGTTCGCCGCACAATCGGGAGAGAGGCAAGGCGCCCGCCTAAACCGCCAGAGCGGTTCCGTCTTGATCGCGACCACTCTGGATTTTCCCCTCACGGCAGTGGACCCAACGGTTCTCGCCTGCGCGGGCGGCGGGCCGCTTCGCGGCCATGGGCGATCCCAGACGATCTCGTAGCGCCAGGCGGCGGTCAATTGTCCTCGTCGAGAACCAGGGATACCGAGTTGATGCAATAGCGAAGCCCCGTCGGGGCCGGTCCGTCGTCGAAAACGTGACCGAGATGCGAACCGCAACGCGCACACAGCACCTCGTTCCGGGTCACTCCATGACTGCGGTCGGTTTCGATGCGCACCGTTTGCGTTTCGGCGGGCTCGGTGAAACTGGGCCAGCCGGTGCCAGAATCGAACTTGGTTTCCGACCGGAACAGGGCGCCGCCGCAACCGGCGCATTTGTAGCTTCCCGGCATTTTGGTATCGCAATAGGCACCGGCGAAGGCGGGATCGGTGCCGTGGTTGCGCAAGATTTCGTACTGCTCGGGCGAAAGCGCCGCGCGCCATTCGTCGTCGGTTTTTTCGATCTTTTCCATCGCCGTCCCCTCCCGGTCCGCGGCCCGGCCGCGGCGTTCTGGTCTCGGATGCCGGCCTGTTCTAGAGCGGTTCCGTTTTGATCGGAACCACTCTTTTTTCTCGCTCACGGCAGTGGACCTAAGGGTCCACGCCTGCGCGGACGCGCCGGTCAAGCAGCGGGTCGCCCTGCGGCCAGGAGCGATTCCAGATGGACTGGAATCGCCCTAGCGCCATCGCCGTCGCGGTGGAAACGCGGGCCGTCCGGGTCTTGCGCCGCCGTCGCGGCGGTCAGGCCGCTAGCGGGCGACCGTGCCAGGCGTTCTCCAACAACGTACGCACCCCCTCGGCAGTGACCGGCGCCGGATTGGCGTATTCCTGCTCCGCCACCGTTGCCGCCACGGAATCGAGCGCCGCGGCGGGAAGCCCGAGTTCCTGGAGGGATTTGGGCGCCCCCAGCGTGCCGATCAGTTCGTAAAGCCCTTGCGGCGCTGATGCCGCTCCCAGCGCCTCCGCGATTCGCGTCATCGCCTGTGGCGCAGCAGCGTGGTTGTAAGCGGCCGTATGCGGCAGCACTACGGTATGGGTCGAGGCGTGCGGCAGATTGAAGGCGCCGCCCAGCACATGGCAGATTATGTGGTGGAGCCCCATCGAGGTCGCCGCCAGCGCCGCGCCCGCGAGCCACGATCCGAACAGGGCACGCTCGCGCGCATCGACCGAAAACGGTTCCGCCATCACCGCCGGCAAGCCGCCGGCCAAGGCGCGGACGCTTTCGGACGCCATCAGGCTGGTCATCGGATTGGCGTCGGCCGCATACATCGCCTCGACCGCATGGGCTATCGCGTTGATCCCGCTGACAGCGGAAACCCCGGGCGGCAGCGACTTAGTCAGTTCGGGATCGTAGATCACCACCCGAGGCAGCACTTTGTGGTCGCGGGCGGTGTGCTTGACGCCGTCTTCCGTGAGACCCCAGACGGGTGTCATTTCCGAGCCCGAATAGGTAGTGGGAATCGCCACCTGCGGCAGGTTGAGCTCACGGGCGACGATCTTGCCGAGGCCGATGGTGGCGCCGCCGCCGACACACAACGTGGCGTCCGCATCCAGACGATGGACCTCGTCGACGCAGGCCTGCGCGATCTCGATCGGGACATGGCTTTCGGCGCCGGCAAAATGGCCGACAACGGCGTTGTGCAGCGCCGCCGCCGCCTTGGCGGGCGCGGACTGGCCGGCGCTCGAAATCAGGCACAGCCGGTGCACGCCGAGCTTGGCGGTTTCCTTCGACAGCCACCGGATCGCGCCGCGCCCGAAGGCAATCCGCTGCGGATAGGTATCGTGAACGAAGTATTCGGTCATCCGGCCTCCCCAAAAAACCTGCGCCTCATGAAATCGCCGGTCCCCAACCGGCGGATCCCGCGCACCGCCGCGCAGCAGACTATACCCCCAAGCGCTTAACGGACACCAAAGTGCCGCCCCCACATGCCTGTGCCTGCAATTCCCGCGCCGGAAGTGAGGATATACGCCGCGTCCGCAAAGGCGGCTTCCGCGCCGATCAAGAGAATATTACTGGCGCCGGGTCCCATGGCGGGGGCATTTTCGATCCCGTCCGCCGCCGCACAATGCCGCAACCCGCGGTTTCGCAGGAGAGTCCCGCCATGCCGACCACCGATACCGGCAAGATCACCGCCATTAACCACCTCGCCTTCATCACCGCCGACATGGTGACGACGATCCGCTTTTATCGCGACCTGCTGGGAATGGAACTTTCGGCCGGCATCGGCCACGACGGCTACCGGCATTATTTCTTCGGATTCGGAAGCAATTCAGTCGCGTTTTTCGAGTACGAGGGCGCGGTGCCGATGGTGAAAAAGTTTCACGGCGCGAAAACGACCGAGCCGCTCGGCTTCGACCACGTGTCCTTCACGGTCGAGTCAAAAGAAGATCTGTTCCACCTTCGCGACAAGCTGGAGGCCGCGGGCATCGAGGTGACGGGCGCGGTCGATCACGGCACGATCTGGTCGATCTATTTTTTCGACCCCAACAACATCCCCCTCGAGGTGAGCTGGAACTGCGTCGAGATTTTGAAGACGCCGGCAATGGACGAAGTGGCGCCACTCGACATCGTCGCCGAAGGCGCCGCCCCGCAGCCCGGCCATTGGCCCGAGGTGACAACGCACACCGCGCCCGAAGACATGCGCGCCTGGCCCGGCAACGGCTACACGATGCGCGAAACTTTTCTAGAAGCTGGAATCAGCAGACTGAAAGAGCCGCTGCCGGAGCCGATCGAACGCCCGCAAAGGGACGCCGCGGAATAACGGTCCCGCGTTGCGCGAGGACTGGGAACGCGGCCGGCGCGAGCTCGGCGCAATTTCACGCGACTACCACGCTCCCGAACAGCATCCAAAGTTCGATGGTCATGTGAAACTTCCCCCGCAATCAATCGTCGTCAACGTACCGCGTCCAGCTATTCCTCCAGGAATCGGCTCTCGCCTTTGGCCCATCCGAGATACAGCAATTCTCCGGACGGGAGCCGCGTCGAACCCGGTATACCCGGTTCGGCACGAATTCCGAAGAGGCCGGCGAATTCCGCGAAATCGTCGAACCAGACCGACTCCTGCGAGAATGAATGCACCAACATTGCCGCAGACTCGGTGCCAAAGCGGTTCATTTCAATCGCGGCTGATGCCGTCCTGTGCAAAAGCTGATACCGAATAGTGCCGGGGATGTCCGGCTCAAGCCCAAGCAACTCAAGCAGATATTCAAGACGTTTCTTTTTGCCCGCTGAGGGATTGGAATACCAGTCTTCGAGGGTCGGGCCGAATGGCTCGTTCACTTTGCCCTCGACCGCAACCGAGACAACCGCGCTGCCTGCGCGAACCAGGGCAAACACATCGTTTTGGCTCTCGCGCTGCCCGCCCGGCAACGCCACCTTCCACTCCGGAAACGCGACAAGGAGTTCAAGGTCTGATGGCGGAGCCCCTGTTGCCTGAGACAGTAGCTCGGCGATTTCGCTCGGAAGGCCGTTTGCCGCCTCCCAGCAGGCAGCCAGCGACTTCGCCGAATAGCCAGTGCGCCACTGTTTGTCCGGATCGGCGAGAAACCTCTTCCAGTCTGCTGGGCCGCGCGATGGAACAAAGAGGCGATTCATCGTGTTTCAGACGTCAGCAAGCGTCCCGCCCGCGATCTCCGCTACCAGCCGTTCCGAAGTTCGCGCAGTTTCACGAATACGGTCTCGGCGTCGAGGTTGGCGGGGAGATCCGGGAAGGCTTCGCGCAGGCGCGCCATCACGCTTTCCGAGTGAAGCCGCAGGAAGGTGTTGATTTCCTTTTCGAGTCCGAGCGTCGAGACCAGCGGGTCGTCCGGGTTTTGCGACTCGACCTGGCGCAACAGTTCCTGCGCGCGCGCGTTGTCGGGCTCGCGGTCCAGCGTAAAACCCAGATTGCTGACGATGTATTCGTGACCCGGATAGACCAGCGTGTCGTCGGGCAGTTTCGCGATCTGCCCGGTAAAGGTCGTATAGAGTTCGACCGGATGGCCGCCGCCGTGGCAATTTCCGGCGCCCGCATTGAACAACGTATCGCCGCAGAACAGCGCCGGCTGATCGGTATGCGACAACAGGCAGACGTGGCTCATGGTGTGGCCGGGCGTGTCGAGCGTTTCGAGTTCGACGGTGGTGCCGATGCGGACCACATCGCCTGCCGAAAGCCCGATGTCGATGCCCTTGATGCGCTGCCCGGCGCCTGCGTGCGCCAGCAGTTTGGCGCCGGTGGCCTCGATCATCGCGTCGTTGCCGCCGGTGTGGTCGCCGTGTTCGTGAGTGTTGAGAATCTGCGTGATCGTCCAGTCGTGTTCCTTCGCGCGGCCCAGGCACTTTTCATAATCGAGAGGATCGATCGCCAGCGCCTCGCCGGTCTCGGTACAGGCGATCAGATAATTGAAATTGCGATAGTCGTTGCCGGTCCAGATTTGTTCGACGATCACCTGACTCTCCAGAAGTAGGGCGGATGGCTCGAAGTTGGGCGGACGGCCCGAAGCTGGGCCGACGAAAGGGAACCATAACGCGCCGGGCGGGCGCAGGGAACCGCCCGCTTGCAACCCAGTTCCGGCATTCGCCAGCGAGGGAACTGGCGCTGGCGATGGAACTGGCGCCGGCGA
>CAZTAK010000040.1:6598-27481 GCA_964611585.1 uncultured Alphaproteobacteria bacterium
GGCGATGGAACTGGCGCCGGCGACGGTATTGGGAGCGAACGCCGAAGAGAAACGAACCTCATCAAACCGTTGGATCGGTGGCGCGCGCCGGCATTGAGGCGTCGATCAGGGACCGAAACATCAGGGTCGCACCCCTAGCGCAAATCCCGAGCTGGCGGAATCGCCGGCGACGACGATTTGCGCTCTATGTCAAAGGGATAGAGCTTTCGGCGTGAGCGCATGCGAACGGGATAAGCTCTAATCCATGCGAAGCCCGCCATTGATGGGCAGGACGATGCCGGTCATTTGCGCCGCCGCCTCGGAGGCAAGGAACATGACCGCCGCCGCCACCTCGTCCGGTCGTGTGAGCCGCCCGAGCGGCGTCAAAGCGACCAGTTCCGCAATCCGGTTTTTGGGGTGAGCGTCCAGCATCGGCGTATCGACCGGACCGGGCGTAACGCAATTGACGGTAATGCGGCGCGGGCTGAGTTCCTTCGCGATCGCCCGCGTCAGCCCCTCGATACCGGCCTTGGAGGCCGAATACGAGGGCCCGGTAACGCCGCCTCCCGAGCGCCCGGCCTGCGATCCGAGCGTAACGATCCGCCCGCCGTCGCGAACCCAGGGAAGCGCCGCCTGAATGCACAGGAACGTGCCGCGCAAATTCACCGCCTGAATGCGGTCCCAAAGTTCCAGCGAGGTCTCCGCCGCGGTCTTGTTTTCGACAATGCCCGAGGTAATCACCAGCACGTCGAGCACCGGGTGCGAGTCCCGCGCCGCCGCGAAGGCGCGCGCGACCGAATCGGGATCGGCCAGGTCGATCTCGTAGGCGACGCCGGTTTCCTGTGCGAAAGCTTCAAGGCCCGGACCGGGCAGGTCCATGCCGACGAGGGTATCGCCGGCGCGCCCAAAGGCCCGCACGCAGGCCGCGCCGATACCGCCGGTGGCGCCGATCACGCACACGGTCCGCTTTGTGTCCGCCATCTATCCGGACGCGATGTTGATTTCGATGCCGCCGAGCGGACCGAACGTGGCAGTAACGGTGTCGCCCGTGTCGACCCGCTGGAAGCCGGTGCAGGTGCCGGTGGTGATGCTTTCGCCGGCGGCAAGGCCGATGCCACGGGCGGACAATTCATTGGCGAGCCACGCCAGCGCCCGCATCGGATGGCCGAGCGCGTTGCGGCCCGGGCCGCGGCCTGCCTCGACGCCGTTGACCGACAGCACCAGCTCGATTTCGCCGATGTCGAGGCGCTGCCAGCCGAATTCGGGCGCACCGGATACAAACGCCACATTGGCGGCGCCATCGGCGATCAGCAGCAGCGGCTCGCCCCGGCCCATGCCGCCGGCAAACCGGCTGCCCGCGATCTCGATGCCGCCCGACACCGATTCGACCGCCGCCGCCACGTCGTCTTCGCTGTAGGGGGCCTCGCGCGGGGGCAGGCCGCGGTTCAGTTGAAACACGATTTCGGCCTCGACGCCCGGCTCGAAGGGGGCCGGCGCCGCCACCGTATCGCCGAGCGAATGGCACCAACGCGACAGCAGCGGCCCGATGAAGGGATGGCCGACGCCGAGCGCCTTTTGCGAGGTCTCGTTGGTCGCGCCCAATTTCCACCCGGCACGCGGTAACTCCAGCAGCGCGGTGACTTCCGCCTGAATCGCGTACGCGGCGGCAATGTCAGCCGGGGCCTCGATGGTGTCGGCATCGAAAGCGGTGCCGGTCAGCCGCGCTTCGGCCAGGCGCTGAGCAAGATCGCCGCTCATCGCTCTGCCCGTCCTGCGCGCGAAAGGTTATTCGAGGGAGGCAACGAGTTCTCCCGGCACCGATCGGAACAGATCCGGATCGCAGCCCGTGATGACCGCGACCCCAAGGGCGTTCTGGGCAAGGGTACGGATTTCCTCGAGGTATTCATTGAGCACCTTGATCTCTTCCAGACACGAAACCGGCTTGCCGGCCGGGTCGAGCCAGACCGGGAGCCCCGCGGGCCGACAGGCGGTCATGCGCCGCCCCTCCTTGCCTCCGGGGCCCGAGCGCCATTGCCGGGCCAACGCGGATCAGGGTAGCACACGAACCCTGCACCGTGGCGCGATCCGCGCGCAACTGCCAATCCGGCGGCAACCCTTGTGACTGTTCGTCCAATCCCGCTATTTTACCGGCACCAATACCCGAACGGAGACCCCCCATGGCCGACCCCCGCAGCCGCCGGCTCCGAGACCTGTTCGCGCGCCGGGCGGCGACCCTGATTCCGGGCGCCTTCAATGCGTTGACCGCGAAAATGATCGCCGATGCGGGCTTCGAGGCAGTGTATGTCACCGGCGCCGGGGTCACCAACGCCTACCTCGGGGTTCCCGATCTGGGCCTGATTACCCTGAGCGAACTGGCCGACAACGTGGCCCGAATGCGCGACGTGGTGGACCTGCCCATAGTCGCCGACGCCGACACCGGCTTTGGCAATGCCGTCAACCTGACCCGCACGGTCAAGGTGCTGGAACGCGCCGGCGCCAACGGCATGCAGCTCGAGGATCAGGTGTTCCCCAAGAAATGCGGACATTTCGCCGGCAAGGAGGTGATCCCGCTTGCCGAGGCCGTGCAAAAAGTGAAAGCCGCCACCGATGCCCGCAGTGACGCGGATTTCGTGCTGGTGGCGCGTACCGATGCGCGCTCGGTGGTGGGGTTCGAGGCGGCGATGGAGCGCGCCCATGCCTTCATCGAGGCAGGCGCGGACGTCACCTTCGTCGAGGCGCCCGAGACCCTCGACGAAATCCGTGCCATTGCCGCCCTGCCGGTACCGCAGGTGATCAACATGGTGTTGGGCGGCAAGACGCCGATCGTCGAGAAGGCCGATCTCGCAGCGATGGGGTACGGCGCGGTGCTTTATGCCAACGCGCCGTTGCAGGGAGCCATGCTGGCGGTCAAGCGGACGCTGGAACATCTGCACGGCCACGGTTCGACCACCGGATTGGAGGACCAGTTGCTGCCGTTCGACGAGCGCCAGGTCGCAGTGGACAAGGCCGCGTACGATGCGATCGAAGCGCGCTATTCGGTTCCCGGCGAGGAGCGCTAGCGCGGGCCATGACCGCCGCCGCCAAAATCCCCGTGACGGTGCTGACCGGCTTCCTCGGCAGCGGCAAGACCACCTTGCTGAACCGGCTGCTCAAGGCTCCCGGTCTGCGCGACACGGCGGTGATCGTCAACGAATTCGGCGAGGTCGGGCTCGATCACCTACTGGTCGAAGCGGGCGAGGAAAACGTGATCCTGCTGGATGCCGGGTGCCTCTGCTGCACCATCGCCAACACGCTGTCAGAGACGCTGAACGATCTCTATTTCCAGCGCGTGAAGGGGAGTGTGCCGGAGTTCCGCCGCGCCATCGTCGAGACCACCGGGCTCGCCGATCCCGCGCCCATCGTGCACGCGCTGATGGTGGACAAATCCGTCACCGCTCATTACCGGTTCGACGGGCTGGTGGCGGCCGTGGACGGCGCGCTGGGGCCGGGCCAGCTTGCCGGGCACACCGAGGCGCGCAAACAGGCGGCGATGGCCGACCGCATCGTCATCACCAAAACCGACCTGGTGCCGGTGCGAGAAATCGAGACCCTCGAAGCCGCGGTGCGATCCCTTAACCCGGCGGCGCCGATGGTGCGCGCGGTCATGGGCGAGGCCGACCCGGAACATTTTTTCAATGCCGGGCTCTACGACGATTCCGGCAAGGCGCCCAACGTCGCGCGCTGGCTGCGGGATGAGGCGCTTGGGTCCGAAACCCATGGCCACAGCCACGACCGCAACCGTCACGACGAGCACATCGCGACCTTCGCCGTTACCCTCGACCGCCCCGTGACGTGGGCCGGCTACGCCGCCTGGACTGAGAAACTTCGCGCGTTTCCGGGCGAAAACCTGTTGCGAATCAAGGGGTTGCTGAACGTGACCGGGCAGCGCCGTCCGGTTGTCGTGCAGGGCGTCCAGCACCTGTTTAGCCCGCCCGAAACCCTTGCCGCCTGGCCCGGCGCCGACCGGCGCTCGCGGCTGGTATTCATTACCCGTGACCTGCCGCGCGAAGACATCGAGGCCACGCTCGCCACCCTTCATGCCGAAGAAGGCACCATGCCGGCCGCCCAACGGGCCGCGTCGTGACTGCCCAACAGAATAGGAACCTATTGTGACCCAAGAACGAGTTGTCCGCGGCGGTACCGTCGTCTTTCCCGAACGCGGGCCCGAGCCCGCCGACATTCTGATCAGCGACGGTTCCATCGCCGCCGTGCTGCGCCCAGGTGAGGCGGTGCCGGAGGGCACCGAGGCCATCGAAGCCTCCGGCCTTCATGTGTTTCCGGGCATCATAGACGCCCATGTACATTTCGGATTTGGCGAGCCGCTGACCGAATACAGCACCGAAACGACCTATGCCGCGCAGGGCGGGGTGACGACGATCCTGGCGTTCTTCCTCAACAACGAGCCCTACAGCGAAATATTCGAGGAAAAGAAACGCGAAGCTGAAGCCCGCGCCTTCGTCGATTTCGGATTTCACTTTTCGACCGCCAAGGAGGTGCACTGCGAGGAAATTCCAGAATACGTCGAGAAGCTCGGCATCACTTCGTTCAAGTACTTTATGAACTTCAAAGGCGAGGAAGGGCGTTATCTGGGCCTGGACGGAACCGACGACGGGTTCTTTTTGAACCTGCTGGAAACCACGTCCGAATTCGAAGGCGTCGTCGTGGTTGCCCACCCCGAGAACATCGAGATCGTCAACCGCATCCGTACCCAGTTTCAGGAGCAGGGCCGCGACACCTTGCGTGACTTTTGCGAATCCAAATCCGACTTCACCGAAGCCGAGAACATCATGCGCGGGATGGCGTTCGCCGAATATGCGGGCGCCAACATCTATTTCCCGCACGTCAGTTGCGAACGCGGCCTGGATGAGGTGCGGCGCTACCGCGAACGCTATGCCCCGGTGTTCGTGGAAACCTGCCCCCACTATCTGACCCATAACATGACCATGGACCTGGGCTCGCTTGGCAAGACCAACCCGCCGCTTCGCACCGAGGACGACATCGAGGCGTTGTGGCTGGCGATCGCCGACGGCACCGTCGATGTCGTCGCCTCCGATCACGTCCCGCGCAAGCGCGCCACCAAGGAAGGCAAATCGATCTGGAAGTCGAGCCAGGGCTTTCCCGGGACCGCGACCATCCTGCCGGTCCTGCTGTCGGAGGGCTATCACAAGCGCGGCCTCGATTTGCAAACCATCGCCGAGGTTGTATGCACCAACCCGGCCAACATCTTCGGGATCGATAAACGCAAAGGCGCGATTGCGGTCGGCATGGATGCGGACCTGACCTTTGTCGATCTCGACAAGGAACGTGAGGTGGTGCCGGCCGAACTGGGATCCTACTCGGATTACTCGGTCTACGAGGGCTGGACGCTCAAGGGCTGGCCGGTGCGCACCATGGTGCGCGGCGTCGATGTCATGCGGGACGGCAAGATGAACTCGGATGCCGCCGGGCACGGGCGCTACCTGCACCGCCCGCTTGGTTGAGTCGCCGCGCCCGCACGTCTGGCCCTGGCGCACTGGCCGCTGGCGCCGGGGCCGGGCGTTTGCTCTAATGGCCGCGGCACGACATCAAGAGGAATAGAACCATGGCCCGGCCCTGGGACGGAATAATTAGCGACGAGGAACAACGCGCCTATGGCGCCGCCGGATTTGGCAAGCCCGGCGGCCTTGGCACGCGCCCGGCTCTGTTGATTATCGACGTGCAGTACCGCACGACCGGCACCGAATCGCGCCCGTTCTGGGTCTCGATCAAGGAATTCCCCACCAGTTGCGGCGATGTGGCCTGGGCAGCGGTCGAAAAGATCGCGCCGTTGCTGGCGCAGTTCCGCGACAAAGGTTGGCCGGTGCTCTATCCCCACGTCGCGCCGAAGAAGGTTTACGACGCCGGGCGGCTGGCGGCCAAGGTCCCCTCGATCATGACGATCCCGGAAAAAGGCTACGAGTTCGTGGCCGGGATTGCGCCGCGCGAGGGCGACATTCTGGTGCCCAAGCGCCACCCCAGCGCCTTTTTCGGCACCGCACTCACGAGTTATCTGATCGATCTCGCCGCCGATACCCTGATCGTAACCGGTTGTACCACTTCGGGCTGCGTGCGGGGTTCGGTCGTGGATGCTTTCGCCTACAATTTCCGTGTCGCGGTGCCGGAGGACGCGGTGTACGACCGCAGCCACGTTTCCCACGCCGTCAACCTGTTCGACATGTCGGAAAAGTACGCCGACGTGATGCCCGCCGCCGAACTCGCCGAAAAGCTCGCGGCGCTGCCGGCCGCCTGACGGGCGCCCCCCGGACGCGGGGTACAGCGATCGCTTCGCTCAAGTCTTTCGACCCGTTTAACCGTTTGGATTCTGATTCATGATCGATCTTTACGCCGTGGGAACGGCCAATGGCCAGAAGGCCGCAGTGATGCTGGAGGAAACCGGCTGCGCGTATGAAATTCAGCCTTTCGACATGATGAAAGGCGATCACCTCGCAACGCCTTACCTTGCCATCAATCCGATCGGCAAGATCCCGGCGATCATCGACCGTGACGGACCCGGCGGCCGTGAGGTCACGGTGTTCGAGACCCTCGCCATTGCCCTCTATCTTTGCGAAAAATCGGGCAAGCTGATGCCGAGCGATGCGGTGGCGCGGGCGCTGGCCTGGGAGTGGGCCTGCGTCGCCACGGCGAACCTGGCGCCGGCCCTGAGTTATCAGTTTCAGTTTACCCGCAACCTGCCCGATACCAGCGGCCCTTCGATCGAATATCTGCTCGGCCAGGCGGATCGCTTCTTCAAGGCCATCGACGGGCGTCTCGCCGAGGCCGAGTATGTTGCCGGCGAGTTTTCGTTTGCCGACGTGCAGATCTATCCCATCGCCGCTACCTCGGACGGGCGCCTGCCGGATGGTCTCGCGCCTTACCCGAATGTCCGGCGCTGGTGCGATTCCGTGGCCGCGCGCCCCGCAGTCGAACGCGGCATGGGCGCCATGCCGCCGTTGGGTTAGATCATGGCCGAAGCCGCCTCGGGACCCCTCGCGGGTTGGAAAATTGTCGATCTGTCGCGCGTACTCGGCGGTCCCTATTGCACGCAACTCCTCGGCGACCTGGGCGCCGAGATCATCAAGATCGAACCGCCCCAGGGCGACGAGACCCGCGACTGGGGGCCGCCGTTCAAGGACAGCGAAAGCGCCTACTTCACCGGCGTCAACCGCAACAAGGAAAGCGTGGCGATGGATCTTTCGCGGCCCGAGGGTCGCGAAGTACTGCTGCGGCTTCTGGAGGGCGCCGATGCACTGGTCGAAAACTTCAAGACCGGAACGCTCGAAAAATGGAATCTCGGTTACGACACGGTGCTGAGCCCAAGGTTCCCGAAACTGATTCATTGCCGCATTACCGGCTTCGGCGCCGACGGGCCGCTCGGCGGATTCCCCGGATACGATGCCGTTGCCCAGGCGATGTGCGGCCTGATCAGCATTAACGGAACCGAGACCTCCGGCCCGGTGCGAATCGGGATTCCGATCGTCGACATGGCCACCGGCCTGTTTGCGTCCAACGCGATCCTGGCCGCGGCGGTCGAACGCGACCGCTCGGGCCTCGGCCAGTCGGTCGAGGCGAGCCTGTTCGACACCGGCGTCGCGCTTTTGCACCCCCATGCGGCCAACTGGTTTATGTCGGGCGAATCGCCGAAGCTGATCGGCAACGCGCACCCCAACATCGTCCCCTATGACGCCTTCCCGACAGCAACCGGGCCGATCTTCCTGAGTGTCGGCAACAACCGTCAGTTCGCCCGCCTGTGCGAGGAGTTGGAGGCGCCGCATCTCGTCCAGGACCCGCGCTTTGCCGACAACGCCCAGCGCATGGCGCACAGCGGCCTATTGCGCGCGGAACTGGTGGATCGCCTCGAAAAAACCGATGGCGCGGCGCTATGCAAGCAGCTTTTATCAATGGGTATCCCGGCCGGACCGATCCTCGACATGTCCGGAATCCTGACTCATGAGCACGCCCTTCATCGCGGCATGGTTGTCGAAGGCGAGGACGGCTATCGCGGCACCGGGGTGCCCGTGAAACTGGGGCGGACCCCGGGCGCGGTTCGATCCAGGCCGCCGCGGTTCGGAGCCGACGGCCGCAAGGTTTTGACCGAAGCGGGTTTCAGCGAGACCGAAATAGAAAATCTGCTAGACTTGGGCGTCCTTTTGGAAACCCGGCGCGGGCTTGCCTAGCCCGGATTTGTCGGGACCGGTCAGCGAGCAAGAATTCGCTTTGGGTGGGCGGGTAGATCTGGACCGCAGGGTGGTGACGTGAACGGAAAAGTTTCGATACGGCGCCTTCTCATGGGCTTGGCTTTGGCCGCGACCCTTGGTTTTGCCGGACCGGCCGCCGCCGAGGAAAGCGAAACGGAAGACGCGTACGAGCGCTACGTTCGAATGGACGTCGTCAGCGCCCCGATCATCAACCGCAATCGGATTCGCGGGCGGGTCGAACTGGAACTGACTCTTGAGGTACTGGACGAATCAAAGTCAGATAGTATCCACATCCAGTTGCCGCGCGTGCACGCAGCCTTTGTCAGCGTGACCTAGGGTTATGTAGCGACCCTGCGGTTGCTGACTCAGCCGATGGACCTCGACTTCCTGATGCGCGGGCTGCAAGGCGCCGCCGATCAAATCCTTTCCCCTGGCGCCGTCGACGTGCTTATTCAGCAGGCCGTCTACCGCCGCTAGAGCGAACCCCGAAGGGATTGAACCGGCGCGGTTCCTGGCCCTCGCGAAAATCGCTCTCCTCTTCATTAGATAGAAGCCGCTTAATCCGTTCTGTAATCGCCGCAAGCGTTCCTCCTGAACGGATGCAACTCGTTGCGGCCGGGCGAGCGCGGGGCAGATAGGCTCCGTGGCTTGACGGCAGAGTTGCCGGTTGGGCGCGGCACGATACTACTATACTTAGGATAATGCTCCTTGAAAGATAACCATGACGGGTAGCCCAAATAGTGTAGGTTGATCGGGTTCGGTGGTTCATTGAAAGGCTCGAATGACCCGACGGCCCGCGCACCCATCCTCCGGCGATATCCGCGACGCGATCGACCTGATCGACTACGGGATCGTTTTGATCGACTCGGATATGCGCGTCGTCGACGCAAACCGCGCCTTCCACAAAATCTGGTCCCTGCCTGAAGACCTAATCAACGGCGCCCCGAAGATCGGAGATCTGATGGATGCCGTGCGCGCCGGTCTTCCGCAAGGCCTGACGGATTTGGAATGGGCCCGCGCCCGTGACAAACGCCTTGAAGCCATCACCAACGATTCCGGCGAGATTGAATACGTGCGCCTTGGCGACAGGCGCACCGTCCGCAGCCGTGTCACGGGTCTGCCCGAGGGCGGACACATGGTGACGATCGATGACGTTACCGGCGTCGTTCGCCAGGCCGCCGAGGCTTCGACCATGCACGAACACTACGAATTGGCACGGGAAGCCGCCGACCAGTCGATCTGGGATTGGAATCCGGATAGCGGAGAAATCGCGATCGGCGACCGGTTCTGGGATCAGATCTGGCGTCCCGATCTCGGCCCCGACATTCGCTGGTCCGATTTCGTCGAATTGATCGCGGCGGAACACCGCGACCGTTTCGTTGGCGCCGTCCTTTCACTGATGGAATCCGGCGCGGCCGAGCGACACGGCGAGATCGACGACCTCGTCATTCCGACTCTTCACGGCGAGCCGCGGATCTTTGTGCTGACGATCCGCGTCCACATGCCGGTACCGGACGGAGCGGCAACCGTAACCGGCCTGATCCGCGACGTCAGCGAAGCGCGCCGCCTGCAGACCGGGATCGAAGCCGCGCGCGAACGGGCCGAGCGCGCGAACCAGGCAAAATCAACGTTTCTCGCCACAATCACCCATGAAATCCGCACGCCGCTGAACGGGATTCTCGGCACCGCCCGGCTGTTGTCGGCCGCAGGCCTGGCACCCGAACATCGCGACCTCGCGAAACTGATCGAGGAATCGGGCGACGCGCTTTTGACGCT
The DNA here is from genome assembly GCA_964611585.1 of uncultured Alphaproteobacteria bacterium. Taxonomy (GTDB): domain Bacteria; phylum Pseudomonadota; class Alphaproteobacteria; order SHVP01; family SHVP01; genus CAZTAK01. Next base: position 16,606 of record CAZTAK010000040.1, read on the forward strand.
CATCAACGATGTTCTCGATGGCGCCAAGATCGAGGCCGACCGCATGGAACTCGAACAGCGCGATTTCGACCTCGCGGGTGTGGTCCGCAATACCGTACGCCTGATGGCGCCGGTCGCCGGCAACAAGGGGCTGGCGATCGAAACCGACATCGCCGAAGGCGATTACCATTTGTCGGGCGACGCTGGGCGAATCCGGCAGGTGCTGCTGAATTTGCTCGGCAATGCCTTGAAATTCACCTCTCAGGGCCACATCGCGGTGTCGCTGAAGCCCGAACCCAGCACTCCGGACACCGTTCTCGCGCGTCTGACCGTGACCGATACCGGAATCGGAATCGCCAACGATGCAAAAACACGCCTGTTTCAGCGCTTCGGCCAGGCTGACGCCTCGATCGCCCGCGAATACGGCGGCACCGGATTGGGTCTTGCCATCAGTGCGAGCCTCGCGCGGGCCATGGGTGGCAAGATCGGTTTCGAAAGCGAACTCGGAAAAGGCAGTACCTTCTGGGTCTTGATTCCGTTGGCGCGGGCCGAGGGGGCCCCACCCAAGAACGCCGCCGCCGAGCCTGCCGGCAGCGTCGCGCTGCCAACCAAGGTGTTGGTGGTCGAGGATAATTCATTGAACCAACGGCTGCTGGAAGCCCTGATCGAACGCTGGGGCGGGGCGGTGGAAATCGTCGCAAGTGGCGAGGCCGCCGTCGAGGCTATTGCGGCGCAGGAATTCGATCTGGTCCTGATGGACGTGCAGCTTCCGGGCATCGACGGTTTTGAGGCCGCCGCGCGAATCCGCGCCTTGCCGTCCGGCGGCGCCCTGCCGATTCTGGCGATGTCCGCGCACGACGAATCGGAAATCGGCGACCGCGCCTCGAAGGCGGGCATGGACTGACTGGTGCCCAAGCCGCTCGATCCGGCGCAGTTATTGGAACTGTTGCGAAAACATGCCGCCGGCGCCGTGCCGCGCGGTGCGGCAGACGAATCGCTCAAGCGGGTCTACCACCGGATGGTTGAAATCCTCGGGACCGCCCGGACCGCGGAGCACTACCGCGAATTCGAGCGCGACCTCGAGGCCCGGCTTGTCCGGATCGAACGCCTTGAGGGCACCGGCGATTTCATCGGCCTCGCGCGCGAGGCCCACGACTTTTCGAGTACTGCCGGCAACCTCGGATATTCGGACCTGGCCGATCTCGGACGGACAATCGAGGGCCATTGCCGGACGGGAGACACCGGCGGGGCCCGCCGCCGGGTGAGATCGCTTGCGGCCGCGGCGGCGGCGGCCAAACGGGCGCTGGCCGCGGTGCTGGACCGGTCGGGCGGCAGCGGCCAACCGGCTCAGCCGCACGAATCCCCGCCGAAACGGCCCTGATTCCCGGGCGAGGGCGGAAACCAGCCGCAACCGGTCGAGTTTCAATGTGCCGCAGAGCGCTGCCGTAACGCCCCGGCCACGCCAGGTTGCGGCGTTTACTTCCTGTTAGCCAAACCTGAGTAGGCTGTGGTCCTTCGACTAAACGATGGGAACGCCGGGCTCGGTCCGGGCAGCGTCATGGCGAGATTTGCAACGCAGCGCGCCGATTCCGGCGACCAAACCGCCAAAAAAGAAGCCAAGCCAGCCAAGAAGAAGGCGAAACGTGGCTTTGGCCTGTCGCTGATTCGGCGCGGCAAAGCGGCCGGCAATAATGCGCCGGAAGACGAAGACAATGAGATCATTGACGACGACGACGAAGACGGGGAAACGGCCGGCGTCAAGTACACCTTCGGCCACAAGTTCCGGGCCTGGTGGGAAGGCGTCCCCCCTGCCGATCTCAAGACCAACGACGACGCCGACGATGCAGACGATGAATTCATCCCGGTGCGGCGCGCCCCACCACCGCTCCACCCCGCGGAAGAGAGCGCCGACAATGTCAAGACGACGAAGGTCGTCGCGCATTGGAACCCGACACGAATCCAGGCCGCCGAACTGGTTTGGGGCAAAGGCAATTCGGGCCCTGGCGACCAAGCTTATCTGCTGGAACTGGTCAGGATCCTACATCTCACCTCGGACATGACCGTCCTCAATCTCGGCGCCGGGCTGGGCGGCGCAGCCAGACTTTTTTCCGAGCAGTTCGGTCTGTGGATTACGGCGCAGGAAGCCTCGCCGGTTCTCGCCGAGGCGGCGATGGAGCGTTCGGTCATGGCAGGCATGACCAAGAAGGTCCCCGTTACAACGTTCGATCCGGCCGAACCGGACTTGCCGGAGAAGAAGTTCGACTTCGTCTTTTCCAGGGAAGCGTTATTCCGGCTCGAGAACAAGCGCGTCTGGCTCGACGCCCTCGCCGCCGCGTCCAAGGCCACTTGCCAATTCGTCTTCACCGACCTCGTCACCCGGGAACCTGCCGAGGCGGGGCACGGCCTGATCGACGCGTGGAAGGCGGTTGATCCGGAGGTGCCACACCTTTGGACGCTCGAACAATACAAGGACTATTTTGCGAACGGCATGCTGGCAACACTGCATGCGCCGCTGGACCTGACCGAAAGCTTTTGCAGTCTGATCATCAGCGGCTGGTGGAAGGCCCAGCGCACCATGCGCAGAATGAAACAATCTGGCGACTACGATCCACTGCTTTTGGACGCGTTGGCGGAAGAGGCCGAGTTGTGGGCGCTCTGCACGGCGGCGTTGCAGTCGGGCGAACTCGCGGTCTACCGCTTCTACGGCAACAAGCGGGGTTAGACCGTACGCACGGCCGGTCTGCCCGATCCGTCGCCACGCCGCGGCAAATAGCCGCCTCGCCCCCCGAAGTTCACGTACTACCTGTATAATGGGCCTGCCGCAGCCGCCCCGCGGGGGTCGGCCGCCGTCTGAGCCGGGCCCACGAGGGGGCAGCGCATGGACAAGAAGCTTCAGTTCAACATCTGGTACTTCGTCATCGCCCTGTTGGCGATCCTGCTGCTGCAAAGCCTGTGGACGCGCTCCCAGCAGGTCGAGACCATCCCTTACAGCGCGTTCCTGGCGCTTCTCGAATCCGGCCAGGTGGAAGACATCATCGTCACCGAAACCGCGATCCGCGGCACCTTCAAGGCATCACAATCCGACGGCGCCACCCGGTTCACCACAACCCGGGTCGATCCGGACATTGCCGAAGACCTTGCCCGATATGGCGTTGAGTTCAAGGGCGAGGTGCCAAATACGCTTGTCACCGGGCTGCTGTCGTGGCTGGTACCGGTGATCTTGTTCCTCGGCATCTGGCTGTTTTTGTTCCGCCGCATCGCCGACCGCTAGGGTCTTGGCGGCGCCATGACCATCGGCAAGAGCAAGGCCAAAGTCTACATGGAAACAGATGTGGGCGTCACCTTCGAGGACGTGGCCGGGGTCGACGAGGCCAAGGAGGAACTTGAGGAAATCGTCGCCTTCCTGAAAAACCCTTCGCAGTACGCACGATTGGGGGCGCGCATCGCCAAGGGAATTCTGCTGGTGGGCCAGCCCGGCACCGGCAAGACACTGCTGGCGCGCGCCGTCGCGGGCGAGGCGGGCGTCGTGTTCTTTTCGATCAACGGCTCGGAATTCGTCGAGATGTTCGTCGGCGTGGGCGCGGCGCGGGTGCGCGACCTGTTCGAACAGGCGCGCCAGGCCGCCCCTTGCATCATCTTCATCGACGAACTCGACGCGCTCGGGCGCGCCCGTGGACTGTACCCCGGTGGCGGCGGCCACGATGAAAAGGAACAGACGCTCAACCAGCTTTTGGCCGAACTCGACGGCTTCAATCCGCAACAGGGCGTGGTCCTGCTGGCCGCCACCAACCGGCCGGAAATTCTCGACCCGGCCCTGTTGCGCGCCGGCCGCTTCGACCGCCAGATTCTGGTCGACCGCCCCGACAGGCAAGGGCGATTGCAGATCCTTCTGGTGCACCTCCGCAAAGTGACCTCCGACACCGATGTCGACCCGGAAAAGGTTGCGCAAATGACGCCGGGTTTCACCGGCGCCGATCTCGCCAACCTGGTGAACGAGGCCGCGGTCGTGGCGACCCGGCGGGACGCGCCCGCCGTGGCGATGGAGGACTTCACCGCCGGTATCGAACGCATCGTCGCCGGGCTTGAGAAGAAAAGCCGGATTCTCAACGAGCTCGAGCGCCGCACCGTCGCCCACCACGAAATGGGGCACGTGCTGGTGGCGATGTCGTTACCGGGGTCGGACCGGGTGCACAAGGTTTCGGTGATCCCGCGCGGCATCAGCGCCTTGGGCTACACCATGCAACGGCCGACCGAAGACCGGTATCTGATGCGCGAATCCGAACTCGAAAACAAACTAGCCGTGCTGCTGGGCGGGCGGGCCGCCGAGAAACTGGTCTTCGAGCATCTGTCCACTGGCGCCGCGGACGACCTTGCCAAGGCGACCGAGATCGCGCGCTCGATGGTGATGCGCTACGGCATGAACGAAAAACTGGGGCAGGCCGCCTACGAGACCGAACCGGCGCCGTTTTTTGGGACGCCGTCGGGTTTGATGGCACCGGGCACGCGCACCTATTCGGAGGAAACCTCGCGCGAGATTGACACCGAGGTGCGTATACTGATCGAAACCGCGTTCGAGCGCGCCACCACGATCCTCGCCGGGCACCGGGCGCTGCTGCAACGAAGCGCGGCCGAACTTCTCGAAAAAGAGACCTTCGACGAGGACGACGTGGCGCGGCTGACGCGCGCTTTCACGGGATCCGATGCGGCCAAACCCGAACCGGACGCGGGCGCAGGCGGCAAGGTCGAAGACACGGACGCCGACGCGGCGCAGTGATTTCACGCGCCTCTCCTCTGCATCCTTGAGCGCCGCAATCTGGGCATCGCCGGCGCGGCGTGTGCCGCGCCGAATGACCCCGCCGAGGGCACCGGAGCACGCGGCGTTTGCGCGGTCGCGACGCTACGCGGCGAGGCGTCATGCAGCCGCGAGCGGGTTGAGATGTCGGGAAGGGACGCAGAAAGGCCGCACCCGGTTTATGCCGGGCGGAGCGCGCGGCGGTGCTGGTGGCGTTGGCGGCCGCCAAAAAGCAAAAAAAGAGGGAGCCCGAGGCTCCCTCTTTGGTCGCGGTTAGAGCTTTTCCCGTTCGCATGCGCTCACGCGAAAAGCTCTATCCCTTTGACATAGAACGCAAATCGTCGTTGCCGGCGATTCCGCCGCCTCGGGATTTGCGTTAGTCTGCCACTCTGAGGTTTTCGGCAGCCATTTTTCCGTTGCCGCTGGGCGCGAGGTCGAATTCGACCCGCTGACCCTCGTTCAGTTGGGTCAGGCCCGCGCGCTCGACGGCGGAAATATGGACAAAGGCGTCCTTGTCGCTGCCGTCCTGGCTAATGAAGCCAAATCCCTTGGCGGGATTGAACCACTTTACTGTTCCGATCATTCAATCGTTCCAATCGTACGTAATAAGAAATACCGCGGGCGCACCATGCGGCCACGGGTTCAGTTCGCAATTTCCGGGGAGGTATTTTCGAGGCTTGGTCGGCGTGACGAAGCGAATACGCCGGGTTTTGAAGACTGAGCCCGGTACTTGGGAACGCCCGCCCGGCGTTACAAGCCCCACCGATCTGCGGATCGCCAAACCCCCGCACCGGGGATCCGCGAGGGGCAGATTTGACCCTTCGGGGGCGCGCCGTTCGATCCTTCTGTGCAAGGCCGATCGGCGAGAGCGGCAGACCCTCGGGCGGAGTGCCATGGCCAATCATCGAACAGGTAAACCGGCACTAACATATTGAAGAATAATGATTTTTCCCCATCGGCTTGAGCCCCACCGGCGCAGTTCCTTGCGGTATTGCTCTCGGCCAACGTCTTGATGGGTTCAGTGTTATTCGAGGTTTGGCCTCGAGTACCTTGGGTTCGAAGATCGGATATACCCCCTTGGAAAGTGGGTTGAATCTTTCCTGATGTTGCAGCGAATCGTCCATAGCCCGGACTGACGGGTGCACCGGGCTGGCCGGAATGCTTTATTCGGCCGATAAGGTTCCCGGCGAGGAGCTCTTTGACGTATGCTGCTGTGGGCCCTGCGGCTTCCTCGCTGCGGCCCCGGCATTCCGGAATATCGGCAGGAAAGCGACCGCCGACGCCGGGCCCTACACCGCCAACGCAGGAACGACTCCATGGCACGACGGCCCAACTACAGTCACGAACGCCGCGAACGCGACCGCGCGAAATCAGCAAAACGCGCGGCGCGCGCCGAGGCCAGGACGCAAAAGGCCAGGGAACGCAGAGGCGAGGTCTCCGAATCCGACGAGCCGGGGTCCGAATCAGGGTCCGAGACAAGTCCCGTGACCGGGAGCGGGACAAATGAGCCGGACCCCGAGGCAGGGTCCGAGACGAGTGCTTCGGAGCCCGAAGAAGGGTCCGAGCCGGGACCCGTAACGAAATCCCGCGACACCGAAACCTGACGGCCGTCCTGCCGGAGGCGGGTCACCCGGTGGCCAGCTGCGATAATCCCGGCCGATGATGCGGTAGGCTTTGCGCACGAGGCACGGGGCATCGATGGTTCCTGCCAGAACTTCTTGTTCGCGAACGCTTTGCCCGATCCCGATTTGAAGTATTTCTCAAGTTCGCGCGCGTTTCTTTCGATTTGCACGGCTACATAGGACTTCAGCTCAACCGGCAGGTAGGCCTTGGTTGATTCCCCCTGTCCTCGTTGATGAGAGGCGATTCTTCGTCGAAGATCGCTCGTCGACCCGACCTACACATCCCCGTTGCGTAATCGAAGAAAGCAGACGTACCACATGGCAGGAGCCGTCTCCCTTCGCTCCTGGCGGCCGGTCCGCCGAAGGCTTCGGGCCGCGGGCGGGAACTTAAGGAAGACACGCCTACGCCCATACGCCTTCGGGTGGCGGCGCCCCTCCGTGGCCTGCCATCCGAAGCCGCAGGCGGGCCCGGCCCAGGATCAGAAATTCGAGGTTTCGGGCGGGGTGGTGGAGCCGAGCAGAATCGAACTGCCGACCTTCGCGTTGCGAACGCGACGCTCTCCCAACTGAGCTACGGCCCCGGGGGCGTTCGGGCGCGCCGGAGGCCCCCCCGAAAGGACCGGGATAATGGGTACGCCCCCCGACCCTGTCAAGGGCGGCAAAGCGGGGCGGGACGCAACGGCAGCGCGGTGTGGCCGGTAAACGAAAACCACGGCAAATCCGCGTCGGCGCAACCGCCCATGCGCCAGGCGGCAACGGCGGCGGCGGTCGCCTTGTGCCGGTCCGCGCCGATGGGTTAGTAAAGGCCGGGATATCCGGGTTGCGGACGCCTCCCCCTGCCGATGCCCTGCCACGGGTTCGCCGCGCCGGCCGCGGCCGGCGCAAGGGTGCGGCGTGCAAAGCCCGGCAGGAAAACAACAGTTCGGATTCGGCCATGGTCGCCTTGTTTCAACTCATCGATACGGTCATCACGCTCTATATCTGGGCGCTGATCATTTCAGCGGTGTTGAGCTGGCTGGTTAGTTTCAGCATCATCAATACTCAGAACCGCTTCATTTTCCTGGTAGGGGACTTTCTCTACCGGATTACCGAACCCGCCCTGCGCCCGATCCGGCGGTTTATTCCGAATCTCGGCGGCATCGACATTTCACCGATCGTGCTGATCCTGCTGTTGGTTTTCCTGCGCAATCTGCTGGCGGGATTCATGCTCTAAAAGGACCCGGCCGGATGGACACTCCGCTCGCCATCACACCCGGGGGGGTTTCCGTCGCCATTCGCTTGACGCCGAAGGCCGCACGTGCCGGCATTGCCGGATTTACGCAAACGCCGGACGGCCCGGCGCTAAAGGTGAAAGTCACCGCACCACCCGAGAGCGGCAAAGCGAACGCGGCATTGTTGCACCTGCTGGCGCGGGAATGGAAGGTTGCGCCCTCGCGTCTTGCGCTGGCCGCGGGCGCGCGATCGCGTCGCAAGACAGTGCATTTCGATGACGCGGCGCCGGACGAAATCCGGCGGTTGCAAACCTGGATGGAATCCGTTCATGTCTGAAGCTGTGCGCATCGACGGCAAGGCCGTCGCCGCGGAGTTGCGCGCCGGCGTCGCGCGCGAAGTCGAGGCGCTGAAATCGCAGCATGGATTCACGCCGGGGCTCGCCGTTGTGCTGGTCGGCGACGACCCGGCGAGCGCCATCTACGTCCGCAACAAGGGCAAGGCGATGCGTGCCGCCGGGATGGAATCCTTCGAATACATTTTGCCGGCGGAGACATCGCAAAAGGATCTGCTTGACTTGGTGGGGCGCCTTAATGGCGACGAGTCCGTCAATGGCATTTTGGTACAGCTGCCGCTTCCCGGTCATCTCGACGAACTGGCGATTATCGGCACGATCGATCCCGACAAGGACGTCGACGGGTTGCACGTGATAAACGCGGGCCGCTTGATCAGCGGGCGTGACGGCCTGGTGCCGTGCACGCCGTTGGGCTGTCTCGACCTCATCCGCCGCCACGCCGGCGATCTGACCGGTCAGCGGGCGCTCATCATCGGGCGCTCGAACCTGGTCGGCAAGCCGCTGGCGCAGCTGCTGCTGCGCGCGCATTGCACGGTCACGATGGCGCATTCGCGCACCCGCGATCTTGCCAGCGAATGCCGCCGCGCCGAAATTCTGGTCGTGGCGGTGGGGCGACCGGAACTCGTCCGCGGCGGCTGGATCCGGCCCGGCGCCACCGTGATCGATGTCGGCATGAACCGGGTCGATAGCGAAAATGGAAAAAGCCGCCTGACCGGCGACGTCAACTTTAACGAGGCCGTCCAGATCGCCGGCGCCATCACACCCGTTCCCGGCGGCGTCGGGCCGATGACGATTGCGTATCTGTTGAAAAATACAGTTAACGCCGCCTGCCGCCGCCGCGGAATCCCGCCGACGGCCTGACTCGAATTTTTTCGAATCTTCGGTTCCTGTAACCGGAAATTTACCTGCGCACCGGAGAATGCGTGTGGCAGCGGCGGCGAACGCTCGCAGTCGTGGACATGAGATCGGCCAACATTATTTCTGTCGAGGCGGATCGGAGCGCAAGGTATTCATGACGCAATCGCAGGACCGCGAGGCACAGGGACCGGAAGGGACCCTGTGGCCGTGGCATTTGGTCGAGACCCTTTTTTCCGACAGCCGTGATGCGCTGGTTTTGTTCGATGCCGGCGAACGGGTAATCGCCGCGAACGAAGAGTGGCACATCTACTGCGGCCACGAGTCCAATGTCGCCGGGCGGCCGGTGAACGAACTGACCGCCGGCGGAGCCCCGTCGGAGTTTGCCGATGTCGTCCGCCGCGCCATAGCAAACTGCGCCGCAATCGAACAGCCGGTGACGCTCCGGCACCTGCGCGGATTCGACCTCAAGATCGATTTGCGGGTCGCACCGGTCGAAGACGCGAGCGGCACTGTCGTCGGCTACGTCGGCCGCCTGCGCCCTAGCAGCGGTCTTGCGGCCAGCCTCGCCTAGCCGCGCCGCTTCAGCAACCGAAGCCGCAGCGCGTTAAGCTTGATGAAGCCCTCGGCATCGCGCTGATCGTAAACTGCGTCGTCCTCGAAGGTGACGTGTTCGAGACTGTAGAGGCTGTCGGGCGATGACCGTCCGGTCACCGTCGCGCTGCCCTTGTAGAGTTTGAGCCGCACCGTGCCCGACACCCGCACCTGCGAATGGTCGATGGCGGCCTGAAGCATTTCGCGCTCGGGCGAGAACCAGAAACCGTTATAGATCAGCTCCGCATAGCGCGGCATCAACTCGTCCTTGAGGTGCGCGGCGCCACGGTCGAGCGTCAGGCTCTCGATGCCGCGGTGGGCGGCAAGCAGAATCGTCCCGCCCGGCGTCTCGTAAATCCCGCGCGACTTCATGCCGACGAACCGGTTCTCGACCAGATCGAGGCGGCCGACGCCGTGCGCGCGCCCCAAATCGTTGAGCCGGGCAAACAGCGTCGCCGGCGACATCGCCGTGCCGTCGATCGCTACCGCGTCGCCTTTTTCGAACGTGATCTCGATATCCGCCGCTTCGTCCGGGGCGTCTTCAGGCGCGACGGTGCGCGAATAGACGTATTCCCCGGCCGCAACGTCCGGGTCTTCCAGCACCTTGCCTTCGGAAGAGGTGTGCAACATGTTCGCGTCGGTGCTGAACGGCGCCTCGCCGCACTTGTCGGTGGCAACCGGAATCTGGTGCTTCGCCGCGAACTCGATCAGCCTGGTGCGCGAGGTCAGGTCCCATTCCCGCCACGGCGAGATCACCCGGATGTCCGGATTGAGGGCGTAGTAGGCGAGTTCGAACCGGACCTGGTCGTTGCCTTTGCCGGTGGCGCCGTGGGCGACGGCATCGGCGCCGGTCTCGGCGGCAATCTCGATTTGGCGCTTGGCAATCAGGGGCCGGGCGATGGCGGTGCCCAGAAGATAGAGCCCCTCGTATACCGCATTAGCTCGAAACATCGGGAACACGAAATCGCGGATGAATTCCTCGCGCAGATCCTCGACGTAGATCTCGCGCACACCCATCGTTTCGGCCTTGGCCCGGGCCGGTTCCAGTTCCTCGCTCTGGCCGAGGTCGGCGGTAAAGGTCACCACCTCGCAGCCGTAGGTAACCTCGAGCCATTTTAGAATGACCGAAGTGTCGAGTCCGCCCGAATAGGCGAGGACGACTTTTTTCATGTCAGCCATGGCCGGGGTCCATTGTGTCGCCGGGGTACATTGTATCGCTGCGGTCCATTGTATCACTGGCGCCCCTCATGGCGCTGGGCGCGGAGTATAGGCAAAGCTCGCGCCGGGGCAAGGAAGAGAAGGCGCAGCCCTTCGCCTAGATCAGAGATAGTTACTTGGCTGCCAGCTGTTGCTTATGGAAATAGATAAGAGTAGCTATTGATATATTTTAATTATCTTTTTTTTTACATCGTACAAGCGGAAAAAATAATACACGAAAAGGAGTGAAAAAAAGAAATCGCCTATAATAAC
>CAZTAK010000041.1:0-26775 GCA_964611585.1 uncultured Alphaproteobacteria bacterium
GGGCCGCCGCGCCCTGCCGTTGCCGGGGGATACGCGCCCGGACCTGTGGATCATTCAGGAGATCTCGAAGCGGGTCGGCCGCGACATGGACTACACCCACCCCCGCGAGGTGTTCGCGGAAATGCGCGAATGCATGCCTTCAATACAAGGCATCACCTGGGACCGGCTGGAGCGCGAACACGCGGTCACCTACCCTTGCGATGCCGAGGACGAGCCGGGCCACGAGGTGATCTTCGGCGACGGATTCCCGACCCCGAACGGCCGCGGCAGATTCGTCGCTTGCGGCATCATTCCGCCCGACGAGCAGCCCGACCAGGATTATCCGTTTGTGCTCACCACGGGCCGGTTGCTGGAACATTGGCACACCGGCGCGATGACGCGGCGGGCAAGCGTTCTCGATGAAATCGAACCGGCGGCGGTGGCGCACTTTTCTCCCAACGATCTCGAGTCGCTCGGCCTCGCTGCGGGCGATCCGGTGCGGGTGACGACGCGGCGGGGATCGATCGAGCTCGCCGTGCGGGCCGATGCGGGCGTGCCCGACGGTCTGGTGTTCGCGCCGTTCTGTTTCACCGAGGCGGCGGCGAATCTGCTGACCAATCCGGCGCTCGATCCGTTTGGAAAAATCCCCGAATTCAAGTACTGCGCCGTGCGGGTCGAACCAGCCGGAAAGCAAACCGGGCCATGACCGCCAGAACCCTCCCGCCGGATATCGAAATTGCCCGGGCGGCGGCCACGAAACCGATCGCCGAAATCGCGGACGGTCTCGGGATTCCGGGTTCGGCTCTGATCCCCTACGGCCACGACAAGGCAAAGGTGGCGCTCGACTTTATCGACGGCCTTGCCGAGGGCGAAGACGGCAAGCTGATCCTGGTCACGGCGATCTCGCCAACGCCCGCGGGCGAAGGCAAGACCACCACCACCGTCGGCCTTGGCGATGCCCTCAACCGGCTCGGCAAGCGCGCCATCGTGTGCCTGCGCGAGCCCTCGCTTGGGCCTGTGTTCGGCACCAAGGGCGGTGCCGCGGGCGGCGGCTATGCGCAAGTGGTGCCGATGGACGACATCAACCTGCATTTCACCGGCGACATGCACGCGATTGCCGCGGCCAACAATCTGCTCGCGGCGCTGATCGACAATGACATCTACTGGGGCGGGACAGCCGGGCTTGATCCGCGCCGGGTGACCTGGCGCCGCGCCGTCGACATGAACGACCGGGCGCTGCGGCATATCATGGTCGGGCTCGGCGGCGCGGCCAACGGTTTCGCCCGCGAAGACGGGTACGACATCGCCGTCGCCTCCGAAGTGATGGCAATTCTGTGTCTCGCCCGCAGCTACGACGACCTGACGCGGCGCCTCGGCAATATCGTCGTCGGCGCCACCCGCGACCGGAAACCGGTGCGCACGCACGACCTTGACGCCGAAGGCGCGATGGCGGCGCTGCTGGCCGACGCCCTAAAACCCAACCTGGTGCAGACGCTCGAGTCCCATCCGGCGTTCGTTCACGGCGGGCCGTTTGCCAACATCGCCCAAGGCTGCAATTCGGTGATCGCGACAGCCGCGGCGCTAAAACTGGGCGAATACGTCGTCACCGAGGCGGGCGGGCTTCGGGGCCGACCTCGGCGCCGAGAAGTTTTTCAACATCAAGTGCCGCAAAGCCGGATTGACGCCCGCGTGTGCAGTGCTGGTGGCAACGGTGCGCGCCCTCAAGATGCACGGCGGCGCGGCGCGGGCCGACCTCACGACTGAAGACGTCAGCGCCCTCGAACAGGGAACGGTCAACCTGGAACGCCACGTCGAGAACCTGCGCAAGTTCGGGGTGCCCGTGATCGTCGCGATCAACCGGTTTGCCGAAGACTCCGATGCCGAAATCGTGCGGCTCGCAGAATTGTGCGAGGGCCTCGGCGTCCCGGCGACGGTATGCACGCATTTCACCGACGGCGGCGGCGGCGCGCTTGCGCTCGCCGAGGCGGTCATCGCCGCGGCCGAAACACCGTCCGGATTTCACCTTCTCTATGCCGACGGCGAAACGCTGTGGAACAAGACCCAGTTTATCGCCCGCAGCCTCTACGGCGCCGACGACATCATCGCCGACAAGGCGGTGCGCGCACAGTTCCGCAAGTACCAGAACGAGGGATACGGGCACTTTCCCATTTGCATGGCCAAGACCCAGTACAGCTTCTAGACCGACCCCAATTTGCACGGCGCCCCTGTCGGACATGTCGTCCCGGTACGCGAGATTCGCCTCGCCGCCGGCGCGGAGTTCCTGGTGGTAATTTGCGGCGGCGTCATGACCATGCCGGGCCTGCCGCGCGTCCCTTCGGCAACCGGCATGGCGGTCGATTCGCGCGGGCAGATAACGGGGCTTTCGTAAAACCTGCGGCGCGCCGGCCCGGTAACGCCGTGCGCTGCAACAGCTTGTCAGCCTTTTGCCAGGTCCTTGCGCATCAGGCGAGCCAGACCGGTCATTTCTTTTTCGATACTTGCCTGGGCGGTTTCCTCCATCGCCCGGTAGCGCGCCAGAATATCGCGTCCGAACGCCGTCACCCGGGCGCCGCCGCCGCCACTGCCGCCGGTCGCGGTGGTCACGAGATCGCGCCGGAAGCACCGGTTCATGATATCGACCAGGTCCCAGGCGCGCCGGTAGGACATGCCCATGTCGCGCGCCGCGGCCGAGATCGACCCGGTACGGTCGATGGCTTCGATCAGGGCCGCCTTGCCGGGCCCGATCGCCACCGAGGATCCCAGCAGGATCCGGACCTGCGGCGCGGCGTGGCGGGCCTTGGGCGGCCGGGTCATGCCGCCGCCCCTTGCGCCGTCAACGATTCAGCGGCCGCGAAATCATCTGCCGTATTGATATTGAAAAACGGATCGGGCGCGCCCTCGAACACAACGTCCGCGACTTCGTAGCGGCCGGTCCAGCGGTCGATCCGGCGCAACTCTTCGCCGAAGACCGCCTCCGATAATTCACCGCGGAGGCGTTGCGGCCACAGGCCGAACACCGGATGCCGCCGCCCCTCGGAGACCGCGCAGGCGAGGTCCGCTTTGGCGTCCATCACCGCCGCATGAAGGCGCGCCACCAAATCGGGCGGAAAAAACGGCGCGTCGGTTGCGAACGAGACGATCCATTCGATTTCGGGATGGCGGTCGGCAAACCAGTTCATGCCGCTCAAGATCCCGGCAAGGGGGCCGGCGTGGCCGGGGACGACATCCTTCACGACCGGCACGTCGTAGGCTTCAAAGCGGGCAGGATCGCCATTGATGCTCAGCGCCAGCGCGGCCGTCTGGACACGGGCGCGGGCAATGGCACGCCCAAGCAGCGTTTCGCCGGCGATCGTAAGGAGGCACTTGTCGCCGCCACCCATGCGGCGCGATTTCCCCCCTGCCAGCAGCAATCCGCCGATGGGAACCTTCGATGTCACCGGGCGCGCCTCAGGCCGCGTCGGGGCGGGCGCCCTTGCGGTGCAGGTGCAGCGCTTCGTCCTCCACACCGCCCGGATCGGCGTCATAGACGATGCGCTCGCCGCCCGACAACGTGACGAAACGGCTGCCGCGCAAGCGCCCGATCAAGGTCAGGTCCTTTTCACGCGCGAGATCGACGCCCCACGCTGTAAACCCCGACCGTGAGATCAGGATCGGGATCTCCATGGACACGCACTTGAGGATCATTTCCGACGTCAACCGTCCCGTAGTGTAAAAAATCTTGTCGTGCGGCTCGATCTCTTCGAGATGCATGTAACCCGCAATCTTGTCGACCGCGTTGTGACGGCCGACATCTTCGACGTACAGCACCGGCTCGCTGCCTTGGCACAGCGCGCAACCGTGAATCGCGCCCGCTTTCAGATAGAGACTTGGCCGCGTATTGACCTTCTTTTGGAGTTCGTAAAGCCACGACGTTCGCAACACCGCACCGCGCGATAAGTGAACTTTCTCAAACCGTTCCAGCACGTCGCCGAACACGGTGCCCTGAGCGCACCCCGACGTGACGGTCTTCTTTTGCAATTTGTCTTCGAACACGGTCTTTGCCGGCGTGCGCACCACCACGGTTTCGACATCGTCGTCGTACTCAATGGCGGAAATCTCGTCGCCCGGACCGATCATGTTCTGGTTCAGCAGATAGCCGAGCCCGAGAAACTCCGGGTGATCGCCGATGGTCATGAGGGTGACGATTTCCTGGCCGTTGAGGTAGACGGTCAGCGGGCGCTCCACCGGCACCCAGGTCTCGACCGGGGCACCGACTTGATCGGTGCCCGTGACCGCGCGGCTGAGCCGGGGATCGTCGGGATCGGGGGAAATCGTAAATTCCGGCATGGGGTCATTTTGCGCCGTCGGTGCGCTCCTGCCAAGGCCCTGGCGCCGGCGCGGTCCGGGGACCTGACACCGCAACCGGCGTTAACCATTTGAAATCTAACGCATTATACGCCGAACACCGGGCGCGGCACCGCGCCACACCTCAAATTCCATTGGAGTGTTATATATGAACGTATATAACGCTTCCATCGCCCCGCCGCGACTTGAACCAGGACACCGCCTCGCCATGATCGACCCCTTCGGCCGCGAAATCACATACGTCCGGGTCTCGGTAACGGATCGCTGCGACTTCCGCTGCCGCTACTGCATGGCGGAGTCGATGAGGTTCCTGCCCAGGGCGGAACTGCTGACGCTGGAGGAACTGGACCGGCTTTGCAGCGCCTTCGTCGCCAAAGGCGTTCGGCGGCTACGGATCACCGGTGGCGAGCCGCTGGTGCGCCAGGGCATCCTGACCCTGTTTGATGGACTGGGGCGACACCTCGACAGCGGCGCGCTCGACGAATTGACGCTCACCACCAACGGTAGTCAGTTGGCCAAGTATGCCCCCAATCTGTGGCGGGCGGGCGTGCGGCGCATCAACGTATCTCTCGACACCCTCGACAGTCACCGGTTCGCCCAAATCACACGGCGTGGCGATTTCGACCGGGTGATGGGCGGCATCGACGCCGCCGAAGATGCGGGGCTGAAAATCAAGATCAACATGGTTGCGCTGCGCGGCATCAACGAAGACGAAATCAGCGGAATGGTGGAATGGTGCGGGCGGCGCGGCTTCGATCTCACGCTGATCGAAACCATGCCCATGGGCGATATCGACGGCGACCGCACCGAAAACTACCTGCCGCTGTCGATAGTGCGCGCACCTCTGGCGACGGAATGGACGCTCACCGACACGCCCGAGCGCACAGGCGGGCCTGCGCGTTATGTCCGGGTCGGAGAAACGCAGGGGCGGCTCGGCTTTATCACGCCGATGACCCACAATTTTTGCGAATCGTGCAACCGCGTGCGTCTCACCTGCACCGGCAAACTGCATATGTGCCTGGGCCAGGCCGATTCGGCCGACCTGCGCGCGCCCTTGCGCGATCACCCCGATGACGACGGTCCGGTAGCGGCGGCCATCGACGAAGCGATTGCGCGCAAGCCCAAGGGCCACGATTTCCTGATCGGCCGGCGCGACAACGGCTCCGCCGTCGAACGCCACATGAGCGTCACCGGGGGCTGAACCGCGGCGCCTATTTTTCCGCTGAACCACAGCCGGCACGAATATCCGGCGTCGACGACCTAAGGTTTTCAACACGCCCGGAGCGGCGTGAGACGCTCGCGCGCTGTGACGGCGTTTACCGCCGCAAGAGAGTATTCGGAACCCCTACTCGATGTTGATCTGGTGGGCGAACAGGGCGCCGTCGGTCACCGTGATCTGCGTAAATCCGAACAACTTGGCGAGGTCGAAAAAGGTGAAAAAATCCTCGACCCCCATTTCACGAAACAGGTCGCTGGCCCGGACGATCGACGTCAGTTGCGCCAGCAGCCCGCGCACGCGGTAGAGCGTATTGAAGGTGGAATCGTTCAACGCAACGATGATCATTTTCTGGCTTTCTTCGCCTTTTGCGAAAATCGAGTACTGCGGCGCATAGGGCACCGACATCTGCTGCGTCGTCATCCCGGTAATGAAGCCAATGCGCATTTCCCGGCCCGCAAAGGGCAGCACGCTGGCGCGCGCCACATAGGTCTCGGTGGTCGCAGGCACCGGATAGTAATACCCCGCGTGCCGGTCTTGGGCCGCGGCCGCACCCGCCCCAAACGCCAGGCCGAGGATGGCGGACAGGAGGACGATGCGGGCCGAACGGGTCATGGGTGTACCGAACCGCATCATGGCGGCGCGCGGGGGCGTGCGCAACGGCTGATCGCGATAGCGGCTGGCGGTGGACCCTTGCTTCGTTATACTCGCCCCCGCCCGCTCCGAGGTCCACGATGCCCAAACGACCAATCAAGACCGCCCGGCTCGCCTTCTTCGCCAGCCGCGACGCCGGCGCCAAGGCCGCCCTAACCCGCCTGAAGGCGCGTTATGGGCATGTCGCGCCGCACGATGCCGATGTCATCATCACGCTGGGCGGCGACGGCTTCATGCTGGAATCGATGCACCGGTTCCTGGCGAAGGACGTTCCGATATTCGGCATGAACAAAGGCTCGGTCGGATTTCTGATGAATGACGAGCGCGAGGGCGACGATTTACGCAAGCGTCTGAAATCGGCCGAGCGCGTCCGTCTGCATCCGCTGGTCATGAAGGCGCGGCGTAATGGGGGTCGAGCCCGCAAGGCACTGGCGTTCAACGAGGTCTCTCTGCTGCGGCAGGAGCGCCAAGCCGCCAAGATTCGCATTTCCGTCGACGGCGTGATCCGGATTCCGGAACTGGTCTGCGACGGCGTCCTGATAGCCACGCCCGCCGGCAGCAGTGCCTACAATCTGTCGGCGCACGGGCCGATCCTGCCGGTGAATGCCGAAGTCCTCGCTCTCACCCCGATCAGCGCGTTCCGGCCGCGGCGCTGGCGCGGCGCGTTGCTGCCGCGCGCGGCCCGGATCCGTTTCGATGTTCTGGCACAGGACAAGCGCCCCGTCAGCGCCGTGGCTGACAATACCGAGGTGCGCGACGTGTCGAGTGTGGAAATATGGGAGGACCGGACGCTCGGGATCGACCTCTTGTTCGATACCGAACGCAATCTCGATGAGCGGATTCTCAACGAACAATTCATGCCGTAAGGCGGGCGCGTTCATGACTCGCGAAGGCGCGCTCGAATTGGTGCCGATCGACCTGTCGCCCGATGCGCATGGCAACACCGGCGTGCCCTACGCGACAACTTTCGATTCAGGCGAACCGGGGCCGCATCTGATGATCAGCGCGCTGGTCCACGGCAATGAAGTGTGTGGCGCCCATGCCCTTGTCTACCTGCTCGAATCGGACGTGCGCCCGCAACGGGGAAAACTGACCCTCGCCTTTATGAACGTCGCCGCCTATCACGCCTTCGACACCGGAACCCCCAACGCATCGCGCTGCCTCGACGAGGATTTCAACCGGTTGTGGTCGATCGAGGTCCTTGAGGGCAACGGCGAGTCCCGAGAATTGGCGCGCGCGCGGACTGGCGCTCGCTCGCGCCCTCGGCGTGCCGCAGCATATCGTCGTCGATGCCGGGCACGCCCAAGGGGCACGGATGCGTGATTTTGCCGCGTTCAGCACGCCCGGCAGCGACAAATCCGCTCTCCTGGTCGAATGCGGGCAGCATTGGAAACGGGAGAGCCGAGAGGTTGCGATTGCGGTTTGCTTTCATTTCCTGCGCGTGTTCGAGGCCATCCCGGCTGAGCGCGCTCACGCGGGCGCGCCCCTGCCGGCCGGCCCGCAACACGTGATCGAGGTGACGGAAGCCATTACCGCCGGAACCGGCGCCTTCCGGTTTGCCGAGGACTATGTCGGGCTGGAGGTCATTGCCCGCACCGGCACGACCATCGCCTACAACGGCGATACGCCGGTTACGACGCCTTACGACGACTGCGTGCTGATCATGCCGTCCCGCCGCCTCAAGGCGGGTCAGACCGCCATTCGATTCGGCCGCTATGCCGCCTGACGGCCCGCCGCCGCAGGCCGCGCCGCGCCCCGGCTGGGGCGACATCGACTGGCGCGCGCTCGCGACTGCTCTCGCGATCGGCGGCGGCGGCGGATTGTTGTTCGCCACTCTCAACATGCCGCTTGCCTGGCTGCTGGGATCGATGGCGGCAACCACGGTGGCAGCCCTGTCGCCAATCCGGGTGGCGGTACCGATTCGTATTCGGTCGCTGTTCGTGGCGGTTTTGGGGATAATGCTGGGCAGTGCGTTTACGCCTGAACTCGCGGAACAGGCGGGCCGGTTTGCGGGAACGCTGCTGGTGCAGGCCGGATTCATTGTTCTCGTTGTGTCGACCGGCTACTTCACCTACCGCGTGATCGGCGGCTACGACCGCGTTACCGCCTATTTCTCGTCGACGCCGGGCGGCATGACGGAAATGACCCTGATCGGCGATTCGCTGGGCGGCGACATGCGCACGATTTCGCTGAACCATGCGGTGCGCGTCCTGATCGTGGTCAGCGTGATCCCGTTTTACTTCAGCTACATCCTCGGGCTCGAAATCGGGGCGCGGCCCAACACCGGAACCTTTGCCGAACTCAAGCTCGAGGACGCGATGATTCTGGCCGCCTGCGGCATCGTCGGCTTCATGGTCGCGCGACGGTTCCGGGTTCCGGCCTACGCTCTGATCGGGCCTATGGTGGTGTCGGCGGCAGTCCACCTGGCGGGATGGACTTCGGGCAACATACCGGGCGGGTTCGTCGCGACGGCGCAGCTCGTGGTCGGCGCAGCGGTCGGGTGCCGGTTTGCGGGAATCAGCATTCGACGCATGCTTCAGGTGGCGTGGCTTGCGGCCGTCAACGCCATGACACTTATCCTGCTTGCCGCCGTTGTCGGCTCCATCGCGGCCCGGTTTATCGACACCGATGGGTCGGCGCTGTTTCTGTCGCTGGCACCCGGCGGCCTTGCGGAAATGAGCATGATCGCCTTCGCCCTCGACGTCGATACCGCCTTTGTGACGGTGATGCATTTCATGCGGCTTTTGCTGGTGATGATGCTGGCGCCGTTGGCCTACCGGTTCTTGTCCAGGCGCGGCAAACGCGGCCCCGCGCCCTGACCTCGAAACCCTTGCCTCTGGGCCCCGCACTGTTCCCCGCCATTCGGGGTTGGTCGCGCCGTACCCATTGCGTATTGTAGGGTCGCCCTTCCGGGCACAAATCCACAAATTTCATCGGGACGAAGGACATGGGACAGTTTGGTGTCGGTCAGGCCGTGCGCCGCAAGGAAGACTTGAGGCTGCTGACGGGCCGGGGCAACTACCTCGACGATATGACGCTGCCCGACCAGGCGTATGCCCACATCCTGCGCTCGCCCCACGCCCACGCCCGCATCATTGCGATCGACACTTCAGCCGCAACGGCGGCGCCAGGCGTCGTCGCGGTCCTGACCGCTGCCGATCTGGAGACCGATGGAATCGGCGATGTGCCGTGTCTTGCGCCCGTGAAATCGCGAGACGGTTCGAAAATGTTCGTCCCGCCCAAGCCGCTGCTTGCCTCCGGCCGGGTACGCCATGTGGGGGATGCCGTCGCGCTGATCGTCGCCGATAGCGGTGCGGCCGCGCGCGACGCCGCCGAGTTGATCGCCGTCGACTACGAAGCCCTGCCCGCGGTGACCGGCACAAAAGCCGCTGTTGAACTGGGGGCGCCCGCCGTCTGGGACGAGGCGCCCGGCAACGTGGCCTTCGACTGGGAACTCGGCGACAAAGCCGCGACAGACAAGGCCTTCTCCCGCGCCGCCCATGTCGCCGCCCTCGATCTCGTCAACCAGCGTATCGTGGTCAATTCGATAGAGCCCCGCGGCGTCATCGGTGAATACGATCCGGATGCCAGGCAATACACCGTCTACACACCTTCGCAGCACGTCCACATGGCCCGCGACATCATCGCCGACATGCTGGGCACCGAAAAGGACAATGTGCGGGTGGTCGCAGGCGACGTCGGCGGCGGCTTCGGCATGAAGGTTTTCGTCTATCCCGAACACGGCTTGATGCCGTGGGCGGCGAAACGGGTCGGCCGCCCGGTCAGGTGGGCAAGCGACCGTGCCGAAGCTTTCCTCAGCGATACCCAGGGGCGCGACCACGTTACCCACGCCGAACTCGCGCTCGACGGTGACGGAAAATTTCTCGCCTTCCGCGTTTCGACTCTGTCGAATTTGGGCGCCTATGTCTCGAATTTCGCGCCGATGGTGGCAACTGTCACGGGCTCGCGCCTGCTGACCGGGCTTTACGAGGTCGGCACCGCATACGTCAACGTCAAAGGGGTCCACACCCACACCGTCTGGGTCGATGCCTACCGCGGCGCGGGACGGCCCGAGGCGTCGTACATCGTCGAACGTCTGGTCGATTTGGCGGCGCAGGAGACCGGCCGCGATCCGGCCGAGCTGAGACGGCGCAATCTGGTGCCCGCGGCCAATATTCCCTACGAGGCGCCGCTGGGGATCACTTACGATTCCGGCGATTTCGTCCAGAACCTCGACGGCTCGCTGGATCAAGCCGACTGGGCCGGCTTCGAGGCCCGCCGCAAGCAGTCAGAAGCCAGCGGGCGCCTCCGCGGTATCGGTATCGCCGTCTACGTCGAGGCCGCCGCCGGCGGACCCAACGAACACTGCGAGGTCCTGTTCGAGGACGGCGGCACAATCACGGTTCTGATCGGTACCCTCACCAACGGCCAAGGTCACGCCACGTCCTACAGCCAGGTTCTTGAAGACGCGCTCGGCGTTCCCTTCGACAAGATCAACGTGATTCAGGGCGATACCGCGCGCGTCGCCACCGGCGGCGGCACCGGGGGGTCGAAATCGATGATGCTGGGCGGGGCGGCGCTGACCGATGCCGCCGAAAAGATCATCGACAAGGGTACCAAGATCGCCGCGCACATGCTCGAAGCCGCCGAGGCCGACATTGATTTTTCCAAAGGCGTTTTTTCGATCGTCGGCACCGACCGGCGGCTGACGATCGCCGAAGTTGCGAGCGCCGCGAAAAATCAGGCCAACCTGCCGGACGGCATCGAGCCGGGCCTCGACACCAAGGGCGCCTCGTCGGTCGAATTCGGAACCTACCCCAACGGCTGCCACGTGTGCGAAGTCGAGATCGACCCCGATACCGGCACCTGCACGCTGCAACGATATACCGTGGTCGATGACTTCGGGCGCGTTATCAATCCGCTGCTGGTCGAGGGCCAGGTCCATGGCGGCATCGTACAGGGCGCCGGCCAGGCCCTTCTGGAACAATGCGTGTACGATTCGGCAAGCGGCCAGCTCGTAACCGGATCGTTCATGGACTATACGATGCCGCGCGCGGATGATTTTCCGCATTTTTCGTTCGATACCAACGAAATCCTGTGCACCACCAACCCGATGGGGATCAAGGGCGCGGGCGAAGCCGGTACCGTCGGAGCGCTGGGCGCGGTCATCAACGCAATCGTCGATGCGCTGAAAGGCTATGGCGTGCGCCACGTCGAAATGCCGGCGACCCCTGAACGGATTTGGCAGATCCTTCGCGACGCCCGGGCGGCCTGAACCCGCTGCGGCCGGGGGCCACGCGGCGCATCGCGGCGCCCGCGGGCGGGGCGATTGTGTGAGATCGATCCAGAGGCCGTATTGACAACGCTGATATATTGGAGCGGTCTAGATCTCCATTGAATGACATCGGTTCGAATCCAGAGGGGGAATATGCGATGAGCGATTTACATAAGGGCCAGTGCTTCTGTGGCGCCGTGCAACTTGAAGTGACAGGAAGTCCGGAAGGAATGGGCTACTGCCACTGTGCGTCGTGCCGGTCGTGGTCGGCCGCGCCGGTGACCGCGTTCACGTTGTGGAAACCCGATTCGGTAACGATCACAAAGGGCGCGGAACACATTGCCACTTATCAGAAAACGGAAGCCAGTCATCGGCAGTATTGCCGGAAGTGCGGCGGCCACCTTATGACCGGCCATCCGTCACTCGGTATGATCGATGTTTATGCCGCCACGCTGCCGAGTCTGGCGTTCGAGCCGGGCGTCCACGTCAACTATGAAGACACGGTCATGCCCATGAAGGACGGTCTTCCCAAACTGAAAGACTTCCCGGCAGAATTCGGCGGGTCCGGCGAGGTTCTCCCCGAGTAGTCCGCAAGCGGGCGGGCCGCGCTGGCGACGCGCCCGGTTCAGGCCGCCGATTTGGGCTTGTAGAGTACCATGCGGTAGCAATCGAGGCTGCGCGACAGAAACTCGTAGGTCGCACCCCACAGGTAGAGGCGAAACTTGCGGTATTCGAAGTCGCCGAAGTCACGGATGATGGTGTCTCTGTTTCTCTCCAGATTCTCCGCCCACTGCTTGAATGTGAGGTAATAGCTGTGCCGGTCGTTCAGGATTTCGAGCATCTCGAACGGCGTCTTAGCGACTTTGTTGACGAAGTCGTCGAGCACCAGAAACGAGTGATTGCCAGGATAAATGTGGCGCACCATGAAAGTCGATAATTCGTACTTCTTGCGCGCCGCACTGCCGTCGAGAAAGACCAGGCCGCCCGGTTTCAGCAAATGGTCGAACTTTTTCAGCACCCGCTCGTAATTGGGCAAATGCTCGATCACGCCCATGATGACGATGGAATCGAATTTATCCTTGGGGTCGTATTCGAGGAAATCCTGCAACAGGACATTGAAGTTCTCGCGGTATTCGCTGAGCTTTTCGTTGATAAAGATCTGCGACACTTCGGAAATCGTCAAGCCGACGAAATTGACGCCATGGGGCAGCGCATGGCTGGCAAAGGCGCCCCAGCCGGGACCGATTTCCAGCACCCGGGTCGAGGGGCCGAGCTCGCACCGTTCGACGGCGTATTCGAATTTGCGCCTCAACGCCGTCTCCAGGGTTTCGTCGTCGCTTTCGTATACGCCCTGGCTGTACGCCGGCAGCGCCGGGTCGAGGAAGCTGAGAAACAATTTCGGATCGAGATCGTAATGCGACGTGATCGCCGCCTTGTTGGTGAACACCTGTCCGAAGATCAGCGGTTGAATGAACCGCCAAGCGGCGACGATCGGGTGGCTGTCGTCTAACGACGCGCGCAGCGCGAACGGGCTGATCATGTCGCCTTCGAGGTCGATATCGCCCTGCAGGTAGGCCTCGCCAATGTTCGCTTCGTCGAGCGATCCCAGCGCTTTCACCGCCCGGTCAGTGCGTAGCGCGACATGGAATTTCGGCTCGCCTTCGCCGACGTCGCGCTTGTGGCCGTCGGGCATTTCGATCGAGAACGGGACCTCGACGGCACCGATACGGTCGATGAAACCATTGATTCTGCTGAATTTTGGTGATGCCGCCATATTCTCCCCGTGGCTACGGCTGTAACGATGAATGCGCTGTTGGGTGGGAACGCTCAGGTTAATCTCGCATAGAAACCAAGGGGAAGAAATGCCGCACAATCCGCATGCCGCCCTGCCGCGCACGCGGCCGATCCGTTGCGCTGCAAGGGCCACCGGGTCACGCGCCGGCACTGCCGCGGCGTTCGCAAGGGCAGCTCAGCGGGTTTAGCAGAGTTCGGCAGGCGAAGCTCCATACCCGACGCCACCGATCATCTAATGAGACGGTCTAGTACACCCCGCCGCCGGTCCAGGCTTTGCGGCCGTAGGGTTCGAGTTCCGGCGGCAGGTCCGGCGCGTGCACCGGCGAGAACGTAAACGGATGTTCGGCCTCGGTCCAGCGGTTGACCAGCGGCCCGCCCTTGCAGCGAAGAATGGCAAGATAGCCTGTGCGGGTGCCGTAGGGTCCGTGGGCGACCTCGGGCGGGCGCCAAAAATAGGCGCCCGGGTGCAGCACGCCGCGGTCACCCGCGAGAACGCCCGCCAGTTGATACATTTCCTCGACCACGGGATGGGATTCGCGCCGGCTCAAGTTGCCCTCGCGGTTCCAGCCGGGGGCGATCGTGTTGAGCCAGGTGCGATCCTGGGTATCGGGGTCGATGCGGAGCGTCTTGGTCATCAGGCCAACGGGCACGAGATCGTCGAGCGTGACCGGCTTCCATTCGACCAAGTTGGTATCGACGTATTCGACCATCGCCGCCTCGGCGCGAAAAGTCTCGGACCCGCCGGCAATCCTCGGCTCGGCTTCGTAGAACGTGAGCACCACCGCCCCGCGAGGCGATTCGGCTTGCCTCCGCTCAGTCCCGGCCGGCAGGTAGGCGTATGTGTAGGGACGGTAGTCAATCCCGTTGACGGCGATTTCGCCCTCGATCACAAAGAATTCCTCGTCGGCGCCAAGGCGCTCGGGTTCACCCCGCGACCAACCCGGCGGATAGCGCACGATTGCCGACATCGCGCCGGTATCGGGATCGAAACTCAGGACCTTCGATTCGACGTCGTCACGGGCGCCGCCCGCGAGCCCCGGCGAGAAGGGAATCGCCTGGGCCTGGATGAACTCGACATGTGCACGTGCCATCGTCTCAATCCCGCTCCACGTTCAGTAAGGCGCGCCGCCCTGCCAAGGCTCGCGCCCCAAGGATTCAAACTCGGGCGGCAAGGCCGGCTGATGTTCGGGATCGTAGGTGAAGGTAACCTCGTCGTCCGACCAGAAATTGACCAGCGGCCCGTCCTTACACCGAAAGAGCGAGAGGAACCCGGTACGCGAACCATAGGGGCCGTGGCGGATGCCCGGCGGGCGCCAGAAATAGGCGCCGGGCTTCATAAGGCCGGTGTTGCCGGCAAGGTCTCCGCTCAGCAGGTACATTTCCTCGACCACCGGGTGGGTTTCCACGCGGGCGCGATCGCCTTCGTCGCGGCTGCCGGGGCCGACGGTGGACAGCCAGGTACGATCTTCGGTGTCAGGATCGATGCGGAGCGTTTTAGACATGCGATTTCCGCTCAGGTTCGGTTCGTCCTTGCCGGGTCCCCAGGCAAGCACGTTGGCGTCGAGGCATTCGACCGCGCCGGCGTTCTCGCGAAATCGCTCGCCGGGTTCGGCGGGCCGCGGCGCCGACTCGAAAAACGTCAAGACGACCGCACCGTCCGGGGCGGCGGCGGGCCCGCGCTCGTGCCCCGACGGCAGATACGCATAGTGATAGGGGGCGTAGGCGAGCCCGCCGATGACCAGCGTCCCCTCGAACACGAAGAACTCTTCGTCTGCCGCGAGGCATTCGGCATCGTGCGTCCACCCGGGCGGATAGCGCACGATCGCCGTCATCGCGCCACTATCGGGATCGAAGCTCAAGATTTTCGATTCGACGCCTTCCCGCGAACCGCCCGTAAACCCGCTCGACCACGGAACCACCTGGGCCTGGATGAACTCGACATGTGCGCGTGCCATGGCAACCTCTCCTTCGTCAGTAGGTCCGATTTCCGGTGTAGGCCTTCTTGGCGTAGGGCCGTAAATCGCGTGGCAGCGTCGGACGATATTTGGGGTACCAGCTGTAGGTACCCTTGTCGATAAATTTGGTCGTCAACGGCCCGCCTAGGCAGCGGAAAAACATGAAACAGCCCATCGACGAACCGAGCGGCCCGTGTTCGAGCCCCGGTGGGCGCCAGAAATAGCCGCCGGGCTTACGCTCGCCATAGGTGCCAACCATCGAGCCGGACAGCATGTAGCTTTCCTCCACCACTGGGTGGATTTCGACATTGCCGCCCTCCCAGAACCCGGTCGAACCAAACAGCCAGGTCCGCTCCTTGGTGTAGGGGTCGGTGCGGAGAATTTGCAGCGAAATGCCTTGCGCATTGAACTTCGACTTGGGGTCGCGTTTGATCTTCTGGCTCCAGGCCACGTCGTAGATGTTGTGGTACTCGACCAGACGTTTGGCGTCGTACAATTTCTTGTCTTCGGGCTTGCCGGCGCGGGCTGTTGGTTTGCCTGAATAGAATGTAAGGACGACCGCCCCGTTTTTCGCGCTCGCACGACGCCGTACATAGCCCGCCGGGAAATGCGCGTAGGTATCTTTCTTGTAAACGTGATCGTTGATCGTGAGCTCGCCGTCGAGGACATAGATTTCTTCATCGACCAGCAGATGCTCGGTCTTCGCTCGTTTCCAGCGCTCGGGGTACCGGACCAACAGGCTCGAATCGAGGTTCTTCTTGTCGATACTCAGAATCTTGTGGTGCACATCGGGCCGCGCACCGCCATAAAGGCCTTTGCGCCATGGCAAAACCTGACTCTGAATGAATTCGATATGCGGGCGTCCCATCGGTCCCTCCCTTGGGTTGCGTCAAAAGTCGGCGGCGGGCATCCACGGAGCCCGGCCGACCGCTTCCAGTTCCGGCGGTAGAACCGGCCGGTGATCCGGTTTCCAGCTAAACACGCCGTCTTCATGAAATTTGGTGCTCAAGGGCCCGCCGCGGGAGCGCAACAGGATCAAACAGCCGGTCCTCGACCCGTAGGGGCCGTGGCGGACCTCGGGCGGGCGCCAGAAATAGGCGCCGGGGCGCATGACGCCGAGATTGCCGACGATCGCCCCTTCGAGCATATACATTTCCTCCACCACCGGGTGGGTCTCGACCTTGAGGATGGGGTTCATCGGCAGAACGCCGATCACCCACGTGCGTTCAGCCGTTTCGGGATCGATCCGAAGGTTGGTTAGCCCCATGCCGCCAGTCGTTTTCCAGGGCGTCCGCTTGAGGTCAAAGTCGTTGCGCAATCCGGTCTGACGCACATCGATCTTCTCGACGAGACGGTCGGCCACCCCGCCGGCGTCCCCCTCGCCCGCCGCATCCGACAACGTGCCGGATAGGAACGTCAGGACCACCGCGCCATTCGCCGCTTCCATTCCGTTGCGCGGGAATCCTGCGGGCAAAAACCCATAGCTGTACTTGCCATAGGCAACGCCATTGACGGTGAGTTCACCGTCGAGCACGAAAATTTCCTCGTCGACGGTGGTGTGCCATAGGCCTTCGCGTTTCCACCCCCGGGGATAACGCAACACCAGGCTCGATTCGCCGTTGTCCGGGTCCTGGCTCAGCACCCGGCACTCGGCATCGGCGCGCGCGCCACCGGGCACGCCCGATTGCCACGGCAGCACCTGGCTTTGGATGAATTCGACGTGCGGGCGTGCCACGACAACGCCTACCAGGCGACACCCGGCGGCGGCGCCACGCGGGCCAGGTCTTCGAGTTCCGGCGGAAGAATCGGCTGGTAGGGCGTGTCGAAATCGACCGCCACCGCTTCGGTCTTGAAATCGGTGCCGAAGGGGCCGCCGTGACAGCGGTTGAGGTGGAGAAAGCCGCCCTTCGCCACGCCATAGGGCCCGTGCCAGATATCCGGTGGACGCCAGAAATAGGCGCCTGGCCGGAGGGTCCCGAGGTTGCCCGCCATGTCACCGTCAAGCACGAAGATTTCCTCGACAGTCGGGTGGCGTTCCATGCGGGCTTCGCCGTCAGTCGTCGATTCCAGCCATTCCCCGTCGTCGCAACCCATAATCCAGGTGACCTCGCCGGTATCCGGGTCCTCGCGCAGGATCTTGCAGCCAAGACCCACGGGATCGAACTCGGAACTGCCGAGGCGCGCGAAGTCGGCCGGCCCGAGGTCCCGCATCGACGGAACCTCAATGAACTCGATCTGCCGACGCGCATCGTAGGGCCCGGTAGAAGCGCCTAATTCAGTGCGCGGCGATTTGTCGAAATAGGCGAACACCACCGCCCCATCCGGCGCGGCGGCACCACGGCGGAGGTGATTCTCCGGCAGGTTGGCATAGCAGCGTGAGCGGTAGTCGATCCCGTTGATCGTCAGCATCCCGTCGAGAACGAAAAACTCTTCCTGCGCGGTGACGGTGTGCAGGTCGGGCTGGGACCATCCGGGCGGATAGCGGATCAGAACCGTGACCGCACCAGATTCAGCATCCCGGCTGAGAAGTTTCGATTCGACCCCCTCGCGAATTCCGGCGACGAGGCCCGCCTGCCACGGCAGCACTTGGCACTGGATAAATTCGATGTGGGGTCTGGTCATGGGGATCAATATATCCCGGTTCCCGACCAGGGCGCCCGGCCTAGTGGTTCGAGCTCAGGCGGCAGAACCGGCACGTGCGGCGCGTCGAACCGGAAAGGCGGATCGGGGTCGTAGTATTCTGTCGAGAGCGCACCCCCGCACGAACGCATCAGGATGAGATTGCCGGTCTTGGACCCGTAGGGCCCATGGAGAATGTCCGGCGGGCGCCAGAAATAGGCGCCCGGATGCATGATCCCGGCGTTGCCGGCGATTGACCCTGCGAGCAGGAACATCTCCTGCACCACCGGGTGGGTTTCGCACTTGCGCTCGCGCCAGAGCGGCAACGTTCCGATCAGCCAGGTCTGGTCGCCTGCATCGGGATCGTTCCGCAGCACTTTCTTACGGGCGCCGGCGGCTTCGAGTTCGGGGCTGTCGATGCCGCCGTAGTCCGCGTCCCAGCCGTCGTCGAAAATATCGATCCGGTCCGGCGTGAACGTGCCGCCCGCTGCCGGTTGGGCGCTCTCGGGGGTCCGGTCGAAGAACGAAAGAACGATGGCGCCCGCCGGGCCGGCTGCAACGGTCCGGGTCGCACCCGCAGGCACGTATCCGAAGCTCCAGCGCCCGAACTCGACGCCGCAAACGGTGAGCGCCCCCTCAAGGACCAGAAATTCCTCGGCCGCCGCCAGTGCCGCGGGTCCGGATTGGCTCCAGCCGGCAGGATAACGCAGCACCAGGCTTTGCGCGCCGCTTTCGCTGTCGCGGCTCAAGACCTTGGCGTCGAGGCCGAGGTGCGGGTGGGGCTCCCACGGCAGAACCTGCGACTGAATGAATTCGATGTGAGGGCGAGGCATGGGAAAGCCGGTAAGGCCGGGCTAATAATTCGTATCGGCCTGCCAGGTCGCGCCAGCAAGTTGCGCGAGCTCCGGCGGCACCACGGGGTTGTAGGGCGTATCCCACGCCAGCGGCGAATCAGGAGGCAGAAACGTGGTCGAAAGCGGCCCACCCTTGGTGCGAAAGAAATGAAGCGTCGGCGCCGCGGTCGCGAACGGGCCATGGGGGACATCCGGCGGCCGCCAGAAATAGGCGCCCGACTTCATGCTGCCGAACGGCCCGACGATCTCGCCCGAGACCAGGAACAATTCCTCGACCACGGGGTGAATTTCGATCGCGCCGCCGGGCCAGAACGCGACGGCCCCCAAAAGCCAGGTCTGTTCCCGGTCGTGCGGATCTTCGCGCAGCAGCTTGAGTGCAATTCCTGCCTGATTGACGCCTTCGCTGCCCATGCGTGCGAAGTCGTTGTCGTAGGGTTGATTCAGACCGTCGACGTATTCGACCAGACGCGAGGCGTCGAAAAGATCGGCGGCGGCGCCCGTCACGAATTCGGGCGTGCTCTCGAAAAAGGTGAGAACGACCGCGCCCTCCGGTGAGGCAAACGACTGCCGCGCGTATCCGGCGGGCAGGAACGCGTATCCGAACTCGCCGTAGGTGCGGCCATTGATCTCAAGGCTGCCTTCCAGCACGAACAGTTCCTCGTCAGCCGAAAGATACCCTGCACTCTCCTGGGCCCAGCCGCCGGGATACCGGATCAGGACACTGGCGGCGCCATTGCCGGCATCCGTACTGAAGGTCTTGCTTTCGACACCGGAACGTCCGGGCGCATATAGGCCGTCCTGCCAGGGAAGCATCTGCGACTGAATGAATTCGATGTGCGGTCGGACCATCTCTCGGCTCCCCAAACAGGTCCCCAGACTGGCGTCAACATCGACCGCTAAAGGCGTGCCGATTAGACGGGCGTGTCGCCAGGCAACCTTTCACGTTCATGTCCCCACAGATCGCGGGGCGGCAGCATCTCGCCGGCATAGAAACACGAGACCTTGCGCCCCGGTTCGAATTCCACCAGCGGCGGTTTT
The DNA here is from genome assembly GCA_964611585.1 of uncultured Alphaproteobacteria bacterium. Taxonomy (GTDB): domain Bacteria; phylum Pseudomonadota; class Alphaproteobacteria; order SHVP01; family SHVP01; genus CAZTAK01. The sequence goes on from CAZTAK010000041.1 coordinate 19,729, forward strand.
TCACCCTTGCAGCGGTCTCGGACAACCGGACAACGAGGATGAAACCGGCACCCCCGGGGCCGGTTGATCGGAGATGGCGGATCGCCGGTCAAGACGATGCGCTCGGTATCGCCGCCGACCTCGGGCACTGGCGTCGCCGAAAGCAGCGCCACGGTATAGGGGTGCTGCGGCCTGCCGACGATGTCGTCGGAGGGCCCTTCCTCGACCGCCTCGCCCAAATACATCACGACGATCCGGTCGGAAATCTGGTGCACCAGTGCGAGATCGTGGGCGATCACTAGAAAGGCGATATGCAGGCGGTCCTGCAGGTCACGCAGCAAGTTGATGATCTGAGCCTGAATCGACACGTCCAACGCCGAGACCGGCTCGTCCGCGATCAGGGCCTTGGGCTCGAGCGCGAGCGAGCGCGCGATCGCGATCCGCTGGCGCTGGCCGCCCGAGAACTGCGACGGCAGCCGCTCGGCGGCATCCGGCGGCAAGCCGACCTGATCCAGCAATTCATCGACCCGTGCATTTATTTGGGCGCGGGTTCCATAACGGTGCGCTTTTAGCGGTTCGGCAACGATCCGGCGCACAGACATGCGCGGATCAAGGCTCGAATAAGGGTCCTGGAACACCATTTGCAGCTTCTGCCGAATCGGCCGTAGATCGCGCTCGCGCAAATGGGTGACGTCTAGGCCGTTGAACACGATCCGCCCGCCTTCGGGTTCGTGGGCGCGCATTAACGTCAGCGCGACGGTCGATTTGCCGGAACCGGACTCGCCCACCAGCCCGACGGTCTCGCGCGGCCGGACGCCAATCGAGATGGTATCGACCGCATGGAGTTTACGCCCGCCAGGGGCGCGGAAGGTCACCTTGAGGTCGGTTGCCTCCAGCAGGTAGCCGTCCGAAGACGATTCGCTATCGGCCATCGTCAATGCGCCTCGTCTCTGGGGAACCAGCAAGCCACGGGCCGCCCGCCCCGGTCTTCGAGTTCGGGCCGGGCGTTGCATCCGGCCTGCGCCTGAGAACAACGCGGTGCAAAGGAGCACCCGGTAATAATGTCATCGGCGGTCGGCGGCTGGCCCGGTATCGGTACCAGTTCCGGGCGCCGCACGTCGAACTTGGGCACTGCAGCCAAAAGACCGACCGTGTAAGGATGGCGCGGATTCGCCAAGACCTCAGCGATCGTCCCGGTTTCGACCATCCCCCCCGCGTACATCACAGAAATGCGGTCGCAAATTTCGGCGGCGACACCGAGGTCGTGGGTAATCAGGATCATGGTCGCATTGACCAGACGCGAGCGCAGCAGATCGAGTATCTGCGCCTGGATGGTCGAATCGAGCGACGTGGTCGGTTCGTCGGCCACGATCACGTCGGGATGGTTGATCAGCGCCAGCGCGATCATGGCCCGCTGCCGCAGCCCGCCCGAGAGTTCGTGCGGGAACGCCTTGAGACGATCGCGCGCCGCTGGAATGCCTACGTCGTCGAGCGCACGATAGGCGATGTCGTCGGCTTCGGCCCCGGAGACATTGGTGTGGCGCAGCACCGATTCAGTCAACTGCGATCCAACGCTGCGGACCGGATTGAGCCCCGTCATCGGATCCTGAAAAACCATACCGATGTCGTTGCCTCGCACCTTCTGAATCTGCCGCGGCGGAAGATCGTCAATCCGGTGCCCCATCAGGTTGATGGTCGAGCCTTGGACGATTCGCCCGGGCAAGGGAACGATGCCGAGCAGGCTGAGGGCGATCATGGTCTTGCCGGACCCCGACTCGCCGACGATCCCCAGTGTCTCGCCGCGGCGCAGTTCGAAGGACACGCCGTCGACCGCCCGGAACGGAGTTGCGTTGGGGCGCGGGAACTCGACTGCCAGGTCGCGCACCGTGAGGATAGTATCCCCGGTGGCAGCGTCGGCTTCCGCCGCGGCCGTTTCGGCGACTGCGCTCACGCCTCGACCGCCCGTGCCCGTTTGCGGGAAATCTCGGCAATTCCGTCGCCGATCAGGTTAAGCGAAATCACGGCCGACACGATCGCACCCGCGGGCACGAACATCATCCACGGCGCATTGATCAGATATTGCCGGCTGTCCGAGAGCATGTTGCCCCATGAGGGCGCGTTCAGCGGCGCTCCCAGCCCCAGGAACGACAGCGCGCTTTCGATAATCAGCATCGTCGCGAACAGGAACGCGGCCATCACCAGAATTGTCGGCCGAATACCCGGCAGAATGTGGACGAACAGAATCGACCATTGCGAGACGCCGAACAGGCGGGCCGCGAGCACGTATTCGCGGGTCAGCAGGCCCCGCCCCTCGGCATAGAGCACCCGCGCCACGGACGGCCAGCCGATCACGCCCAACGTCAGGGTGATCGGCCAATAACCGCGGCCGACGATCGACACCATCACCAGCGCCAGCACCAGGAACGGAAAGGCGATAAAGGTGGAAATCGCGAGCAGGACCAGCGTTCGCGCGAAATTCTCATACCAGGCCCCGATGAGACCGACGAGAGTTCCGACCACGGCGATAATCATGGTCGCCACCCCAGCAATGCCGAGAGACCACGGAAGCCCGCCCATCACCCGGAAGAGCAGGTCACGGCCCAATTGATCGGTGCCAAAGACATGACCGCCCCACCCCGGCGGCTTGAGGCGCGAAGTCAGTACGCCGTCGAGATAACTCGCCGGGATGAACAACCCCTGAATAATGAGAGCTACGATGATGATCGTGAACATCACCAGGCCGATGTTGAGCTGCATCGAGCTCGACCAGAACCGCGGAATGCGGAATCTGGAACGGCTCTGAGGCAGGGCCGCGTCGGTCATGCGCGTTGTCTCCGCAATCTTGGGTCAATAAAGAGGAAGACGATATCGGTGACCGTAATCGCGGTAAAGACGAAGATCGCGATGACGAACACGGCCGCCTGAACCACCGGGAAATCCAGAGTCTGAACGGAAACGACCATAAGCCGACCGAGGCCGGGCCAGGCGAAAATGACCTCTGTGATGATCGATCCCGACATCAGGAACGCAACCTGTGTTCCGATCAGAGCCGTCGCGCCCAGCATCGCGTTCTTCAACGCGTGCCGCCATAGCAGGGTATGGAACCCGGCACCGTTGGCGCGCGCCGTTCGAATGAAATCTTCGCGCATCGCTTCGGACACGTTGGCCGATATCACGCGAATCACGTGGGGCGCCTGGAACGATGCCAGCGTGATCGCCGGCATGATCCAACTTGCCGGGCCCTGATTGCCGATCGAGGGCAGCCATCGCAGTTCGACGGCAAATATCTGGATCAAGATCAAACCGGTGATGTAGCCCGGGATCCCCTGCGCGACGAACACGAAGGCCGCCGCTGTTTTGCGCGTTCGTCGATCAGGCCGTGATCCGAGCCACGCGCCCAACGGTATCGAGATAATGAGGTTCGCCGTGAACGCGATGATGACGAGCGTAAAACTGGTGGGCAGCCGCTCGAACACGAGCCCGAGTGCATCCTGGGCGTTCGCCAACGACTTGCCAAAATCGAGCTGGATGACCTTGGTGAGGAACACGCCGTATTGCACGATCAGAGGCTTGTCGAGACCATACTGTTTGCGAATCAGTTCGAGCTGTTCCAGATCGCCGGTTTCGCCGGCCAATACCGCCGCTGGATCGCCGGTCAGGCGCAGCAGGAAAAACAACAGCGTCGAAATCGCGAACAGAAGAACTAATAATTCCAGCAGGCGGCGTCCGAACGTGCGTGTAAGATTCAACGCGACGGGGACGGTTTCTTCGTCGCCCCGGGACGCACCCTGGACCTGCGCCTCGACTTCCGCCGCCATCTCGGTATCGCCGGCGTCGCCTTTTGCGATTTCCGTCACGCTAGCCCTTGCTCCCTCAAGCCGCCCCTCAACTGGTTATTGTTATTATTCGCATGCCCTCTGCGGCCCTCGCAGCTCGTTCACTTTGCCAACGCGGACTACAGCCGAATCAGCGCTGAAAACATTCCCGGTGGAACGCAAACCTCCCAAATCGGACGGGAACCCGTCCGGCCCGGACGGCGCCCGGAGCCCGGCTTGTCGCGCCAGTTCTTCGTCCCGTGTGGACCCGCCCGCGAGACGGAACCGGGGGCAGCATTAACTGGTAACAGATGCCCCGTCAAGGAAGAGCCTAGGCCCAAGATCGCTCCCAATATTCCCGCAATTTCAGACGAACCACCGGACCCCGCGGGCTAGGACGCTTCCCGCTCGATGAATTCGAGCAGTTCCCCCATCGCACCTCGCAGCGTCGCCGAGCGGCGGCCGTGATAGGGCGCTTCGGGGCGCTGGACCGGACCGGACAGATAACTCAATCCCTTCACATCCAGCGTGTCCACCAGCACCGACATCATTGCATTGCCGGGCGGCAGACAGCCGGGCGCGACCGGCCGCTCGACCGCCTGCGGCGGGTAGCGATCGACTTCGACCAGCCCGCGCGCACGCATCGTAATGACGGTCAGCCCGTAATCGCCCTCGCGTTTGCCGAACCCGAATGCGTCATCCAGTAACTCCAGTTTGGTGTCGGCAACCTCACCCGGTTCGATTCCGAAATGGGTGTCGAACCAGGCCTGGACTTTTTCCGGTCCGTCGGTCGCAAGAACCGCAATGAACATGCGATCGACAAAACTGTCCGGATTCGGCAGGTCGTACTCGGGCAGGTCTTCCTGAAACATGGTCAGGTAGAACACCTCGCCCGCCAGCCCGACGACCTGCATGGCGCGGATTTCGGGAATCATCTCCAGATTCGCGGCAGGGCCGATGATTTCGAAGGGCGATTTCTTGAGGCGCTCCTGGAGCGCATCCACGTCCTGTACCACCAACTCCGAGGAGGCCCAACCGTAGGACGTAAGCGGCTTATAGGCGGCGGGGCGCTCGTTCTCGACCACGCGCATCAGCACTTCTTTCCCGCTCTCCGGGGCCAGCACGGTGATCTTGCGCCCGGCCATGGCCGGCGCGCCCCACGACTGAGCAAGGTCATCGGCAACCCTCAGCGTGTCGACAATCCGGTAGTCGAGCCAGTCGACGTAGGTCTTCGCCACCGCCTCGACATCGGGCGCCGAAACGGTCGAAGCGGCCCACGGCCCGATTGCGGGCACCGGCGTATCGGTCATTGTTTCCTCCCATCAGCCAATCAAAGTCCGACGCACAATATGGGTGGCACAGGAACCGGTCAACACGGCTTGGTTACTTGCGGGCGCAATTACATATGCGCGGCGGCGGCGCAGGGTCTCGTGTCCGCGGGTATGGGGGTGCGCCCGCGGCCACCGCCCGCGCAGACCGGAACACGGAATACCGAATGGCATTACGGTACTGTCCCGATGGCCGAGTGCGTGCCGCCGCGGTGACCGGGGGGCGTGCAGGTACCGCCGATCCTGACCCTCAATCTCGACGACTGGGAACGCACCAAGGACTGAAGCGGGCCCAATACCGCTGGTACCGCTGGCGGCCCCCCGGCGCTCCCCGATCTGTTACCGGGAAACATCACTGACAGACCGAATCCCTGGCGCGAGCAATACCAATGGCTAAACAGCTGGCGATTGTCCGGCGTTCTCGACAAGCGGCCAAACCGGCGGGTTTCGGCGCCTCGCCGGATCCAAAGGCCGCCACCGATTCGCTCCAACAGGCGCAAGAATGCTAGAATTCCGCCCATACTTGCGCTATTTGCGGCAAATCACGAGAGGGGGACACGATGGATGTGGGGTCCATTCTCAAAACGAAGGGAAGTGAGGTGTCGACGTCCGAATCTGATACGCCGGTCGCCGAAATTGCCCGCGCCCTCGCGCAACAGAAGATCGGCACTATCGTCATTTGCGGCGCCGACGATAAACCACTTTGGATCGTATCGGAGCGTGACTTGGTGCGCGGCCTGGCCGAGGAGGGTATCGCCCTGCTCGAAAAGCCGGTGTCCACTTACATGACCCACAAATTGCAAACCTGTGCCCCAACGGACAGCGTCGCTCGCCTGATGGAATTGATGACGTCGTATCGCATTCGGCACTTGCCGGTGATCGAGGACGCCCGTCTTTGCGGCATCGTCAGCATCGGCGACGTGGTCAAAGCGCGCCTCGATGAAATCGAGGCCGAAGCCGAGGCGCTGCGGACCTATGTCGCGACCGCCTAGTCTGCCGGGCACCAGCAGGGGTCCGAACTGGCGCGCAACCGGCGGCGCCGGCCGCGCTTGGGCGCCGCAACGGGTTGCGGTTCGATGACGCGCTTGCGGCGCCAATACGTCGATGGCCGTTGGGGCCAGGTTCATCTTCATGTGGTCCGGCCCGAGACCGCTTCGGCGCCGCCGCTGGTGTGTTTCCACCTAAGTCCCGGCTCGGGCCGCATGTTCGCCCCCTTTCTGGAAGCGATGGGGCGGGACCGCCCGGCGTTTGCCTCCGACACCGCGGGCTACGGCTATTCCGATCCGCCGCCGGAGCCGGTCGTGCTCGACGAGTACGCTGCCGCCCACGGCGACGTGCTCGATGCCCTCGGCCTCGGCGAGGTCGATCTCCTCGGCGCTCACACCGGATCGCGGCTGGCGGTCGAACTTGCGCACCAGCGCCCCGATCAGGTTCGGAAACTGGTGCTGATCGGCGCCTCGGTGTACTCCCCTGAAGAGCTGGCGCGGCAGAAAGTCGATTTTGGGCCGCAGCCGTTCGACCCAGACGGCGGGCACCTGGTCCAGAAATGGACGGGCTGGTCGTCGTGGCGAGGGCCCGGCGTCACAGATGAGATGATCTCGCGGTACGTCGCCGATTCGGTGCGCGATTACGAGCGCGTTTGGTGGGCCCACCGCGCCGTATTCGAACACGACATGGGTGCGCGCCTTGAAGCCCTCGACCATCCGGTCCTGGTAATTTGCGCCCGCGACGACATCGAAATTCCGACTCGCCGCGCCGCCGGGCGCATCCGCAATGGCCGCTTTGTCGAGCGCCTCGATTGGGGCCATTGGCTCTACGAGGCTCACACCGAAGATTTCGCCGACCTCGTGAGAGAGTTTCTCGACCAGGACTAGGGCGACGGCGCGCGCGCTGAGGGTCACGGGTCCGGCGAACACCAGCCGGCT
>CAZTAK010000042.1:0-26506 GCA_964611585.1 uncultured Alphaproteobacteria bacterium
ACCCGTTTCCTGTGGAGGGCGTTATGGGGCCGAAGTCTCGCTGGGTTGCCGCGGTTTCAACCGTTGCGTTTGTCTGGCTCGCGACGCCCGGGGGGTCGTCCGGGCGGTCGGTCGAGTTTCGCCCCGGTGATCTGGCGCCGCCGCGCACCGTCCTTACAGCCGGCGTGCAGGTGGCCCAGGCGGCGGGCGAAACCCGCGGCAACGCCATTCAGTTCCTCGAGGCGGGGGCGAAATACCTGTTCCCCTCGATCGGCGCCGACGCGCCGGCGTGGGCCAAGCGGATTGAATTCGAGTGGCACCTGCAGGACGACCTCAAACCCGAGTTTTCTCTGCTCACGGTTCAGCCGCTGTTCCGGCCAACTGAACGCGACACGTTTTTCACGCAACTCAGCGTACGCCGCTACGAAATGTTTGGCGTGCATCGGGTCGTGACCAACACCGGCCTCGGCTACCGCCGTTTGCTACTCGACAACACGGCGCTGTTGGGGATCAATGCGTTCTTCGATTACGACTAACGGTTTGACCACCAGCGCGGCAGCATCGGCACCGAGGCGCGATGGTTCGGGTTCGATCTCACCGGCAACTACTACCGGCGCCTTTCGACCCGGCGCACCGTCGATACCGATACGTTTGAAGAAGTCCTCCACGGCGGCGACATCGAACTTTCGATGCAGGTTCCGTATCTGTCCTGGGCGCACCTGCGCGGCAGCCGGTTCTATTTCGACAACAATGTGGCGTCCAGGAATACGCGCGGCTGGCGTGCGGCGCTGGAAATGGACCTGCACCCCAACCTTGAGGTCGAGATCGCTGCCCGCGACGATACTTTCAACAAGACGGTCTATATCGGTCAGATCCGGTTCCTGCTTGCCGATTTCGGTACGCCGGTCGCGCTGACCACCCGCCCCTTTGATACCAAACCGTGGCTGATGCGCGACATGCGCGCCGAACGTCTGGCCAAGGTGCGGCGCGAAAACAAGATCATTGTCGAGAAATCAGTCGGCGCCAACGTGGCCGTCGCCCGCGGGACCTGATCCAATGCGCTTGATTCGGTTTGCCACCGGCCTTGCCGCCGCCGTAGTCCTGTGCGCCGCCGTCGCTTCCGCCCAGGACGTACAGGTCACGCCGACCGAATACAGTTTCACCATGACCAAGATGGAGCTCTGCACAAGTTCCACTTGCGCGGCGACGACCGTGCTCGGTACCAAGACCCAGGTCTTCGACATCGGTTCGGCGCAAGTCAGTGCGGGCGCCCAGGTCGGTAGCTACCTACAGTCCATCGAACTCGAACTCGAAACGACGTACACGCACGTCCGGGTGACACTGAACCGTACGTTTTCGATGACCGGCGGCACCAATGCCGGCGTCACTTCGAACGCTAACGGCGGTTCCTGCTATACCGACAGCACCGCAAGCGGCACCGCGGGAACGGGAACGGCCTATGCGCGCACGACCGATTCCGACGCCAGCGGCCGCGGCTCGGCGGCGTCGAGCATGAGCATCATGGTGCCGGACGTGAACAGTGCCGGCGATTTCGGCGACCTGACGGCGACGTTCTCGACGGCGGGAATCGTGATCGTCGATGCGACCACCATGACAGTGACGATTGCGCTGACGTCGCCCTACACCGTCACGGCGCGGGCGCCGACTTTCGTGATTTCCTTCGATGTTGCCAGTACGCTCAACTTCACGGGTGCGGGTGCCGATACCTGCGTGATCTGGTTTACTCCGCCAAACGTCTCAATCACTATTACCTAGGCCGGTTTGCCGGCCACCATCGCCTCGATCTCGCCGCGCCTCGGCATCGAGCGGGCGGCGCCCGGGCGCGTGACCGCAATCGATCCCGCGGCACAACCCCAACGGACTGCTTCGGCGACGTCGAGGCCGGCGGCCAAGGCCGCTGCGAAGGCACCATTGAAAGCGTCGCCCGCGCCGGTGGTATCGACGGCAGGGCCGGTGTCGAATGCCGGAACGCGGCCCTCCCTGCCTTCGCCGATTATTCCACGAACGCCTGGGCCAACGGGCGCGCCATCGCCCGCGCCCTGACCCGCAATGACCGCCCCCTCGGCACCGAGCGTGACGATGGTGCAACCGGCTCCGCGCGTGCACAGGGTGGCGGCGGCGCGTTCGGCGTCGGAGTATGAGGTGACGGCGAACCCCGCGAGGGCGGCTGCTTCGGTCCGGTTGGGCGTCATGAAATCGGCCAGCGCCAGCACCGAATCCGGGACCGCAACCGCAGGCGCCGGATTGTAGATCGTCGTCACGCCGTGGCGGCGCGCGAGTTCGAAGCCCCGGATCACCGCTGCCAAGGGCACTTCGTTTTGGGCCATGAAGACGTCGGCGCCGCGAAACGCATCTTCGGCATTGTCGAGATCAACCGCGCCGATCCGAGTGGCGGCGCCGGGCCCGACCAGAATCGCGTTTTCGCCGTTGGCCTGATCGACAAAGATGAACGCTGTTCCGGTCGGGCTGTCGCGGCTGTCGATCACGAATCGATCGTCGATGCCTTCTTCGGCATAGAGCGTCCGCGCCATGTCGCCGAACGAATCCCGTCCCAGCGCCGAAATCAACCGGACGTCGGCGCCCGCGCGGCGTGCCGCAATCGCCTGGTTCGAGCCCTTGCCGCCCGGATGGATCGCGAACGAGCGTCCCATGACCGTTTCGCCCAAGGCGGGCAGGTGCGCGCCCTCGAAAACGAGGTCGGCATTGAAGCATCCCAATACGGTAACGATTCCGCGGCTCATCGGATTGCGCTCAGTCGCCATCGCCCGCAGCGGGCGGCCCACGCCTAGCATAACGATGCAGGCCTCCGGTTGCGACGCCCGGCGCCCCGGGCATAAAGTGACACCCCGAGGCAGGATCGGCCTGGCGGTACCTTCATGGCGGCACGATGACAGACGGCATGATGCGCGATCCGCGCCGCTTCACGACGGCGGCGGTCCTATTGACCTCGGTGGTTCCTCTGGCGGTCGCGATTCTGGCCGGACTGATTTCGGATCAGAGCTGGGCCTACTACGTCGCCGTCACGCTGATGTCGGCGTTTCCGATCGTTATCGGTCTACATGATGCGGTTATCGATTTCATCGAATCGATCGAGCGCGACCGCTTGGAACGCATCGAGTTGGCGCGGCGTGCAAGCGTGGTGGCGCGCTACGGCGCCGGCTTCCTGCGCGACCTCAACCGGTTCGGCGATCTTGAACTCTCGCTGATGGCCTGGGCACTCGACCAGGGCCGCAACGGGCTCAACCGGGCGGCGGACGATTTGGACCTTGCGGCCCTGATTACAAACGATCTTGTTGTTCCCGCATCGGGAATATCGGCGCAGGGATTTCCCTACCGGTTTCGCGATCGGACCTGGGTATTGATGACTGAGTTTGCGGACCATGTTTATGCCGTCCGCGACCGGCGGCAGGGCCTCTCCCCGCAGCACGCACCCGATGCCGCCGCACCGCCGCGGCCCGATCTGGTCGAAATCCTCGCGGCGCTGCCGTGGATGATGGTGCGCGCGCTGGTCATGGTGGCGGCCGGAGCGGCAGCCGCGCTTGGAATGTGGGTGCTTTACCTAGCGGCGATGGGGGCGGTAGCCGTCGTGATGATTTTCGGCGGCGCCGGCATCGGCGCCCTCTTCGTATGGCTGTTCGGATAGACGCGCCTTACCAGCGCATTGCTGATTTGTTATCGTCGTCTGAGTAGAGCTTGCCGAGTAGGATCCAGTCGTCGGTCGGCATATAGCGCGGCGCGAGAAAACGATAGGTTTCGCGTAACAGTTCCTCATTTTCCGGTGAGCGCGCGATGCGGACACCTTCCCAGGAGGTGAAAATATTGCTCCAAACCCGCAGGCGGCAGTACAGTTCGTCGCGCATTTCCCGAACGAATCTTACCTGTGGCGCGATGTTGCGAAGGAGTGGCAGGATTTCGCCGGTCTGCCCGTCGACCTGCAAAATCGGTTCTTCGAGTGTACTCACCGCGGTGTTCATCAATTTGCAAACCGGGTTCGCAATATCACTAATGGTCTGGTCGTTCGAATAAAGTGAGCGCAACTTTTCGATTTTGGTACGCGTCATGCGTACACGCATGACTTGTTCGCGCAGGGCTTCGACGTGGCACAGTTCGTCTGCCAGCGTCGTAATCAGGTCAATCACTTCGTTGCGGCGCTCATGGCCGATGCCCAGCGCCTCAGCGGCTTTGCCGAACGCATCGTTGACGCGTTTCTTGGTATCCGGGTCTTCAGTGGAGCGCATCATGTCGTCGGTATTGGACGAATCCAACTCCTCACCGGAAATCCACGCGACCAGTTGCAGCGTGAGGCGGCCATAAGCGATCTGCCGGTGGCGCGGCGAGACCTCCCACGACGCCTTGCCGGTGAGGATTTCCGGCGGCACCGGATCTCCGATACGGACCTCGTTGACGAAGCGCAGGCACTCGTTGATCAGTTCCAGCATGTCGCCGTCGTCTGTCTTCTCGAGTTTAAACTCGCGGACGATTCCAGGAATGCTCAGCACCACGTCGCCCTCGGAGAGATGAAAAAACAGGCCGGGCTCGCCAGTCTGCTCTGATAACCGGAAGGCCGGATCATTGATCGATTCGAAGAATTTGTGATTGAACGAGATAATCGAGGGCAGCGGCTTTTCGTTGGCGCCGGCGTCTCCGCTGGACGGATCGCCGGTGTCCCCTTCGCCGGCGGGGTTTTCGGCCGCCACCGATTCGGACGCAGGCGGCGCCTGCGGTGTCGCGCCAGCCGCGCCGGCGGGCCCGTCGGCCTCCTGTATTGCGATAGTATCGGCGGCGGTTTCTGACACGGTCATTCGATCCCGCTAGGGCTGCAAATTCGCTGCGGCCAAAGATTCAGCCGAAAGGAACCCACAAATTCCTTGCGAACAAAGGTATTGTACACCTGATCCGTATCAAATCTATGTAAACAGCCAATTAACCGGGCCGCGCCGGCCCGTTTTCTTCTCAAGGAGCCCAAGGCGATGGCGGACCTTCCCGCGCTGATGCCCTACGGATCGATTGCTGCCCTTGGCGAGGCCTACCGGCGTGGCGAGACCGGCCCGGCCGATGCGGTGGATACCGTCCTTGACCGAATCGGTGCCCTCGATTCTCAGCTTCAGGCATTTGTGAGTGTCGATGCCGAGGGCGCCCGCGCCGCTGCGGCCGACGCCGAGGCCGATCTGCGGGCCGGCCTCGACCGGGGCCCGCTGCACGGGGTTCCTCTGGCGGTCAAAGACCTGTGCTGGACGCAGGACCGGCCGACCACGGCGGGGATGGCAATTCTCAAGGATTTCCAGCCCGGCGAGGACACCACCGTCGTCACCCGTCTCAAGGCCGCGGGTGCCGTATTGCTCGGCAAACTCAAGACCACCGAAGGCGCCTTCGTTGGCTACCACCCGGATGTCGTCCCGCCGCGCAATCCGTGGAATCCGGACCGCTGGCCCGGTGTTTCGTCGAGCGGCCCCGGCGTTGCCACCGCCGCCGGGCTCTGTTTCGGGGCGCTGGGGTCCGATACCGGCGGTTCGATCCGCGCCCCCAGTGCGGTCTGCGGCGTCGCGGGCCTCAAGCCCACCTATGGCCGGGTCAGCCGCTACGGCATTGTGCCGCTTGCCGATTCGCTCGATCACGTCGGGCCGATGGCGAGGCGGGTGCTCGATTGCGCCGCGATCCTCGGCGCCATTGCCGGTCCCGATCCGCGCGATCCGACGGCGTCGCAAGCGCCGGTGCCTGATTACCTCGCCGCGGCGGGATCGGACCTGGGCGGAATCACCATCGGCTTCGACGAAGACTATGCGGCGCTGGATATCGATTCTGAAGTCGCCCAGGCAGTGGGCGAAGCGGCGGCCGTGCTGCGCGACCTCGGCGCCGACGTCAAAGCGGTGAGAATGCCGCCCCTTGCCGCCTTGCTGCGAAACTTTCTCCGCATTGTCGGGGTCGAGGCACTGGTCGCGCACCGCGCCTGGTTTCCGGCCCGCGCCGACGAATACGGCCCGACCCTTCGCGGATTTCTTGAGCAGTCGCAGGCGGTGACAGCAGCCGACCTTGCCGAAGTTCAGGCCGAGGCGCGGCGATTCGCGGGCGCGTTCACAAAGCTGCTGACCGAGGTTGACATGATCCTCTGTCCGTCGTGGCCGGTGCCGGCGCCCGAGATGGACGCAGACGGCACCGTGCCGGTGGTCGATGAATCGGGCGCGCTGCTGAAATTCACGGCGCCCTTCAACGCCTCGGGCAACCCGACGCTGTCGGTGCCGTGCGGTTTCTCGCGCGACGGTCTTCCCTTAAGCTTGCAGTTCGTGGGCCGGCCCTTCGATGAGGCGTTGCTGATTCGTACCGGTCACGCCTATGAAACCCACGGCCGCTGGTTCACACATACGCCGCCAATCGACTGAATCATGACTGTCAACGATTTCGAATCCGCCGTCAGCCTGTTTGACGGCCTGACGCCGTTTTGCGGCCCGGTGAAGAAGGACTACACGTCGAATTTTGCGGGCGTCATGACAGCACTCAAGTTTCAGACGCTGCATCCCGATCAGCGCGAGGAATCGAAATCGGATTACGATCTCGAAACCCGGATACCCTCGGCTGCCGATGGCGAGATGTTTTTCGAATGGGCCTCTGTGCTGGCGGCGGCGCGCGCCGCGCGCGGGCGGTTTACCATGGTGGAACTCGGCGCCGGCTATGCAGCGCGAACCGTGACGGCGAGCGTGCTGCTGGCGCAGGTCAATCCGGTGCCGGCGCAATTCGTCATCGTTGAGGGCGAGCCCACCCATTTCAAATGGGCGAAACAGCATTTCGCCGACAACGGACTCGACTGGCACGACCACTGGTTCCTGAATAGGGCCGTTGGGACAACGACCGAGCCGGTCTTGTTTCCGATCGGCGAGGGCCTGTACAGCAACAACATCACGCCGCCCTCGGGGCGCGAAGAACTGCTCAAGACCATCACCGGCACCGAGGCGATTGAATTGGTGCTGCGCAACCTCGTCACCGAAGCGCGGATGGGGGTTCAACTTGAGGTGTCGAACGGGTACGATTTTCGAAACTTCGATTTTGCCTTTGTGAACTGCCTGACGCTCGAGGATATCCTGGCCCCTCTGGAGACGGTCGATCTTCTGGACGTGGATATCCAGCGCGCCGAGCGCGAGGTGTTGCCGCCAAGCGTTGCCCTGCTGGGCCGCAAGGTGAAGCGCATCCACATCGGTACCCACGGCGGCGATGTTCATACGGAACTCGAAACCCTGCTGGTGTCGTCGGGCTGGGAGCTTGTCTTCAATTTCCCGCCGGGCGAAGTGTTCGAAACGCCGGCCGGGCGCTTCACGACTTCTAACGGAATCTTGAGTGCGCTGAATCCGGCTCTTGCCGGGGCCTGAGGGCGGCGCCGTGAGGATGGCGGCGGTCGGTTTAGCGTTGGTGTTGACGGTGGCGCTGATGGCCGCGGAACAGGCGGCGCAGGCGCAGGATCTATTCCAGTCCTACGGCGGGGTCAGCATCTACCGCACTGTCCGCCTCGACGCCCAAGGGCGCGACCTCGGCGAGGACTACAACGCCTACAACACCAACGCCTATACCGTGTGCCTCGGGTTCTGGGTGACGGAGGGCCGAAACTACACCTCGACGTTGATCGGGCGCGGCCCGCTTATCGTGCCGGCGGATGGCGAGGCGGCTCTCGGCAGCGTCATGCAGGTTGATCCGGCGCGGCCGTCGTCGTGGGAAACGTGGATCGAGGTTGGCACCGACTGCTACTGAAGCCTTGGGACACCGCCTTCTGGCCCCGCATGGGTCACGGCCTGATCGCGATACCCGAAAGGGCTGCAGCGGCGCGGTTCAACCCCTTCGGATGATGTTGCCCACGTCTCAATAGAGTTGGCGCCGCTTTGTCCGTCCCATGATCGGCGAATGCGAATCCTTCCTGAACGGATGCGGCTCAAGTGGTGCGACTCTTTGGCAGTGCGGCCTTGGCATTCGATCTCTTGAGCCAGCCCGCACAACTAGGCCATTTCTTTGTGCTCAATTCTTTTCACCGTTTGATCCCAATTCAATCGGTGCCATATGCCGGATTTGAGCCACTAAGCCTCGAATTCAGCGCGCGCCTGCATCGACAGGCCGCCATCCGAGTTCGCCGCCCACAGCTTCCAGCCCCCGTTGTCCGGTGCCGCGTTCACGGTGAATGGTTCGGTGTCGAATAGCGGGCTCATCGCGCGGAATTCGAACCGGGTCAGGCGCGTCTCGTTTTCGCGGCGGCACAGGTCCATCAGCAAGGTTGCAATCAGGGGTCCATGCACGACCAGCCCCGGGTAGCCTTCGACATTTTGGCAATAGGTTCGGTCGTAGTGAATACGGTGGCTGTTGAAGGTGATCGCAGAATATCGAAACAAGAGCACCGGATCCGGGTGGATCGTACGCAGCCATTGCGGCTCGTCCGGCGCGGGCTTGGCCGGGGCCTGCACTGCGCCCGGTTTCGCCGACTCGCGGAAGACAATGTCGTTTTCCTCGATCATCGCGTTGCCGTCCGCGTTGGCATAGCTGTGCCGCAAGGTGACGAAGAGAAGTTCGCCCGAGCGGCCTGATTTGGCCGTTACCGAGGCAATCTCCGATGTGCGCGTCACCGTATCGCCGACGACAAGGGTGCCGGGAAAATCGTAGCGCGCGCCCGCAAACATGCGCCCCGGCAATTCAACCGGCGGCATGAAATCGCCGCGTTCGGGGTGGCCGTCGGGTCCGATTTTCGACTGCGGGGCGTTGTTGAGAAAAAAGCACCAGTGAGCGCCGGGCGGCAACGGCGTGCCGGTGCCCGGCGGCGGCATTCCCGAATCCAGAACCGCCTCGAAACGCGCAACCGGCCCCGGAGTGATATCGTCTTCGGTGGACTCCCGGCGGCCCACCCACTGTTGCAGATCGGGTTTGGTCATCAAATTCTCTCCCTTGGCTGGCGCGCGGCGTTCGGGCCGCCGGCCGGTCTCCCCGGCGCCCGCCAACAAAGCGAAGAACCATGACGAGATCAAGGCCCCCGCAATCGCCGGGAGCGACGACAGCGCGGCGATGACGATCAGAAAATCCCGGATGAGCCGCCCGGCACCGGCGAATGCAGCCGACGGAACACGATTTGGGTGTCGCCGAACCGGTGCCGGCGGCGGATATTGCGTCTCCGCGCCCCGGCCGGGTTGGCGGTAGCCTCTTGCGTCCAGACCGAACCATCACCCCTGCCTGCCCGGCTTCGATGCGGACGATCGGCCGGACGATGTGTCCCTCATGCGCCACCACATCGTGGCAACGCACAACGTCGTGCCAAGCGTGGCAAGGCGCGCCAACACCAGCAGCGGCGACAACGCGATGATATTCATTTTGCTTCCCCGCACCGCCACGGGTGAGGCACGCGCCCAGAGGGCGAAACAAAGGGGCGCTTCCCGTCAGGCGCACTGCGGGGCTATGCTGATTTGGGCATTGCTCGCTCGCCGCAATATCCCACAAACGATAAGCATGCTTGGCGCTGCGGCGCAGGCAAAACACAGGGAGACCGCAATGGGTACAGAGGCCCCAAACGCCAAGATCACCCGCCATTTCGTTACCCTTGGCGACCGTCAGGTCCACTACCGGCGCGCGGGCTCGGGGCCGCCGGTGCTGTTGCTGCACCAATCGCCCAAGTCATCGCGTGAATTGGCTCCGGTGATGGAGGCACTGGCCGACCGTTTCACGACCATCGCCCCGGATACGCCGGGTAACGGCAATTCCGACCCGCTGCCGCTCGATCATCCGACCATGGCAGATTACGGCGACAACACCGCCATGGTTCTCGACGCGCTCGGGATCGACAAGGTCGGGGTCTACGGGTTTCACACCGGGGCTTGCGTCGGCGGCGCATTTTCGGCGCGCCACCCGGATCGCGTTCACGTCGCGATCCTGAACGGGTTCGTGACCCTGACCGGCGAGGAGCGCGCCGACATCATGGCCAACTATCTGACGCCGTTCGCGCCGACATGGGACGGCGGCCACCTGACCTGGCTGTGGGCGCGGCTGCGCGAGCAGACGGTGTTTTTCCCTTGGTACGCGCCAACCCTGGCGAACCGCATGGACATGAACATGGCCACGCCCGACATGTTGCAAGACGGGCTCTTGGAATTCCTGCGTGCCGGCGACGAATACCGCAAACCCTACGGCGCCGCGTTCGAGTTTGCCGGGGACGAGTGGGCACCCCGATTTAGCGCGCCCACCTATCTCGTCGCCTCCGACTGGGATCCGCTGTCGGCGCATTTGCCGCGGCTCCCCGAAGGGTTGCCGGACTGTGTGACGGTCAAGAACCTGGGTCCCGGCACCGACAACGTCTTGCCGTGGGTAACGGATACGCTGGCGCGCTACGTATCAGGGCCCGACGCGCCGCCGGCGCCGGCGCCGGCGCCGATCGAGGGGCGCAGCTGGCAGGATTTTGTCGCCGTACCGGGCGGCCAGCTCCATGTGCGGCGGACATCCGGGGCGAACGGTGTGCCGGTGCTGGTACATCACGATGCTGCCGGCGACAATGCCATTGTCGATCGCGTAACGGCCTCGCTTGCCGGAAAGCGCACGGCTTTTGCCTTCGACATGCCCGGCAACGGTGAATCCGACAACGTCATCGGCACCGACAATATTAACGTCGAAAGCTATGCCGAGGTCATCGAGCACGCGATCGATTCACTCGGCCTTGATGCGATCGACGTCTATGGCATGTGGGGCGGCGGCCTGGTCGGCCTCGATCTCGCCATCCGACGGCCGCACCAGGTCAAACATCTGTGCATCTCGAGCGTGCTCTATCACACGGCGGAAGAGCGCGCCGACCTCCTCGCCAATTACACGGCCCCGATCGAGATCGACTGGTATGGCGGCCATCTCCTCCGCTGCTGGCACTTCATGCGCGATCAAGCGCTGTTTTGGCCGTGGTACCGGCGCACGCGCGAAGGCATCATCTGGTCGGAACCGTGGATCGAACCCGAGGGCATCCATGCCCGGGTCGTTGCCATGCTCAAGGCAGGGGACATGTACCACCACGCCTATCAGGCGCACTTTTCCTACCCAACTCACGAACGCCTGCAGGAAGTCGGGGTTCCGACCCTCCTGTGTTCGCCTACCTGGGGCGGCACGATTCAACATTCGGAAGCGGCGGCCAAGGCGGCACCCCAGTGCAAGTACGCCATCCTGCCGACCGCCATGGAGGCGTGGAGCAAGGAATTTTTGCCTTTCTTCGACAGCTAGAGCACGCCGGGGCTGAGCGCCGGTTGTTGGGAATGGCGGCCAGGCCCGCGAAACCGGCGAATCTGGGGCGCCACTGCGGTGCCGGATGAATTGATGCTTATTTCGCGCCGCGTACCTAAGATGGGGCCCATCGGGCCCTTCCGCGGTCTTCGTCCCCCGCAGGTCCGAGTCAACGAGGGTCCACGCCAGGACTCGCAAAGGAGGGGCGATTAGAGGGAGGGGACAAGACTATGTCGAGATCAGTAGGATCGATTGGCTACCGCGGCCGGGCCGCAGTACGCGGTTTGTTGGCGGCGGCGGCGCTCGCCGGCCTGATGCTACCGGCCGGACAGGCGGGCGCGGAAATGCAGGACGACACCATTCGTTTTGCCGTCAAGAATATCGCGCCGAGTTTCGGCCGCCCCGAACAGGGGACGGCCTCGCCCAGCGTGTACACGTTGTGGCCGATCTATGAATCGCTCACCAGGGTCAGCCCGACCGGCGAGGTATCGGGCTTGTTGGCGACGAGCTGGAAGAATATCGACGATCTGACGTGGCGTTTTACCATGCGCTCGGGCGTCAAGTTCCAGAACGGCAGGCCGTTCACGGCCAAGAATGTGGTGGCGCAGTTCAACTATCTACTCAGTAACGAGGAGGCTGTGGGCACGGTCGCCTATTCGACCAACCAGCGCCAGTCGAGAATCGCAAGCGCCAGAGTGATCGATGATTTGACGGTCGAGTTTGTCACGGAAGTGCCCAATGCGGTCCTGCCGCGTCAGATGGCCGGTTTCTGGATGCCCGATACCGACACGAAAGCCGACCTCGGGCTCACGGGGTTCAACAAGGCGCCGATCGGAACCGGTCCGTTCCAGGCCGTCAATTTCGGGCCGGGCGCAATCGACTACGAGGCCTACCCGGGAGCCTGGCGGCCGGCCCAGGTGAAGCGCCTCAGGACGGTCGAGCTCGCCGAAGCGGTGACCCGCGTCACTTCGATCCTGTCGGGGGAAATCGACATCTCGCAAAACGTGCCGTTTGACGCCGTCGACCAACTAACGGATGCTGGGCACGTCGTCGACGTCGCCTCGCGGCCTTCGGTCTGGGGTTGGCGCTTCATGTCGGTTCGCAAGAACAGCCCGTTCCACGACAAGCGTGTGCGTCAGGCGGCGAACTACGCGATCGACCGCGAGGCCATCGCCAACGAACTGCTGGGTGGCATCACGGTGCCCGGTGGCCAGTGCGCGACACGCTTCACGTTCGGTTACAACCCCGACGTCAAGCCCTATTCGTATGACCCGGCGAAGGCACGTGCGCTGATGGCCGAGGCCGGCTATGCGGACGGATTTGACACCGAAGTGAACACGACTCAGGGGTCGTTCCCGATGGACAAGGATGTCTATCAGTTCGTGGCCCAGCAACTCACGGCCGTGGGAATCCGGACCACGCTTACGATAATCCAGTTCCCGGAATGGCTCGACAACTGGTTCGGTAAGAAAAAGGGACCCGAAGGCGGCATGGGCTTTCCGGACATGTTCCAGAACTCGTGCCACAACTACAACGCCATCCCGTTCGACGCCTATCCGAACCTCAGCTGCCAGAAGGAGCTTCCTTCGCACTGTGACCAGGACGAGCTGGCGCTGCTGGAGAAAGCATTCGGAGAGTTCGACGTTGAGAAACAGCGCAAGCTCATTCAGGAGCTCATGGCGCTCGGTCATGAGAACGCACCGAACCTGTTCTTCGTTGAACTTGTGGATTTGACCGGGTTATCGGACCGGGTCGAAAACTTTGGCAACACGATCCAGCGCTTCAGCTGGGATACGATCACGCTGAAGTAGTAGATCGGAGACCCATCCCTGCCGCGCGTGTTGGCCTTCGGGCCGAGCGCGCGGTTTTTTTCGCACCATGAGACAACGCAATTCCGTGCGCAGGCTGGTCAGCGGCTCGAAGCCGCCGGCGGTGAATCGCAGCCTGTCCTCGATGGGCGTCGATCCCCGGCCGGACTCGAAGAACGCCTTACCGTAGTTGATGGCCATGCTTCTTTTGCAACGTAAAGGTGGTGCGTGCCGGCTCGCGCGGCGCGAAAGCGTCGGGCGGGTCCGGTGAATTCTGGGCCGATCAAGTGCGCCAGAGTGGGGTCGAATGCGACTCTATTTGTCGGTGCTTTTTGCGCGCCGCCCCCTTAAAATACGCCTCGCCGGGCCGTTCAGAGGTCTTCGCCCATCGCGGGCCCGGGTCAACGTAGGGGTCCACACAAGGGCTCGCAGGGGGGCGAATAGAGGGAGGAACGAAAAGAAATGTTGAGATCAGTACGAGGGATTGGCTGCCGCGGCCGGGTCGCGGTTCGCAGTTTGATAGGAGCGGCGGCACTCGTCGGCCTGATGCTGCCGGCCGGACAGGCGGGCGCGCAGATGCAGGACGATACAATCCGGTTCGCCACATCGGCGATCGCGCCTGCGTTCGGGCGGCCGGAACAGGGGACCGCATCGCCGAGCGTCTATACCGTGTGGCCGATTTACGAAACACTGACCCGTGTCAGCGAGACGGGTGATGTTTCCGGCCTTCTGGCGACTAGCTGGAAGAACATCGACAACACGACCTGGCAGTTCACCATTCGCCGGGGCGTCAAGTTTCAAAACGGTGACACGCTGACCGCTCACCATGTGGCGTCGCAGATCAATTACCTGCTCAGCAACGAAGAAGCGCACGGCACGGTCGCTTATTCGACCAACCAGCGTCAGGCCAAAATGAACAGTGCCCGTGCGATCGACGACTACACGGTCGAATTCACGACTGAAGTGGCGAACCCCGAACTGCCGCGGCAGATGGCCGGATTCTGGATCCCCAACACCAATGTCCGCGACGACATCGGCACCGAAGCGCACAACAAGGCGCCAGTCGGAACCGGTCCCTACACGGCGACCAGCTTTGATCCGGGCGAGGTCAAGTACGTGGCCTTTGAAGGTGCCTGGCGGCCGGCCAAGGTCAAACATTTGCAGACATTCGAACTGGCCGAAGCGGCAACCCGCGTCAGCTCCATTCTGTCGGGCGAAATCGATATTTCGCAGAACGTGCCGATGGATGCGATCGCCCAGCTCGAAGCGGGCGGCGCCCGCGTCGATATTGCGACCAGGCCCTCGGTGATGGGTTGGCGTTTCATGTCGGTGCGCGAGAACAGCCCCTTCCACGACAAGCGTGTGCGGCAGGCGGCGAATTATGCGATCAACCGCCAGGCCATCGCCGACGAATTGCTCGGCGGAATCACCGTACCGGGTGGCCAGTGCGCGACCCGCTTTACCTTCGGCTACAATCCGGACGTAGAACCCTATCCCTACGACCCGGCGAAGGCGCGCGCGCTATTGGCCGAGGCGGGCTATGCGGACGGGTTCGATACCGAAGCGATGGTGCTGCCGGGCGCGTTCCCGGCGGATGCCGAAATTTACCAGTTCGCGGCGCAGCAACTGAACGCGGTCGGGATTCGCGTGGACCTCACCAACATTCAGTTCGCGCAATGGCTCGATTTCTGGTTCGCCAAGACCAAGGGCCCCGAAGGGGGCATGGGGTTCTCGGATATCTTCCAGAACTCGTGCCATAACTACAACGCGATCCCGTTCGATGCCTATCCCAACCTGAGCTGCCAGAAACCGGACCCGTCGCACTGCGACGATGACGAGGCCGCGCTTCTCACTCAGGCGTTCGGCGAGTTTGACGTTGAAAAGCGGCGTAAGCTCATTCAAGAGCTCATGGCGCTCGGTCACGAGAACGCTCCGAACCTGTTCTTTGTTGAACTTGTGGATATGACCGGGTTATCGAGCCGGGTCGAAAACTTTACCAACACGATCCAGCGCTTCAGCTTCGATACGATCACGCTGAAGCAATAAATCGGAGACCAATTCATGCCGCGCGGGATGGCTCTCGGGCCGCCCGCGCGGTTTTTTTTGTCACATTTCGAAAACGCGCAACCCCGTGCGCAGGCTGGTCAGCGGCTCGAAACCGCCGGCGGTGATTCGCAGCGTGTCCTCCAGGTGCATCGACCCCCAACCGTATTCGAGGAACGGCATGTCGACCCGGAACCGGCGCGGTGAGGGAACGGGCCGCGGCGGGTCCCCGCGCCCGCTGCCGGCGGGGGCCGTCTCTGGGGGATCAGGCGGGTTCGGTTGCGGCGTTTTGCGGCGCGCCGCTACCGGCACCGGTCGCGTACCAGAGGCGGTTCCATTCGTCCATGCCGCCTCGCATGACCGCGACATCGGAGAACCCGGACGCGGCGAGAATCTGCGCCGCCCGAATCGAGCGCCGTTCGATCTTGCAGACAATGGCGACTGCGCGCCCGGACTCAAGCTCCGCGGTGCGCGTGGCCAGCTCATCGACGGGGATGTTGAGCGCGCCCGTGACGTGCCCGCCGGGACCGTCGAATTCATCCGGTCCGCGGACGTCGAGCACTGTCAGGATCTCGCGGGCATCGAGGCGTGCCCGCAGGTCGCCGGCGGTCAGCATCTTCGGTCCGCGCAGGCGCCTGACCAGCCACGGCAGGAATGCCACCAACGCCAGCAGACCGAGAGCGAGCAATCCGTTACGCACCGTGCCCTCGCTACCGGCGAGCGCCTCGCGGCCGGCATAGCCGAGGTAGGTATAGGCAATGGTGCCCGGCGCCATGCAGATCAGCGACGCGACCACGTAATGCCACAGCCGGACGCGGGTGAGGCCCAATGCATAGTTCAACAGGTTGAAGGGAAACAGGGGCACCAGCCGCACGAAGGCGACGAAGCGCCAACCCTCGGCCTCGACGCCTTCGATCAGGCGCTTGAGGCGGCCGCCGGTGCGCCGGGCGACCCAGTCGGACGCAACATAGCGCGCAATGAGAAACGCAAGCGTCGCCCCTACCGTGGCGGAAAGCAGAGTGATGATCGAGCCCCAGACCGGGCCGAACAGCGCCCCGCCCGCGAGCCCGAGTAGCGTTCCCGGAAGGAACAGGACGGTGGCGGCAATATAGAGCGCCGCGAACGCGAGCGGCGCCCAAATTCCGGCGCCCCGCACCGCCGTCTCGAGGGCGCCCGCATCGAGATCGGGCCGGAAAACCAGCGCCGCCGCCACCGCGGCAACCAGCGCCACCGCAAGGCCAAGGCGCATGAGGGTTCGCCGCTCCATCATGGGCCGGCCTGAGGCCGGTTGATGGCATAGGGACCCGGCCCGCCACGGAGAGGCTGCACCAGAAGCCGGTCCAGGTCGAGGTCGCGCGGCTCACGGAACTGTTCGATGCCGATGGTCATGGCCTCGTGACCCGCTTCGGGCTGCGAGCGGTAGGTTCCCAAAAGCCGGTCCCACCACGGCACGTTGAAGCCGAAGTTGGAGTTGGTCTCGCGCACTACGATCGAATGGTGAACCCGGTGCATGTCGGGGGTGACGACAAACCACCTGAGCACGCGGTCGAATGCCACCGGAATACGGAAATTGCCGTGGTTGAACATGGCGGTCCCGTTGAGGACTACCTCGAACACGATCACCGCCACCACCGGTGCGCCGAGTGCCGCGATCGCGCCCAGCTTGATCACCATCGACAGCAATATCTCGACCGGGTGAAAGCGCGTCCCGGTCGTCACGTCGAAGTCGAGATCGGTATGGTGCATCCGGTGGAGACGCCACAGAACCGGCACCGCATGAAACAACACGTGCTGAAAATAGATGATGAAGTCGAGCGCCAGCAGGGAAGCCACCAGCGTGACGCTTCCCGGCAGCGCCACCACGTTCAGCAGGCCCCATCCGTGCGCCGCGGCGAAGGCGGCCATGCCGACGGCGGCGGTCGGAAACACGAATCGCAATACCACCGTGTTGACGATCATCAGGCCAAAGTTGCTGGGCCAGCGCCGCCAACGCGAAAACGCGCGGGCCCGCCTCGGCATCGCGAATTCGGCCAGGGCGACGGCGATAAGGATTGCGCCAAAAAAACCGAGCCGGATCGGCGCTTCGTTGGCGAGGACGAATTCGGTCATCGCGGGGATGGGCCCGGCTGTAACCGGCCAAGGCCGCAACCTGGGCGATGTGGGCAGCGGACCACCCGGTCCCGGCCAGGCCTCCATCCAGAGGAGCGTGCTCCGCAGGTGCGCTGGGCGGTGCAGTAGAGCAGCAGAGAGGTGGCGTGGGGTCGGGATGAGGAATTCATGTTGACGGCTACCCATCAATCAGCAATAATTCAATTGATCTATTGAATATAAGCGATGCGAATGAATGTCAAGTAAGAGCGCGAAAAAAGACCTGTTTGCCCAGATTGGGGCCGTCGCCAAAGCGCTGGGCCACGGCCACCGGCTCGAGCTGTTGGAGCTGCTGGCCCAGCGTGAACGCCATGTCGAGGCCCTCGCCGGACTGTGCGGCCTGTCCGTGGCCAATGCCTCCCAGCACCTGCAGCGGCTGCGCCGCATCGGTCTGGTGGCGGCGGAAAAAAACGGCCATCAGGTGGTCTACCGGCTCGCCGACGAGGCGGTACTCGATCTTCTGGGTGCGCTGCGCCAGATCGCCGTGCGCCACAGCGCCGAGGCAAGGCGCGTGGTAGACGGCTACTACCGGGGCCGGGATACGCTCGAACCGGTGACGCGGGCGGCGCTTTTGGCCCGCATGGACCGCGGCCAGGCGGTCGTCCTCGACGTCCGGCCGCCGGAAGAATTCGCCGCCAGACACCTCCCGGGCGCCATCAATATCCCGCTGGGCGATCTCGAGGTGCGGTGGCCGGAACTGCCGCGCGAACAGGAAATCGTCGCCTACTGCCGCGGGCCCTATTGCGTGTGGGCGTTCGAGGCGGTGGCGGCGCTCCGTGGCCACGGCTATCGGGCGCGGCGGCTGGAAGACGGGTTTCCGGAATGGAAACACGCCGGTCTTGCAGTCGAAACCGAACCTGAGCCCGAATCCAAACCCAGGCCCATATCCGTTTCCGAACCGGAACCCGCGAACTCCGGCTGACGAAAACGGCCTTGCGTTGATTCTAAAATTTCGGCGCTATCGCGTGCAGCGCGCCTCGCCGCTAAAGGCGGGCGGCGGCACGACCGGCTCCCGCGATCAACCGTTGACACAGGCGGCCACGCCTTCACACTCGTGCCGGCGCGCTGCCCACGGGGGAGCGCGATAACGTTCACCGCGACGGGACGGGTAGGAATGGACTATCGACGGCTTGGCGATTCGGGCGTGCGGGTCTCTCCGCTCTGCCTCGGGACGATGATGTTCGGGGGTCAGACGGACGCGGCCGAGGCCGAGCGGATCCTCGAATCCGCCCGCGCCGCCGGCGTCAATTTCATCGACACCGCCGACGTCTATAACGCCGGCGCCTCGGAAACGATGGTCGGAAGACTGATCGCGCGCGACCGCAGCGATTGGGTGCTGGCGACCAAGGCCGTCAATCCCATGGGCAAGGGGCCGAACCGGCGCGGCGCCGGGCGCAAATGGCTGGTGCAGGCGTGCGAGGATTCAGTGCAGCGTCTGGGAACGGACTACCTCGATATTCTCTATTTGCATATCGACGACTACGACACGCCGCTCGACGAAACACTCGATACGCTGGCCGACCTGATCGACCGCGGGTACGTACACTATTTCGGCATCTCCAATTTTCCCGCCTGGCGCATCGCCGACGTTGTGCATACGGCAGCGGCGATGGGGCTGGTCAAGCCGGTGGTGTGCCAGCCCAATTACAGCCTGGTAAACCGCCTGCCCGAAACGGAGATTCTGCCGGCGTGCGCGCATTTCGGGATTGGCGTGGCGCCTTACAGTCCGCTCGCCCGCGGCATCCTTACCGGCAAATACGGGGCCGGCGGCGCTCCCACGCCCGGAACCCGCGCCGGGCGCAATGACGTGCGCTTGATGGAGGCGGAATGGCGGCCCGAATCGCTGGCGATCGCGGAAAAATTCGTGGCCCGTGCCCAGGCGCGCGGGTTCACAGGATCGCAGTACGCCGTCGCCTGGGTCCTCAACAACGAGGCGGTGACGTCGGTCATTGCCGGCCCGCGCACCCTCGAACAGTGGGAGGACTACCTCGGTGCGCTCGACTGCGAATGGACCGCGGACGACGAAGCCTTCACCGATCCGCTGGTTGCCGCCGGGCACCTGTCGACGCCCGGCTTTACCGATCCCAAATACCCGGTCATCGGGCGTTTCCCCCGGACCGGCTGAGGCGGCCTGCACGCGCCGTCAGGGTGCCGGTTCGCGTTGCCGCGAGTGTTCGCTGGTTCCGGCTAGGACCGCCTCTGCGCGCGAAGTCATGGTGCCGGGTGGTGCTGCTTCCAGTGATCCGCGATTTCCCCGCGCCGCGCAATCCAGACATCGCCGTGCGCGAGCACATGATCCATGAAGCGGGCGACGGCGTCGGCGCGTGCCGGCTTTCCCGACAACCGGCAATGGAGGCCCACGGTCATCATCTTGGGTTGGGTCTCGCCTTCGCGATAAAGAAAGTCGAAGGCATTCTTGAGATAGGCGAAAAAATCCTCTCCCGACATCCAACCCGGCGTCAGCGCAAACTTGAAGTCGTTGGCGTCGAGCGAATAGGGCACGATCAGCATTTGCGTGCCGGCGACCTCTTTCCAATAGGGTAGTTCGTCGTTGTAGAAATCCGACCAGTAGCGAATCCCGCCTTCCTCTACCAACAGGCGCCCGGTGTTTTCGCTGTAGCGCCCCGTGTACCACCCGTAGGGCCGGGTGCCGGTGAGCTCGCGGATAGTCTCGATGGTGAGGCGGATGTGTTCGCGCTCTTCGTCCTCGGGCATGCCGTCGTAATCGATCCAGCGCCACGAATGGCTCGCCACCTCGTGGCCGGCTTCGGCCATGGCAAGGGCGGCTTCCGGATTGCGCTTGAGTGCGATTCCCACCGCCCAGGACGTAAACGGAATTCTGCGTACTTCAAACAGCCGCATCAGGCGCCAGAAGCCAGTACGGCTGCCGTATTCGAACATGTCCTCGACGAACAGGTTGCGCCGTCCGGCATAGGCCGGCAGCCCCCACATTTCGGCGAGATAGGTCTCCGATTCGGGGTCGCCGTCGAGCACGTTGCGCTCGCCGCCTTCCTCGTAGTTGAGGACGAAACTGAGCGCCAGGCGCGCCCCGCCGGGCCACTGCGGGTCCGGTGGATTTTGCCCGTAGCCTCTGAGGTCGCGGGGGTAGGATTCGGTCATCGGGTACTCCCTTTAGCCAGCGGGGCCGCGGCAAAGCGTGCCCTTCAGCACCGTCGCCGCCTGGCCCCCAATGTGCACGCGCCCGCCCGTGGATTCGACCCGCACCACACCGCCGCGGCGCGAGGCCTGAAACGCGAGCATCCGGGTCTTGCCGAGTTTCGCCGCCCAATAGGGCGCGAGCACGCTGTGGGCCGACCCCGTGACCGGGTCTTCGTCGACCCCGGCGCGCGGGGCGAAAAATCGCGATACGAAATCGAATTCGCCGGCGCCGCGGGCGGTGACGATGATACCGCGGGTATCGATGCTCTTGAGCGCCGCTAGATCGGGATCGAGCGCCCGCACGGCGTCCTCCGACCCGATCTCCGCCAGCACATCGTAATCGCTCTTCAGGAACGCGCTCACCGGAACGCCGAGCGCCGATTCAAAACCGTCCGGGATCGCTGCCGGCGCCGCGTCGAGGGCCGGGAAGTCGAGCACGATCCAGTCTCCGTCACGAACCGCGGTCAGCAGCCCGCTGCGGGTATGGAAACGCGCGATTTCATCGCCTCCGAAGTTGCCGCTCTCCCACAGATAATGCGCGCTGGCGAGCGTCGCATGCCCGCACAGATCGACTTCATAGGTGGGCGTGAACCAGCGCAAGTCCCAGCCGTCGCTGCGGCGTTCAAGAAACGCGGTCTCGGACAGATTCATTTCCCGCGCCACCGCCTGCATCCAGGCTTCATCGGCGGCGGTCTCCAGCAGGTACACCGCCGCCGGATTGCCGCCGAAGGGCGTATCGGTAAAGGCGTCGATCTGGACGAACGGCTGACCCACGGTACCTGTCTCCCTGGCGGCTGTTTTATGGCGTCAGGCGGCGCACGTAAACCGGCCACTCGTCGTTCCGGCTGCGGTCAAAAAAAGGCCCTGTCCTTGAAAGGACAGGGCCCGAATGCGTCGATGCGGCGCGTGCCTACATCGAAATCTTAAGCTCGTTGTACGCGACCCAGAGATTTACGTTTTCGAAGTTCGTAATCTTCGGATTGTAGCCCATCGCCTCCTCGAACTCGATCAGGTAGATGATCGGCGCGTTCTCGGCGTTGATCTTGAGGGCCTCGCGCAGCATCTGCTCGCGCTTGTTGACGTCGAACTCGACATACGCCTGTTCGATCAGTGCCATCTCATCGGGATTGCAATAGTACGGCGCCGGTTTCGTGCACGAAACGTGACGCGCGAACGACAACCCGGCGTCGAGGTGGCCGGTCAGGTCGTTGCCGAATCCGAATCCTTCATAGGGCCAGTCGCCCTTGATCCAGTGTTCGAGCCAGCCGTCGCCGCCCGCGAATTGCTGGGCTATCAGTGTGGCATTAATGCCGATCCTGTTGAGATCCTGCACCGCCGCCTCGTAGGCAAACCGGAAATCGGTGCTGGTGACGATCGCCCGGAACTCGAGGTCGAACCCGTCGCCGTACCCGGCTTCGGCCAACAAGGCTCTCGCCTTGTCGGGGTCGTACGGATAGGGCTTGATGTCGGAGTTGTAACCGAACGCTGTCGGCACCGCGGCCTGGCTGGCCGGGTTGCCGATGCCGCCGAAAATGGCATCGATGACCGCCTGTTTGTTGACCGCGTAGTTGAGCGCCTGGCGGACACGTTTGTCGGCCAGCGGCCCCGTCACCGGTTCACCGCTGCGGGTGGTGATCAGCGAAAGACCCATGGTCCGGGTCGACGGTGCGGCAAACACCTTCATGCCTGCGCCTCTGATCTGATCGAACTCGTCCGGCCCGAGCTGAACGTTGACGTCGATCTGCTCGGAAACCAGAGCCTGACTGCGCGCCGGCGCTTCGGGCAACACGATGAACTGAATCAAGTCCACATCGGCCCGCTTCACCCACGAGCCCGCAAACGGCGTGCCGGTCGCGTTTTCGCCTTCGAACTTGACGATGTAGGGTCCGGTGCCGATCGGGTTGTTGGTGAAGCCTTCGATGCCGACGTCGGCGAATGCCTGCGGCGGGATGATCGATTGTGTCGTCGACAGTTTCGCAAAGACCGGCTGCGCCGTCGGCGTCTTGACCTCAACCGTCAGGTCGTCGATCACATTGGTTTCAGCGATAAAGACGCCGAGGGTCCGAGATTGTGAAAAAGTCTTGCCCTCATCGGTCGCCAGGAAATCATAGGTCGCTTTGACGGCCTGGGCGTTCAGCGGCTCGCCGTTCGAGAATTTGATGCCCGGGCGTAACTTGAAGTGCCAGGTGGTGTCGTCCACAGCTTCCCAGCTTTCTGCGAGCACCGGGAACGCGCGGCCGTCACGCCCGACTTGCGCCAACTGTTGGTACGTTGACGACCAGACGAAGATCGCCGGCGAACACACGCAGCCCTGATAGGGGTTGCCGCGTCCGGCCGGAAACTCGCGCATGCCAACTTTCAATTCTGCGCTCGACGCCGGTCCGGATAGAATCAGCGCTGGTACAAGTATGGCTGCCGCAGCGGCCGCCCCGACCAAATGCCGGGCCGACGCGGAAATCGCGGCGGGCCATCCCCTTGTCTTGGATATTCTCATTAGTTCTCCTCCCTTGAAGGGCCATCGTTGTCCCACCGTGACTTTAACGCCTGTACCGGGAAGGGCAAGCGCCACGTCGGTTCTGCGCGGTCTCCCCGCGGGGCTTCCCGGTTTTATGGCGTCAGGCGGTGCACGTAACCCGGCCACTGATGGCTCCGGCTGCGGTCAAAAAAAGGCCCTGTCCTTTGAAGGACAGGGCCTGAATGCGTCGATGCGGCGCGTATCAACCTAGTTGGAAACCGTCAGCTCGCTGTACGGGATCCACATGTTGATGTGCTCGAAGTTGGTGATCTTCTTGTTGAAGCCCATGGTCTCCTCGAACTCGACCAGGAACAGGATAGGTGCGTTTTCGGCATTGGCCCTGAGGGCCTCGCGCACCATCGCCTCGCGCTTGTCGTCGTCGAACTCGACGTAGATCTTTTCGAGCAGCGGCATCTCGTCCGGGTTGCAATAATACGGCGCTGGCTTCGTGCACGATATGTGGCGCGCAAACGACAACGCCCCATCCAAATGGCCGACCAGATCGTTTCCGAACCCGAAGGCTTGGTACGGCCAGTCGCCCTTGATCCAGTGCTCGAGCCAACCGTCGGTACCGCCAAACGTCTGCGCGATCAGCGTCGCTTTGATTCCAATCTTATTGAGGTCTTGAATTGCGGCCTCGTAGGAGAACCGGAAGTTCGCATCGCCCACGATGCCACGCGCCTCAAACTCAAAACCGTCCCCGTACCCAGCCTCGGCTAACAAGGCTCTCGCCTTGTCGGGATCGTACGGATAGGGTTCGATGTCGGAGTTGTAGCCGAAGGCGTTCGGCACGGCCGCCTGACTGGCAGGTTTTCCGACACCACCGAAGATATTGTCGATGATCGCCTGCTTGTCGACGGCATAGTTGAGAGCCTGGCGTACCCGTTTGTCGCCGAGCGGCCCCGTCACCGGTTCACCGCTGCGGGTGGAGATGAATGAAAGGCCCATCGTTCGCGTCGAAGGGGCGGCGAAAAGGTCCATGCCTGCACCCTTGACCATTTCAAACTCGTCCGGGCCAAGCTGCACGTTGATGTCGATCTGTTCGGAGATCAGCGCCTGGGTGCGAGCCGGTGCTTCGGGCAGTACAAAAAACTTGATGCTGTCCACGTCGGCGCGTTTTTGCCAAGAGCCTAAATACGGCGTGCCGGTCGCGTTCTCGCCCTCGAACTTCACGAGATACGGGCCGGTGCCGATCGGGTTGTTGGTGAAGCCCTCGATGCCGACGTCGGCAAAAGCCTTCGGTGGAATGATCGACTGGGTCGTTGCCAGCTTCAAAAATACCGGCTGGGGCTTGGGCGTTACCACCTCGACGGTGAGCTCGTCGACCACTCTGGTCTCGGCGATGAAGACGCCGAGCGTTCTCGACTGCGAGTACGTCTTGCCCTCATCCGTCGCCAGGAAATCATAGGTCGCCTTGACGGCCTGGGCGTTCAGGGGTTCGCCGTTCGAGAACTTGATGCCGGGCCGCAGCTTGATCCGCCAGACCGTTTTGTCTGCGCCCGTCGCCTCCCAGCTTTCGGCCAGTACGGGAATCGCCCGGCCAGCCCTGTCAACGCGAGCCAGTTGCTCATATATTGCAGACCAAACGAAAATCGCCGGTGAACACACACAGCCCTGGTAGGGGTTGCCCCGCCCGGCCGCAAAATCGCGCATGCCAACTTTCAATTCTGCGCTCGACGCCGGTCCGGATAGAATCAGCGCTGGTACAAGTATGGCTGCCGCAGCGGCCGCCCCGACCAAATGCCGGGCCGACGCGGAAATCGCGGCGGGCCATCCCCTTGTCTTGGATATTCTCATTAGTTCTCCTCCCTTGAAGGGCCATCGTTGTCCCACCGTGACTTTAACGCCTGTACCGGGAAGGGCAAGCGCCACGTCGGTTCTGCGCGGTCTCCCCGCGGGGCTTCCCGGTTGTGAATCGGGCGCTCACTTCGCGCGCGGGATGCAGGTTCAGGGCGGCTCCGATTCATCGGCGTCGATCACTGTGCGGGCGAGGGCATAGCTGAATCCGGCGCGCGCCAGGACGCCGAGGTCGCGTTCGCGCGTCTCGGCGCGCTGTGTCGTCCGGAAAGGCCCGAGCTTGCGGCGGCGGGCAAGCCGCCAGACGGCCTCGCGGTCGGGATCGGTTCCTGTGTCCAGCGATTTGAGTGCGCCCTCGACCTCGGCCCGGCCGACCCCTCGTCCGGCGAGGTCAGCGGCGATGGCGCGTTGCGACTTGCCGGAATTGAACAACCGGCGGGCGCGGTTGCGGGCATAGCGGGCGTCATCGAGCCAGCCCTCCGATATCAGTTTTTCGACAACTTCCGCAGCCCACGCGCGGCCCTCGGCCGGGTCGGTCCCATGGGCGCGGACAGAGCGCGCGACCTTGCGTTCCAGAATAAGGTTCAGGTGCCGGGCCGGGGCGTCGTAACGGCCAAGGTAAAATAGCGCCGCGTTCTCGAGATAGCGCCGCGACACCTTGCGCGGACGCCGCTGCGCCGGGCCGGTGCGGGCCTTGCCCATCGGCGGTGCCTCAAATAAATCGAGCCCGGTTCCGCGGCACGCGGATCCGGGCTCGATCTTTAGAACCGATTCTACGAGCTCTCTAGCCGGGGTTCCGTTTCTGGAACAGCCAAAGAATGATCGCCAACGCAATCAACCCAACCAGGCCGTTGTTACCCAACGATCCGATTAGATCAGTCAAATTGCCGATAATGTCGCCCGTGACGAACTGAACCGGGGTGCCAAACAGGATCTGGAGAATGATGCCGAGGGCGACAAGCCCCAAGCCCAACTCTGTGATCCGATTGACCCAACCTTTTACTCTCTCTAGCCAATCAGGCATTTATTCCCCCTTGGTGACGTCCACCAGCGAGAGGGGCGTATCCGGACTGATCCGGACCCTCACCCCATGAGCCGCTACTAGGCAGCGGCAGGATCGTATGCGTTCGGATTTCCCATTGTCAACACGAATTAAAGATTTCACGTAATAGACTCGGGACTGTTCCTTTTATGCAAAAAGCATGTCGGACATAATTTCTAGCGTAGTATTTCAACGAGTAAAGTATACAACGAGAAAGACTTTCACAATACCGATTATTATTTTGTTTTTTTTGAAATTAACTTTGTTTTTGGCGGAATCGCTGTTGAGATTACTGTGAGCCGGCTGCCTGATGCCGTTCGACTCTGGCAGCGCGAGGCCCTCAGAGCCTTGCCCCGCCTTGAATTCCGCCCCAATTGAGATTCGGCAGCGGCGGTAGCCGCCCGGACGGCACCGGCGAGGTGAAGCCGCAATACTCGACGCGCCAAGTAACCGAAGGTGGAATTACCAAGTATGGTTCCCCGAATGACTTGAGGCACTAAATATAGTGATCCAACCCTTTGAGGACGCCGGAACCGGCAGAATTCAAGGGCTTAACGCCCTGCAATGCGGCAGGATGACGCACTTATGCCGGGGTCCAAACGGCATATATGAGGTATGATGGATTGTGCCGTTTTGGGATAATTCACCTGAAAGAGAGTTAGTCGGTTGGGCGGGGCTCTTGGCATGAAACAATTTTTCCCCCGATTCGCGATTGCCGTGCTGGTACTGCCGTGACCTGCCCCCCTTAATCGGATCCAGTTGCTGAGTTAGAGAATAGCATCT
>CAZTAK010000043.1:0-26091 GCA_964611585.1 uncultured Alphaproteobacteria bacterium
AGGTCGGGAATGTCGGCGGTCCGTTCCCGCAAGGCCGGCAGGCGCAGCGGCACCACGTTGAGCCGGTAGTACAGGTCTTCCCGGAACAGCCCCTGCTCCACCAGCCGGCGCAGGTTGTGGTTGGTGGCGGCAATGATGCGGACGTCGGTGCGGATCGGGCGGCGGCCGCCGACGCTGGTGTATTCGCCCTCCTGGAGGACCCGAAGCAGGCGCGTTTGGGCCTCGAACGGCATGTCGCCGATCTCGTCGAGCAACAAGGTGCCGTGATCGGCCTGCTCGAAGCGCCCGGCCTGGCGGGTCGTGGCGCCGGTAAAGGCACCCTTCTCATGCCCGAACAATTCGCTTTCGATCAGTTCCTTGGGGATCGCCGCCATGTTGATGGCGACAAAGTTGCCGTGGCGGCGGCTGCCGTGGTCATGAAGGACGCGCGCCACCAGTTCCTTGCCGGTGCCGGATTCGCCGGTGATCAGGACGCTGAGGTCAGTAGTCACCAGGCGCGCGATCAGACGGTAGGTTTCCTGCATGGCTGGCGAACGGCCAATGATGGGCAGGCTCTCGTCAGGCGCCGCGGCCTCGCCGGGGGCCGGGGCGAATGCGCCTTTTGACCGAAGTGCTCTCTTAATAACGACATGTAATTGATTGATATCGAATGGTTTTGCGAGATAATCATAGGCTCCGCGTTCGGCGGCGCGCAGGGCCGTCATCAAGGTATTGCGGGCACTCATGACGATCACCGGCAAATCGGGCCGTTTCTTGCGAATGCGCGGCAACAGCTCCAGTCCGTCTTCGTCGGGCATCACCACATCGGTGATGACGAGATCGCCCTCTCCGGCCTCGACCCAGCGCCACAAGGTGGCGGCATGGCTGGTGGTCTGGACGGCATAGCCGGCCCGGCTCAGGGCTTGGCCCAGAACCTTTCGGATCGCCGCATCGTCATCGACAATGAGAATGTTCTCACCGCTCATGGGTGGCCGTCCCCTGGCTCAGGTAGGATCGGAAGCCGCACCCGGAAAACGGTTCGCCGCCGCGCCGATTCGCACTCAATCACGCCGCCATGGTCGCCGATAATCTTGGCCACCAGTGACAGGCCGAGCCCGGTTCCATTTGATTTTGTCGTCACGAAAGCTTCGAACAGGTGCGGCAGGATTTCTTCAGGCACGCCGGCGCCATTGTCCCACACCGTCACTTCAAGCGGAAGATGTAGCCGGTTGCCGCCGCTGCCCGGAAGCGCCAGGCGCAGTCCGTGGCGGTATGCGGTGCCGAAGACGATCTCGCCGCCCGATTCGGATGCCGCTTCGGCCGCATTCTTGGCGAGGTTCAGGAACGCCTGTACCAACTGGTCGCGGTTTCCGAAGACCGGTGGCAGGGACGGATCGTAGGTTTCGCGAAACGCCAGCCGCCTCGCAAAACCGGCTTGGGCGATGCGCCGCACATGTTCGAGGACTTCGTGGATGTTGACCGGCGCGCGTTCGATCGGGCGCTGGTCTGAAAACAGTTCCATCCGGTCGACGAGGCCGACGATGCGGTCGGCTTCGTCGCGGATCAAGCGGGTCAGTTCGCGGTCCTCGCCAAGGGCGTTTTGTTCCAGCAACTGCGCCGCGCCACGGATGCCGGATAGCGGATTCTTGACCTCGTGGGCCAGCATCGCCGCCATGCCGGTGACGGACCGCGCCGCGGCGCGGTGGCTCAGCCGGTGATCCAGTTTTGCAGCGATGGTGAATTCCTGGAACGTCACCACCACCCGGCCCGGCACAGGTCCGAGCGGCGCGACCTGAATATTGAGGGACCGTACACCGGTCCGTGCGGTGCCGAGTTCGGCCCCATATTCGTGAACCGCGATGCCGGAATCGCGAACCTGCCGCACCAGCGCCATCAACGGGCTGTCGGCGGCAATGATCTCGTCGAGTTCCGTACCCGACAGCACCGCCGCGCCGGTGTCGAAGAACTGTTCGGCCGCCGGGTTGGCGTAGCGGACGATCCCGCCGGCGTCGACCACCAGCACCGGATCCGGCAGCGCGTCCAGTACCGCTTCGGGCGCCGGCGCCAATTCGGCGTGCGAAACCTCGGCGACCATTCAGGCCGCCGCTGCGGCGGGTTCCGCGAAGAAACCGGTGATCAGGCGCTGGACCGCGCCCGGATCGTCGCTGCGGTTGATGGCGTTGATGAATCCGCGTGCCCGTGCGCCCTCGCCCGCGTACCACGCGAGATGCTTGCGCGCGACCCGGACGCCGATCGACACGCCGTAGTGCGAGAGCATCGATTCGTAGTGGCGCGCGACCAGCGCCCCGAGGTCGCGGCCGTTCGGCGCGGTGGGCACCGTGGATGCCGTCGCCGCGGCGCCATCACTCAGGAACCGTTCGATCGTCTGGACCAGCCACGGCCGGCCCCGCACCGCGCGCCCGACCATGACGCCGTCGGCGCCGGACTGTTCAAGACACTGTGCCGCCGCCGCGCCCGAATCGATGTCACCGTTTGCAATCACCGCGATCCGAACCGCCTCCTTGACGCGCCGGATGAAGTGCCAGTCGGCACGGCCTTGATAGAACTGGCAACGGGTGCGGCCGTGGACCGTCAACATCTGCACGCCGCAGTCTTCGGCGATGCGCGCAAGTTCGGGAGCGTTGCGGCTGGCATCGTCCCAGCCGGTGCGCATTTTGAGCGTAACCGGCACCGTCACCGCGGCGACCGTTGCTTCGATGATTTGCCGCGCCAGGCCAAGGTCGCGCAGCAGTGCCGAACCGGCGGCGCTGCCCACCACTTTCTTGACCGGGCAGCCCATGTTGATGTCGATCAGCGGCGCGCCCTCGTCCTCGCACTGTTTCGCGGCCTCGGCCATCAGCGTGGGATCGCGGCCGGCCAACTGGACCGCAACCGGGGCGCGCCCGGTCCCGCGGTCGGCGCGGCGCCGGGTACGGTGCGAGCGCGTAACCATTTCGCGGCTGGCGATCATTTCGGAAAACACCAGCGCCGGACCGAAGGACTGCACCAGGCCGCGAAACGGCCGGTCGGTAATGCCGGACATGGGCGCCAACAGGACCTGGCCCGGCAGGGTGAGCCGGCCTACAGATATGTTCATTTTCTAGCCAAAAATCCGTCGTGCTGAAATTTTGGGCATACTATGGGCGAACCCGTCCGGCTTCAAGAGCGCGACGGCAACGGCCCGCCCCGTCCCCACCGCGGCTTCAGACATGCTATGACCCGTTTCATGAAGCGAGGAACCATGTCCGGCCGGCCTTGCGCGCCCCGCCCGCGGCGAAGGAACCCCTGTGTCATGAGGAAAGCGGCACTGCCATGAAGATCGCGGCGTTGCCATGAAGGTTGCGGCGTTGCCATGAAGGTTGCGGCGTTGATTGTGGCGGCGGGCGCGGCCACCCGTTTCGGCGCGCCCAAGCAATATGCCGTGCTGGCGGGCGCCCCGCTCCTGCGCCATAGCGTGGCGGCGTTTCTCCGTCACCGGGCGGTCGATGCGGTCCGGGTGGTGATCGCGGCGGACGAGCGCGGGCGCTACGACGGCGCCATGGCCGGCCTCGAATTGATGACGCCTGTGACCGGCGGGCCGAGCCGTCAGGATTCGGTGCGCCTTGGCCTCGAGAGCCTTCAAGACGATCCGCCGTCGCAGGTGTTGATCCACGATGCCGCGCGGCCCTACCCGTCCGCCGGGTTGATCGCCCGGGTCGCCGCCGCCCTCGACCAGACTGCGGGCGCGATCCCGGCCCTCGCGGTAACCGATACGCTGAAGTCCGGCGACGGCCGGCGCGTTGCGGCGACGGTGGACCGAACCGGGCTTTTCCGTGCCCAGACGCCGCAGGGGTTTCACTACCAAGCCATTCTTGCCGCCCACCGTGACGCTGCCGGGCGGGCGCTCACCGACGACGCCGCCATCGCCGAGGCGGCGGGGCTGGAAGTGGCCATGGTCGAGGGCGAGGAATCCAATCTCAAGATCACCGGACCGGACGACCTGGTACGCGCGGAAGTTCTCGCCGGTGGCGAGACCCGGGTCGGCACCGGTTTCGACCTGCACCGATTCGGGCCCGGCGATCATGTCATGCTGTGCGGCGTCGCGATTGCGCACGGCCGCGGCCTCGCCGGTCATTCCGACGCCGATGTGGCGCTTCATGCTTTGACCGATGCGCTTCTGGGGGCCGCAGGCGAGGGCGACATCGGCGCGCATTTCCCGCCCCTTGACCCGCGCTGGAAAGATGCCGCCTCGGCCGAGTTCGTGACCCATGCGTTGTCCCGGATTGCGGCGCGCGGCGGTAGCGTCGTCCACGTCGATCTGACGATCATCTGCGAGGACCCCAAGATCGGCCCGCACCGTGCCGCCATGACGGAACGGGTGGCGGAGATGCTGGAACTCGAATCGTCCCGCGTCAGCATCAAGGCGACCACTACCGAAGGCGTCGGCGTTACCGGCCGCGGCGAAGGAATTGCGGCGCAAGCCGTCGCCACCATCCGGTTGCCGGCGGGGGCATAGCATGGGGAGGCGCCTACTGACGCCCTTGCCGCAGGACATTCCGCTGGCGCATCCGGCGTGCCTGATCTCGACCTGGTTCGGAGCCGGTCTGCTGCCGATTGCACCCGGCACGTGGGGCTCGCTGGCGGCATTGCCGTTCGCGTGGGCGATCCAATTCTATGCCGGGCCCTGGGCGTTGCTCGGCGCGGCGGCGGTTGTCTTTGCCGTCGGCGTCTGGTCGGCAGGCTGGTTCGTCAAACGATGCGACGACTTCGATCCGGGGCCGGTCGTCGTCGACGAGGTCGCGGGCCAGTGGCTGGTGCTCGCTTTTGCCCCGCCCGAGATCGGCTATTACATCGCCGGATTCATCCTGTTTCGTGCTTTCGACATCCGCAAACCCTGGCCCGCGGGCTGGATCGACCGCAACATGCATGGCGGTATCGGCATCATGCTGGACGATATCGCGGCGGCGGTTTACGGCGCGTTGCTGCTGTATGCTCTGGTTCTTCTCACCGGAGGTATCAATGTTTTCGCCTGAGCTAACGGCGAGAGCGCAGACGGCGGTTGAAGCCTGCCACGCGCGCGGCGTCTGCGTGGCGACGGCAGAATCCTGCACCGGCGGCCTGGTCGCGGCGTGCCTGACCGAGATACCCGGCGCCTCGAGCGCCCTCGATTGCGGCTTCGTCACTTACGCCAACGAAGCCAAGACCGCGATGCTGGGCGTGTCCGAAGCCCTGCTTATCGCTCATGGCGCCGTCAGCGAATCCGTGTCACGGGCGATGGCCGAGGGCGGGCTCGCGCGGTCACGCGCCGATGTGTGCGTCTCCTGCACCGGCATTGCCGGACCGGGTGGGGGCACCGAATCAAAGCCGGTCGGCCTTGTTCATCTGGCGTGCGCGGCCACGGGTAAAGAGACTCTTCATCTCGAACGCCGCTACGGCGATCTCGGGCGGTCTGCGGTGCGCGCGGCCACCGTCGCCGACGCGCTCGACCTGATACTTCAGCAACTCGATTCGTGACCCAATGCGCGGAGAAAACGATGCCGAACGACGACATGCGCGTGGTCCGCGCCGAAGCCCCCGGCGGGCCGGAAGTCCTGACCTTAAGCCGGATTGCGGTACCCGAACCGGGTCCGGGCGAAGTCCTTTTGCGGGTCGCGTTCTGCAGCTTCAACCCGATGGACGTGTTCGGCCGGCGCGGGGCGCTTCCCTGGCTCGACCTGCCGTGGCCGTTCACGCCCGGGCTCGAACATAGCGGCATCGTCGAGGCAGTGGGTCCGGGAGGAGATTCATCGTTGGTCGGCAGCCGCGCGATCGCCCGCAATTCGTTCGGCGGCAACGCCGATTATTCGATCGTGCCGGTGGACCGCCTCGCCCCCATCCCCGACGGACTCGACTGGAAGACCGCGACCGTCTTCGGCGGCATGACGTTTAGCGCCTTTCATATCATTCGCACCGCCGCACGGGTCGAGCCGGGCGAGTGGTGCGTCTTTCATTCCGCCGCCGGGCCGGTCGGGATTATGCTGACCCAGGTCGCCAAGGACGCCGGTGCGAACGTCATCGGCCTCGTCGGCGGACCGAACAAGACCGCCTTTGCGAAACCCTTTGGCGCCGATCATCTGGTCGATTACCGTGCCGACGACTGGGCCCAGGAAGTCTTGCGCCTGACCGCGGACCGCGGCGCCGATCTGATCGTCGATGGCAATCAGGGCGACGGCGCGGCGAAGAACTATGAGGCGATTGCCGCCAACGGCAGAATCATCTACATCGGAGCGACCGCGGGCGCACTGGCTGCCGACGTGCCGGTAGGGCTCTTGATTGGGAAATCGATCTTTGTCGGCGGTTTTAACCTGCCGGCTCTCGATGCCGTTTACGAAGGCGTGCGCGACAATGCCGAGGCGATCGAAAAGGTGCGTTCCGGCGTCTGGAAAGTTCCGGTCTCTGAAACCGTCGAACTGGAAGACGTGCCCGAAACCCACGCGCGCTTCGAGCGGCGCGACCTGATGGGCCGCGTCGTCATTCGTGTCGGTGGAGAAATGTAGAAGTTGTATCGTGTCGGGGGAAGGAAACGGAGGAGATAAGTCATGAGAGCGATCCGCGCAGATACACCCGGCGGCCCCGAGGTGTTGCAACTTGTGGATATTCCCGTACCCGAACCGGGACCCGGCCAGGTGCGGATCCGGGTCGCCTACGCGGCCCTCAACCCGCTCGACACCCACAGCCGCGCCGCGCGCGTCAAATGGAACGCGCCGGAATTTCCCTACACGCCCGGTTACGAATACGCGGGCCGCGTGGATGCCCTCGGCGAGGGCGTCGATGAGGCCTGGATGGCCAAGCGCGTGTCGGCGGTGGGCGAATGGGGTGGCAATGCCGAATATGCGCTCTACACGGCGGCGCGGTTGCGCGAAGTGCCGGACGATATCAACTGGCAACTGGCGGCGTGTTTTGCGACCTGTGCGCCGACGGCCTGGCACCTCGTGCATTCCGCCGGCCGGGTCAAGCCGGGGCAGACGGTGGTGATCCATTCGGCGGCCGGTGCGGTCGGGGCGCTCACAACCCAGATCGCGAAATCGGCGGGCTCCACCGTGTATGGCCTCGTCTCGAGTGAGCCCCGCGCAGAGTATGCGGCGCAGTTCGGCGCCGACGCGCTTATCAACTACCGCGAAGTCAACTGGGCGGACGAGGTTCTGCGTTTGACGGAGGGCGGCGGCGCCGATCTCATCGTCGACGGCGTGCAGGGGCCGGATGCGGCCCGCAACTACGAAGCGGTCGCGCCCTTGGGCAACGTCATCTACCTCGGCCAGATGGGCGGCCCCGCGCCCGAGGTGAATATCACGGCGATCGTGACCAAATCGTTTAGCGTCACCGGGTTCATTCAGTACTACCACCAGGCGGTCACGAAGGGCACCGAAGAGCCCGAGCTGTTCGGCAATCTCGTCAACGGCACCTGGCGCATTCCGATCGAAATCGTGGCACCGCTGGAAGACCTGGCGGACCTGCACGCAAAATTCGAAAGCCGGGAACTTTTCGGCCGCACGCTGATCGAGGCGTGTGGGGAAATCTAGGGGCGCGCGTCAGGTCCCCATTATTCGACAGACCTGTCTGGTCCTGCCCGACGCCACTTCGCACACCTCGATGCGCCGCCGCCGCGCCGGACCAGTAGAACCCGAGCGCGCCGTCATCTGGCGCGGCCAAGGTAGGGCGCGGGCTGACGGAATCAGCGCCGGGACTTTGCTGACGACCCAGCGCCGCTCGGCGAAGGATGCCTTGCTGCTCAACGTCGCGCCCCTGATGGCCAGCCGTTCCGGTGTCGAAGACGGGTTGCGCGGCACCATGGTCATAGCAATAGATCCCGAAAACCGCTCGGTGATCTCGACGGCGGGCATGGAAAAACTGTACGGCCTTACCGGCGCCGAGATGAGGGTGTGCCGGCTGCTGGTCGAGGGGTGCGAAACCCAGACCATCGCCGACATGCGCAACGTCACTGCCGAAACCGTTCGGACACAGGTGAAGTCGATTTTGGCCAAAACCCGCACGTCAAAGCGCTCGGACGTGGTCCGCCTTGCACTCACGGTCAATCTGCAGGTCGATCTTCCGAACGCCGGCAGCGGCCATTAACCGGATCGCTTGAGGGTTCGACGCGCGCCGCCCCCTACCCCCACATCGCTTCGCAGATTTCGATTCGCTCACCGTCGGGACCAGAAAAACAGAACGCGCGCGACCCGTTGTATGGGGCGGCCGCGACGCTGCGCGGATCCGATAGCACGGTTGCCTCGGCGCAGTCCTGAACCACGCGATGCACCGCATCGATATCCGCTGCGGTAAGGGTCGCAAGACAGGCGCCCCCGTCGAAGCGCCTAAGCCTCGCCGGGTCGGGGTCGATGAATTCGCCGCCGCATCCGTGAATCTCGACCGAGCCGAGACCCTCATCCGGCGCGTCACCCTTGAGAATATCGAGCCAGTACATGGAACCCGCCGGCACGCCCCACGCCCGGTGCATCGGCCCGTCGGTCGAACTGGATTCAAGCGTGGGCGTCATCCCGAGGGTGTTTTCGTAGAACGCGCGGCAGCGGCGATAGTCGGGCGTCGTCACCGGCACTTCGAAAATATGCCCGACGCGGGCGTTGGCGCTATGGAAGGGCCGGTACTTGGGTTGAGTCACCGCCATCGTCAGAGTGACGTGAGTTCCGCCCGGCAAACGGCTCGAGAACGCCTGGTGAATGTTGCTGTCTTCTTTTGTGAAATCGTATTCGAAGACGGGGCCGAACGGGGCTGCGTCGGGGTGCGCGGTCATGGCTTCGTGA
The DNA here is from genome assembly GCA_964611585.1 of uncultured Alphaproteobacteria bacterium. GTDB lineage: Bacteria > Pseudomonadota > Alphaproteobacteria > SHVP01 > SHVP01 > CAZTAK01. Next base: position 8,757 of record CAZTAK010000043.1, read on the forward strand.
ATGCCCTCGATTCCGTCCGCAACGACGATCTCGAATCCGCCCCATCGGGCGGCGCGGGGGTGTGTGCGCGAACGTTCTTCGCCGGCGACGATACGGACCATGCCGCGGTTGGCGCCGGCCGACCGGACGATGAAGAACTCAGTCCCCGCAGTGCCCGCATCGATGCCCCACAGGCGCTCGACATCGGCCGAGAGCGGCGATTTCACCAGAATCTCCCAGTCCCACACATCGACCAGAAATTCGGCAAAGTGGGTCGGGTCCGGGCAGGCGACGGTCATGGCGGCAAGCGCCGTGACTAGCGGACTCGTCATGGCGGCGGCGTTCCCTGATTCATGGCGCCGTACCGGGATCGCGCGGCGTGAGGCGCATCACGCCCCCTCGGGTTCGCCCGCGGGTGGCGGTTCGACGGCATTTCGTCCCACGACCGGCTCGCCGTAGATGGCGTGGGCGCGGATTTCGAAGGCGCGCACCATGCGCTGAGCCGCCTCGTTGAACACGGTGCCAATCAGGCGCTGCATCAGCCGCGAGTGAAATTCGAAATCGATGTAGAAGTCGATCACGCAACCGCCCGCGCCGTCGTCCTCGAACAGCCAGTGATTGTTGAGATACTTGAAGGGCCCGCGAGTATATTCGACGTCGAGCCGCCCGGGAGGGGCCAGCGTTACTGTCGAAGTGAACTTCTCCCGGAACATCTTGAACCCGACGACGAGTTCGGCTTGGATGACATTGCCCTCTTGTCCGAATACCCGCGCCGCGACGACCCAGGGCAGAAAATCGGGATAGCGGTCCACGTCGGCCACCAAATCGAACATCTGCGCGCACGAGTACGGCAGTGCCTTCTTTTCGGCGTGGGTCGGCATGGCTTACCCGCCGTCGCGGGTGGCCCGCAGTTGCTCGAAGTCGCGCCCGGCGTGATAGGACGAGCGCGTCATCGGCGTTGCCGACACCATCAGGAATCCCCGGCCGCGCGCCGCTTTTTCGTAAATTGCGAATTCGTCCGGGGTCACGAACCGGTCGACCGCGATGTGCCGTGGCGTCGGTTGCAAATACTGCCCGATGGTCAGGAAATCGACGTTCGCGCTGCGCAGATCGTCCATAACCTGAAGCACTTCGGACTTGGCTTCGCCCAGACCCACCATCAGCCCGGATTTGGTGAAAAGCGTCTCGTCGCGCTGCTTGGCCCGGTCGAGCAGGCGCAGCGACTGGTAGTACCGCGCGCCGGGACGGACTTCCCGGTAGAGCCGGGGCACGGTTTCGAGATTGTGGTTAAACACGTCGGGGCGGGCATCGACGACGGCCTCGGGCGCGCCGGGCTTGTTGAGAAAATCCGGCGTCAGCACTTCGATGGTCGTTGACGGCGTGTGGGTGCGCAATTGCTCGATCACGCGCACGAACTGCCCGGCCCCGCCGTCGTCGAGGTCGTCGCGGTCGACCGAAGTCACCACCACATGGCTGAGGCCGAGTCCCGCCACCGCGAGCGCCACGTTCTCCGGTTCCAGCGGATCGACGGCGTTGGGCTTGCCGGTCGCCACGTTACAAAAGGCGCAGGCGCGGGTGCAGGTGTCGCCCAGGATCATCACCGTCGCATGGCCCAGCGCCCAGCATCCGCCGATATTGGGGCACGCCGCCTCTTCGCACACGGTGTTGAGTTTGAGCCGGCGCATCAGCCGCCGGGTCTCGTGATACTCGGGCGAAACAGGGGCCTTGGCGCGAATCCACGCCGGCTTACGCGGGCGCGCAGGGACGGCTTCCGGACGTGCGGTATCGGTCATGGCACTAAACCCTAGATGTGGAGGGCGCGGCCGTAAGCGTCAAGCACGGATTCGTGCATCATCTCCGAAAGAGTCGGGTGCGGGAACACGGTCCGCATCAGGTCCGCCTCGGTTGTTTCGAGGGTGCGCGCCACGGCAAAGCCCTGAATGAGTTCTGTGACTTCGGCGCCGATCATGTGCGCGCCCAGCATTTCGCCGGTCTTGGTATCGAATACAGTCTTGATCAGGCCCTCGGCCTCGCCCAGCGCAATCGCCTTACCGTTGCCGATGAACGGAAACCGCCCGACCTTGACCTCGTGTCCGGCGGCCATAGCGGCGGTCTCGGTGAGGCCTACGCTGGCGATCTGTGGCATGCAGTAAGTGCAGCCCGGGATGTTGCCGGTGTCCATCGGATGAACGTCTTTAAGGCCCGCGATTCTTTCGACGCAGACGATGCCTTCGTGCATCGCCTTGTGGGCAAGCCACGGCGGGCCGGCCAGATCGCCGAGCGCGTAGAGGCCCGGGGCGCCGGTGGCGAGCCATTCGTCCACCACGACATGGCCCTTTTCGACCGTAACGCCCGAGACGCTATCGAGGCCGATCTCCTCGACGTTGCCGGTGATGCCGACCGCAAGCACGACCCGGTCGAATTTATGCGTCTCGGTCTTACCGCCGCCGGTATCGAAAGTCGCCGTCGCGCCCTTGGCCGATGTCTTGAGATCGGAAACGGTGGCGCCGGTGAATATCTTCATGCCCTGCTTTTCGAATGCCTTGCGGGCAAACGCCGAAATATCCTCGTCCTCGACGGGGAGGATGCGGTCGAGCACTTCGACCACGGTTACTTCGGCGCCGAGTGTGCAGTAGAAACTCGCGAACTCGATGCCGATAGCGCCCGAACCGATCACCAACAGCGATTTCGGCATCGCGTCGGGCACCATCGCTTCCTTGTAGGACCAGACGATCTTGCCGTCGGCCTTGATATCGGGAAGGTCTTTGGCGCGCGCGCCGCTTGCCAGGATGATGTGCTTCGCGGCCAGGTCGGCAATGGCCTTGCCGTCATTTTCGACATGAATCTTGCCCGGCCCCTGAAGCCGCCCGTGGCCGTCGAACACGGTCACCTTGTTCTTCTTGAGCAGGAAATTGACGCCCTTCGACAATTGATCGGCGACCTTGCGGCTGCGCGCGACCATCTTTGTGACATCGAACTGGATGTCCTTGGCCGAGAGTCCGAACTCGTCGAGGCGTAGCATTAGGTGATAGAGTTCCGAGGACCGCAGCAGTGCCTTGGTCGGTATGCAGCCCCAGTTGAGGCAGATGCCGCCCAGGTGTTCGCGTTCGACCAGCGCGGTATTGAGGCCGAGCTGGGCTGCACGAATCGCGGCGACGTAGCCGCCGGGCCCGCCGCCGAGCACGATAAGATCGAAGGTATGGATTGCCATTATGTAACGCCTCTGTTGTGGCGTGGCCGTCCTAAATCCATTGCGGCGCCGCCACCGCGCGCGGATCGTCGGCATCGCCGGTGTTGAGCGTGCCCTTGCGCTCGAACAACAACACCTGCGCTTCGTCTTCGGCGACCGGCATGTGCTTCTCCCCGTGCGGCACGACGAAGAGCTCTCCTTCTTCGAGAGCCACGTCGCAGTCGTGTAGTTTGAGGGTCAGGCGGCCCTTGATGACCAGGAACAGTTCGTCTTGGGCGTCATGCTTGTGCCAAACGAATGCGCCGCGCAGCTTGACAAGTTTGACGTCGAAATCGTCGACGATGCGGGGGCTCCACGTGTCGTCGAACAGCGAAAACTTATCCGCAAGGTTGATCTTTTCCATGCGTCCTACAACAGCATCGTCATCGGGCTTTCGATGAATCCCTTGAAGGCGGCGAGGAATTCAGACCCGATGGCGCCATCGACGACGCGATGATCGCATGAAAGCGTGGACGTCATCATCGACGCGATGCCAAGCGTGCCGTCTTTCACCACCGGGCGTTGCTCGCCGGCGCCAATCGCCAGGATCGCTCCGTGTGGCGGATTGATGACGGCGGCGAATTCGCGGATGCCATACATGCCGAGGTTGGAAATGCCGAAGGTGCCGCCCTGGTATTCCTCGGGCGCGAGTTTGCCTTCCTTGGCGCGGGCAACCAGGTCCTTCATCTCTTGCGAAATTTGCCGCAAGCCCTTGTTGTCGGCGTCGCGAATGATCGGCGTTATCAGGCCCCCGGCCACGGCCACGGCGACCGAAATATCGACCCGGTCGTATTGCAGGATCGCGGCATCGGTCCAGCTTGCGTTGGCGGCGGGCACCTGTTTGAGGGCAAAAGCGGCGGCGCGAATGATGAGATCGTTGACCGAGATCTTGTAACCCAAATCTTCGCCGCGTTCGTTCAGTTCCTTACGCAAAGCCAGAAGCCGCCCGATATCGCAATCGATGGTGAGATAGAAATGCGGCACTGTGCTTTTGGCCTCGGTCAGGCGGCGGGCAATGATGCGCCGCATCTGGGTGGTGCGGATTTCGGTGTAGGGCGCATCCGGGGTGATCGGCGCGACGGGTGCCTTCGCGGGCGCAAGGGCCGCCGCCGGCGCAAGGGCTGCGGGCGCGCCCGCAAGGGCGGCTTCGACGTCCGCCTTGACGATCCGCCCCTGGGGACCCGACCCACGCAGCGTCGCAAGATCGAGGCCGCCCATGGCCGCCATGCGGCGCGCCAGCGGGCTCGCGATCACGCGGCCACCGGCTGCGGGCATTGCTGCGGCTGCCGCAATTGGAGCCGAGACTGGAGCTGCCACTGGAGGGGGAGCGGCCGGTGGCGCCGGTGCGGGCGCAGCCACCTCAGGCGCCGCCGCTGCACTCGCCGCGGCTTCAGGCGCCGGTTCGGCCGGCGGTACGGCTTGGGCGGGCGCGGCCGGAGCGGGCCCGGCGGCGATGTTCTCGAGCGCGCTTTGATCCTCGTCCTCGCCCAGGATAAAGGCGATCACGGCGTTGACGGCGACCCCTTCGGTTCCTTCCGCGACGATAATCCTGCCCAGCGTGCCGTCGTCCACGGCTTCGACTTCCATGGTCGCCTTGTCGGTTTCGATCTCAGCGATGACGTCGCCGGGCTGAACCTTGTCTCCTTCGGCGATCAGCCATTTGGCCAACGTGCCTTCAGTCATGGTCGGCGAGAGCGCAGGCATGGTGATGGGAATCGGCATAAACTGACCTCAGGTGCGGTAGCAGACGGTGCGCGCCGCGGCGACGATGTCCTCAGGCTGCGGCAGCGCCAGTTTTTCGAGATTGGCGGCATAGGGCATGGGTACGTCCTTGCCGGTGACGCGCAATACCGGCGCGTCGAGTTCGTCGAATGCGTGCTCCATCATCAGGGCGGCGATCTCGGCGCCGATGCCGCAGACGGGCCAGCCTTCGTCGACGGTCACCATGCGATGGGTCTTCAAGACGCTGGTGGCGAGCGTCTCCGTGTCGAGCGGCCGCAACGTTCGCAGGTCGATCACCTCGGCGGCAATCCCCTCGCCCGCCAGAATGTCGGCGGCGGTCAGCGCATCGCGCACGCTGATCGAGTAGGCGGCGAGCGTCACGTCGGTTCCTTCACGCACCACTCGCGCCCGGCCGATGGGAACGGTGTAGTCCTCCAGCACCGGCACATCGAAGGTGTGGCCATAGAGGATTTCGTTTTCAAGAAAAACCACCGGGTTGGGATCGCGGATCGCCGATTTGAGCAACCCCTTGGCGTCGGCTGCCGAGTACGGTGCGATCACCTTGAGGCCGGGCACATGCGCGTACCACGAGGCGTAATTCTGCGAGTGCTGGGCGGCCACTCGCGCCGCGGCCCCGTTCGGCCCCCGGAACACGATCCCCACCGGCATCATGCCGCCCGACATGTAGAGCGTCTTGGCGGCCGAATTGATGAGGTGGTCGATCGCCTGCATGGCGAAGTTGAAAGTCATGAATTCGATGATCGGCTTGAGGCCGCGGTAGGCGGCGCCGACGCCAATGCCGGTGAAGCCGTGCTCCGTGATCGGGGTATCGATCACGTGCCGCGACCCGAACTCGTCAAGCAGTCCCTGGCTCACCTTGTAGGCGCCCTGGTATTCGGCAACTTCCTCGCCCATCAGAAAGACTGCCTTGTCGCGGCGCATTTCTTCCGCCATGGCATCGCGCAGCGCCTCGCGCACCGTAAGTGTCACCATTTCCGTGCCGGCCGGAATTTCGGGCTCGGGTGCGGGCGGCATCGGTGCGGGCGCGACGGCGACAGGGGCTGGACTTACGGCAACGGAAACGGTTTGCGCAGGCGCGGCAGGAGCGGATTGCGGTGCCGGTTCAACCGGCACGGCGGGCGGCGAGACACCCAGCGCGGCTTTGTCCTCGCCTTCCTCCAGAAGTTCGGCGATGACCGCGTTGACGGCAACGTTTTCGGTGCCCTCAGCGACGACGATGCGGGCCAGTTTACCGTCGCCCGGAGATTCAATCTCCATGGTCGCCTTGTCGGTCTCGATTTCCGCGATCACGTCGCCGATGGAAACCGCATCGCCTTCGGCCTTGAGCCATTTTGCGACCGTTCCTTCGGTCATGGTCGGTGACAGTGCCGGCATGGTGACGGGAATAGGCATCCGGTTCGTGCCCTAGTTCGCCACGGTGATGTCGGTATAGAGTTCGGCCGGATCGGGCTCCGGGCTCTGCTGGGCGAAGTCGGCGGCATCGGTGACGACGGCCTTGATCTCGTGGTCGATTTCTTTGAGCGCCTCTTCGTTGGCCATGCCCGCCGCCAGCAACACGTCGCGGACGTGATTGATGGGGTCGCGTTCGGCGCGGATCTTGTTGACCTCGTCGCGGCTGCGGTACTTCGCCGGATCCGACATCGAATGGCCGCGGTAGCGGTAGGTCATCGCTTCCAGAATGTAGGGGCCCTTGCCGGCGCGGCAGTAGGCGATGGCTTTTTTCGCCGCGTCGCGCACCGCCAGGACGTCCATGCCGTCGGCTTGGGCGCCCGATATGCCGAACGGTTCGCCGCGCTTGAACAGTTTGGTTTGCGCCGTCGAGCGCGCGACCGCGGTGCCCATGGCGTACTGGTTGTTCTCGATCACATAAAGCGTCGGCAACTTCCACAGCGCCGCCATATTAAAAGATTCGTACACCTGGCCCTGATTGGCGGCACCGTCGCCGAAGTAGGCGACAGTGACCTCGCCGCTGTCGAGATACTGGTTGGCGAAGGCGATTCCGGTGCCGAGCGACACCGAGGCGCCGACGATGCCGTGACCGCCGTAGAAATTCTTCTCGCGCGCGAACATGTGCATCGAACCGCCCTTGCCGCGCGAATAGCCGTCGCGCCGGCCGGTAAGTTCGGCCATGACGCCGCGCGGCTCCATCCCGCAGGCCAGCATGTGGCCGTGGTCGCGGTAGGTCGTGATGACCGCGTCGCCCTCCTCCAGCGCCGCCTGGACCCCGGTGACCACCGCTTCCTGGCCGATATAGAGGTGGCAGAACCCGCCGATCAGGCCCATGCCGTACATCTGCCCCGCCTTTTCCTCAAAGCGCCGGATCAGCAGCATGCTGCGGTAGTAGCCGAGAAGTTCCTCGGGCGAGGCCGCCGGTTTGACCGGGGCTTTGACGTCTGATTTCTTGCGGGCGGGCTTTGGGGTTGCGGCTCTGGCCATGCGTTCCGGTGAGTTTGGCGCCGGGCGGGCCCCCGGCGGGCGCAACTATAGCCTCAATCGGCGCTCGCGCACCCCGAAATTGTGCAGTGAAAAAGGCTAATAAATGATTGTAACTAATATGTTATTCGGCAATTAACCGAAAAACGGTTAATCCGCCGCGGCGCGACATTGGCGTCGATCCGCACTTTTGGCTGCCCCGGTCGCCACCCGAGGCAACTTCCAGGTCAATGGCCGGCTCAGCGCCCGAGCAGCACGATTTCATCCTTGCGCGCGAGTCCCAGCACCGCCCGGGCGCGCTCGTCGAGCATGTCGGCATCGAGGCCCGCCGGACCGAGCAGCGAGACCCGGTGTTCGGCCTGCAACCGCTCGTTCAGCAAGAACTCGTGCTCAATTTGTGCGGCCTCGATGCGCTCGTTGAGGCTCATCCAGGCGATCAGTCCGCGCTGACCCTCGACGAAGTGGTAACCGAAATAGATCGCCGCCGTAATGCCAAGGAACGGCAGCCATGCAGGCCGGAGGCGGCGGTTGATTTCGAGGGCGATCCCCATGGCGCAAATCGAATCACATTCGATTCATGTTGGTCAAGCGTGCCCAGGCCCGGGGTGCGAAATGGCGGCCCCTGTTGCCGCCGGGACTCACATTGATTCAGATCGGGATTCAGATCGGGATTCAGAACGGAACAACGCGCCACTCGACGCCGGGTGCGGTGTGCCGCACCGGACCCGTTCAGCGCCCGAGCGCCGCAGCCCCGCCATAGACGGCGGCGGGTCCGAGTTCCTCTTCAATGCGTAACAGCTGATTGTATTTGGCGAGCCGGTCGGTGCGCGCCAGCGCGCCGGTCTTGATCTGGCCGCAGTTGGTGGCGACCGCCAAATCGGCGATGGTCGCGTCTTCGGTTTCGCCCGAGCGGTGCGACATCACCACGCGGTAGCCCGCCTTGTGCGCAATCTCGACCGTCTGCATCGCCTCCGTCAGCGTTCCGATCTGATTGACCTTGACCAGGATCGCGTTGGCGACGCCGTTGTCGATGCTGCGCTCAAGCCGCACCGGGTTGGTGACGAAAAGATCGTCGCCCACAATCTGGACCTTGCCGCCCAGCGCCGCGGTCAGCGCTGCCCAACCTTCCCAGTCGTCTTCGGCCATGCCGTCCTCGATCGAGACGATGGGATAGTCGGCGCACAGGCCCTCGTACATTTTCACCAGCCCCGCCGCGTCCAGGCTTTCGCCGGTGCCTCCAAGGTGGTAGACGCCGTCCTTGTGAAACTCGGTCGCCGCCGGGTCGAGTGCCAGCGCGACATCTTCGCCCGGCGTGAAGCCTGCGTCCGCAATCGCCTTCATGATGAAATCGAGCGCCTCGCGGCTGCCGGCAAGATCGGGGGCAAAGCCGCCCTCGTCGCCGACGTTGGTCGAATGTCCGGCCTCGCGCAGATGCCGACGCAATTCGGCCATGACGCCGGACGCCATTTCGAGCGCGTGCACGAAACTTTGCGCCGACAACGGCATTACCATGAATTCCTGCAGGTCGATCCGGTTGTGGGCGTGCGCGCCGCCATTGACGATATTGAGCATCGGCACCGGCAACAGGTGGGCCCCGGTGCCGCCGACATAGCGGTAAAGCGGCTGGCCGAGCGAAATGGCCGCCGCCTTGGCAACGCCGAGCGAGACCCCGAGGATCGCGTTGGCGCCGAGGCGAGACTTGTTGGGCGTTCCGTCGAGGTCGATCAGCGCCTGATCGATCAGGCCCTGGTCGGTCGCGTCCATGCCCGAAATCGCGTCGAAAATCTCTCCGTTGGCGGCTTCGACCGCCTTACGGACGCCCTTGCCGGCAAACCGCGTGCCGCCGTCGCGCTTCTCGTGCGCCTCGTACTGGCCGGTGGAGGCGCCCGACGGCACCCCGGCCCGGCCGAGCGCGCCCGATTCGAGCTGGACATCCACCTCGACGGTCGGGTTGCCCCGGGAATCGAGAATCTCACGGGCCTGAATATCGACGATGGCGGTCATGGGCGGACCTCGGACGGTGTTCGGTTTGATCGCAGGGTTTATTTCAGGACGCGCCGGATTTCGCAATCCCGTCGATGGCCTTCAGCGTTTTCAAGAGCGCCGGCATTTCGTCGAGCGGCACCATGTTGGGGCCGTCGGACGGCGCGTTGTCGGGATCGGGGTGGGCCTCGATAAACACGGCGGCAACGCCAACGGCGACGGCTGCGCGCGCCAAGGGTGCCACGAATTCGCGCTCGCCCCCGGTTGCGGTGCCCTGCCCGCCCGGCTGCTGCACCGAATGGGTCGCGTCGAATACCACCGGACAGCCGAAGGTCGCCATGATCGGCAACGCGCGCATATCCGAAACCAGCGTGTTGTAGCCGAAACTGGCGCCGCGTTCGGTCACCAGCACGTTGGCGTTGCCGGAATCGGTCACCTTGGTGATCGCGTTTTCCATGTCCCACGGCGCCAGAAACTGGCCCTTCTTGATGTTGACGGCCTTGCCGGTCTTGGCCGCCGCCACCAGGAGGTCGGTCTGGCGCGAAAGGAAAGCCGGGATTTGCAAGACATCCACGGACCCGGCGATGGCGGCGCACTGGTCCGGCGAGTGAACGTCGGTGAGCACCGGGCAGCCGATCGATTCGCGGATTTCCTCGAATACCGGCAGCGTCGACTCGAGGCCAAGGCCGCGCGCGCTGGTCAAACTCGTGCGGTTGGCTTTGTCAAAGGAAGTCTTATAGACGAAGGGGATGCCGAGTCCGGCGGTCACACCGCGCAAGGCACTAGCGACCTCGAGCGCGTGTTCGCGGCTTTCCATCGCGCACGGACCCGCAATCAGCACGAACGGCAATTCGTTGCCGAACGTCACCGGCCCCACCGGCACTTGGCGTTGATCCGTCTTCGCCATCACACCAGCCGCGACTGTTCGACCGCCGCCTGAATGAACGACGCAAACAGGGGGTGCGGTTCGAACGGTTTAGATTTGAGCTCGGGATGGAACTGCACGCCCACGAACCACGGGTGGTCGGGCAGTTCGACGATTTCGGGCAGCGTCCCGTCCGGCGACATACCGGAAAACACCAGCCCCGCCTTTTCGAGGCGCTCGCGATAATTGATATTCACTTCGTAACGGTGGCGGTGGCGCTCGGAGATGTGCGGCTGGCCATAGAGTGTGCCCGCCCGCGTTTCGGGCGCGAGGTCGCAGTCATAGGCGCCGAGCCGCATGGTGCCGCCGAGACCGTCCTCGCTGTTTCGCACCTCGCGCACATTGCCGTGCATCCATTCGGTCAGAAGGCCGACGACGGGCTCCTCGCAGGCGCCGAACTCGGAGGAGCACGCGCCGGGGATGCCCGCCAGGTTACGCGCCGCCTCGATCACCGCCATCTGCATGCCGAAGCAGATGCCGAAATAAGGCACGCGGTGTTCGCGGGCAAAGGTGACGGCGGAGATCTTTCCCTCGGTGCCGCGTTCGCCGAAACCGCCCGGCACCAGAATTCCGTCGACGCCTTCGAGATGGTGCGCCGCGTTTTCAGACTCGAATTGTTCCGATTCGAGCCATGCCAGTTCGACCGCCACGTTGTTGGCAATACCGCCGTGGGTCAGCGCCTCGGCAAGCGACTTGTAGGCGTCCTGCAAGGCGGTGTACTTGCCGACGACGGCGATCCGCACCGCTCCTTCGGGATGAGTGACACGCTGGACGATGGTATCCCATCGCGTAAGTTCAAGCGGCGGCGGGTCGGTGATGCCGAAGATACGCAGTACCTGGCCATCGAGGCCCTGGTCGTGATAGCGCAGCGGCACTTCGTAAATGGTCTTGACGTCGCGCGCCGGAATGACGGCTTCGACAGGGACGTTGCAGAAAAGCGAGATCTTTTGGCGTTCGGGATCGGGAATTTCGCGGTCGCTGCGCACGAGCAGGACGTCTGGTTGAATCCCGATCGAGCGCAATTCCTTCACGGAATGCTGGGTCGGCTTGGTTTTGAGTTCGCCCGAGGCGGCGACAAAGGGCATCAGCGTCAGGTGGATGAACAGCGCGGACTCGCGTCCGAGTTCGTTGCCAAGCTGCCGGATCGCCTCGAGAAACGGCAGACTTTCGATGTCGCCGACCGTGCCGCCGATCTCGACCAGAAGGAAATCGGTGTCCTCGGTTTCGGCGACAACGAATTCCTTGATCGCGTTGGTGACGTGAGGGATCACCTGCACGGTCGCGCCGAGATAATCGCCGCGGCGCTCGCGGGCGATCACGGTCTGATAGATACGGCCGGTGGTTACGTTGTCGGCCCGGCGCGAGGAAACCCCGGTGAATCGTTCGTAGTGGCCGAGGTCGAGATCGGTTTCGGCGCCGTCGTCGGTAACGTATACCTCGCCGTGCTGGTAGGGGCTCATCGTGCCCGGATCAACGTTGATGTAGGGATCGAGCTTGCGCAGCCGCACCGAATAGCCGCGTCCCTGCAACAGCGCCCCCAGAGCCGCCGATGCCAAACCCTTGCCGAGAGAGGAAACCACGCCGCCGGTAATGAAAATGAACCGCGTCATGGAAGGTCATCATATAGGACGATTGATGCGCGCGGAAGCGCACGCCGGACATCGGGCACTGGGGCCTCAAGGGGGGGGTACCGGGGGCGCGATAGGCGCGGGGGTCGGAGGGGCTTGGGGTGACGGTTGAAAGAGGGGCTGATTCGGCCGCGGCCGCATCTCAGCGCCGCGGAACGGCGGGGCCGGAAGGGGCCGCCGGGGCCGGGGCCTCTTCGCTCGTTGCGGCCGGCGCGTCGAGAACCGAGGCGGGTTCCCGGCCGGTGCCGGCGATGATCGCCAGAAAAATACTCGTCGCCATGAACGTCGCGGCCAGGATAGCGGTGGCGCGGGTAAGCACGTTCGCGGCCGAGCGGCTCGAAATCAGGCCGCCGCCTGCCCCACCGCCGATGCCGAGCGCGCCGCCTTCACTGCGTTGAAGCAGGACGACGCCGATAAGTGCCAGCGCAATCAGCACGTGGAAGACAAGAACGACAATAGTCATATGATTCCGGCGGGTCTTGGGCTGTCCCGGGGCGTCGAAACGGCGCCTTTATAGCAGACGATAAGGGGATTGCCAGTGCCGCTTGCAAGCCCGGACAATCGTCACCCGGGCGCCGGACAGGCTTCGACGATGGCCCAGAAATCGCCCGCCTCGAGGCTGGCGCCGCCGACCAGCGCGCCATTGACGTTGGCAAGGCGCAGGATTTCGGCGGCGTTGGTGGGCTTGACCGATCCGCCATAGAGAATTCGCACCGCGTTTCCCGCTCCGCCCAGCCGCGCCACCATCGTCTCGCGGATAAATTTGTGCACGCCGGCGATATCGTCCGGCGTCGCCGTCCGGCCGGTGCCGATGGCCCAAACCGGCTCGTAGGCGATCACCGTATTCTCGGCAGCCGCCACGCTCGGCAGCGATCCCGCAATCTGATCTGCGACCACGTCGAGGGCTCGGCCCGCGTCGCGTTCCGCTTCCGATTCGCCGACACAGAGGATCGCCGTCAGTCCGGCGCGGTGGGCGGCGGCGGCCTTGGCGTGCACGGTATCGTTCGATTCGGCGTGATCGGCACGGCGCTCGGAATGGCCGACCAGAACATAAGTGCAGCCCGCATCCGCCAGCATTTCAGCGCCGATGTCGCCGGTATGGGCGCCCACTGCCCCGGCGTGGCAGTCCTGTCCGCCGATTGCGAGGGCGCCGCCCACCGCCTCGGCGACGGCGTGAACCAGCGTTGCCGGCGGGCACACCAGCACCTCGCAGTGGAAGAATCCGGCGGCGGCAACCGCACGTCCGGCGACATCGCGGGCAAGCGCGAGCCCCGAGCCGGAAAGCCCGTTCATTTTCCAGTTGCCGGCGATTAGTGGCTTGGGCGGGTTCGTCATCGGATTCCGGAGGTTACGGGCGGCGAGGTGCAAGCGGAGCGCGGGCGGAGCGCTGAAGGTGTAACAAATCGGCGCCACGACGGCCAGATCGCCGGCCAGTTCTCGTGCTCAACCCGGAGCCCGATCCCTTGCCCGATCCGGAGCCCGATCCCTTGCCCGATCCGGGGCCCGATCCTCCGGCCAATCACCCGCAGGTCACCCAGAATTGTGCCGCGGCGGCGGAAAAGACGGCTGCGTCCGGGCGAATCGGCGCCGCTGCGCCTTGCCCGCTGGCCGCGCCGCATCCTATGCTCCGGCCGGTTATTTAATCTGCCGGAAAGCGGGTCCCGTAAATGCTGAATGCGCTTCGCCAAGGGGTGGCCTCCGTGGTCGCCAAAATCTTCATCGGCCTACTGATTCTCAGCTTTGCGGTGTGGGGCGTCGGCGACATTTTCCGCAACCGCGACAACTCCGAATCGATCGCCAGCGTCGGCGGGCGCGATATCGGTATCGACGAATATGCACTCGCCTATTCGCGCGAGGCGCAGTTCTGGGAGCAACGGCTGCGCGGCCCGATCAGTGCCGCCGCCGCGCGCCAGTTCCAGATCCCGGAGCGGACATTGCAGACCCTTCTGGCCGAGACGCTTTTGCTGGAAGTGGCCGATGGGTATGGCGTTGGTGTTTCGGACCGGCAGATGCGCCGTGACATCTTTTCGAATGTCCTGTTTCAGACGGATGGGCAATTCGACCGGTCCGTCTACGACACGGTGTTGTTCCAGAACGGAATGACCACAGCAGGGTTCGAGCTGTTGGTGCGGCGCGATCTCGCCCGCGATCAGGTTGTGTCCAGTTTGCTCGCGGGATCGATCGCCCCCGATCAGATCGTCGAGCCGGTGTACCGCTACCGCGAAGAGCAGCGCATCGCCGAAATCTTTGTGATCGAGGCAGGTTCCATCACCGGAATCGAAGATCCCAGCGACGGCACCCTCGCCCAGTATCATCTGGACAACGGCGCGCGTTACACCGCGCCCGAGTACCGCGCCGTCACGGTCCTCGAATTGACGGCCCAGTCCGTGGCCGAATCTCTGGAAATCAGCGATGCGCAGGTCGAGGATGAATATCGCCTGCGGCTCGACGATTTTTCGCTTCCGGAGCGGCGGGTCGCGGAGATGCTGCTTTACGATTCGGAAGATGCGGCGCGCTCGGCGCGCGTCCGGATCGAGGCCGGCGAAGACTTTGCCGCCGTGGCCGAGGCGACGGGCGCGGTCAACACGGGCGGAACCGCGCTCGGCGAGGTGGTGCGTGAGGATCTGTCCGAAGAGATTGCCAGTAACGTCTTCGTCATGGACACGGGCGCCGTCAGCGAACCGCTCGAGTCCGGATTTGGCTGGCATGTGTTCCGGGTCACGGAGGTAATTCCGGAAGGCCCGCGGCCGCTCGACGAGATCCGCGAACCTCTGCGCCGCGCCATGGCGCTCACCCGAGCACTCGATGAAGTGTATGAACTTTCGAACCGGATCGAGGACGATCTGGCAGGCGGTTCGACGCTCGATTCGGCGGCCCAGGCCGAAGGCCTGACGACGAAATATATCGCCGCGATCGACCAATCCGGTCGCGACACAAATGGCGAACCCGTGAGCGGGATTCCCTCGCCCGACCAGTTTATTCCGCTGGTGTTCTCCGCCGACATCGGCATCGAATCCTCGCCGCAGGAAGCTCCCGACGGGGGATATTTCTTGATTCGCGTCGATGCCAAAACCGAACCCGCCTTGCGGCCGCTCGAAACCGTGCGCGAGGCGGTGCTGGCGGACTGGATGGCCGAAGAACGCCTGCGCCGGGCCGAGGCGCGCGCGCGCGCGGCATTCGAAAAGCTGAAAGGCGGCGCCGCCTTCGCTGCGGTCGCCGGTGAATACGGCGCGGTCCCCTTCCGCACCGAACCGTTCACGCGCGGCGGCGCCAGCCCCGATGCTTCGCTCTCGCCTTATCTAATTGGACGCCTGTTCGAGTTCGATATCGGCGGCGTCGATATCTCGGGCACGCCCGGCGGTGGCGGATACGCACTGGCGCGGCTGGACGACGTTCGGACCGCGGATGTGACCGCCGACGTGGTGGCGCTGGCGCAGATACGGGATGCGCTGGCCGGCGCCTTCATCGGCGACCTGTTGCAGCAATACCAGAACGCAATCCAGCGCCGCTACCCGATAACGATCAATCAGGGTGTGTTCGATTCGCTGGTCAGCAACGATGCGTTTCTGACCGGCACGGGGTCCGCCTCCGCCCCGCTGGGCGGGAGCGGTACTCAGCTGCCGCAACGCCCCGTAGGCGGGTTGTAAGGACAGTTACGCCGCGCCCTTGTATTCGAATCCGGCGTCCTTGACCGCCTCGATGATGGCGGCCTCGTCGGGGCCGGCCGCGACTTCGACCTTGCCGCTTTCGAGATCGACGCTGACGTCGGCGCCGGTTTCGCGCGTCTTGATCGCGTTTGTGACGGCCTCGGCACAGTGCGAGCAGGTCATGCCGCCGACGAGATAGATTTCTGTCATGGTGGCTTCCTTTCGTGTTCCGGCTAGTTCGCCGATCGGATAGATGACCGCAACAGGGCGGTCACGGGAACGAAGCTGAATCCTTGAGTCTGCGCTTCCGGCAGCCAGGATTCGAGCGCCTCCAGCGTCCACGGCCACGGGTGGCCGATGGCGATGGCAAAACCTCTGGCGCGTGCGATTTGCGTCACGGTATCGAGCTGCCGGCGAACCGAGGCGGCATCGCGGTCGTTGTCGAGAAACACATCGCGCGACAGCAATGGCACGGCGTTGCGGCTGGCGCTGCCAGGGGCGCGGGTTTCAGACGTGGTGCGCGAATCGAGAAACATCAGACCGCGCCGTGACAGTTCCGCCATCAGGCGGTCCATGCCGTCGCGGTCGGCGGTAAAGCGGCTGCCCATGTGGTTGTTGACCCCGACATACCCTCCGAGTCGCGACAGATGCCAGTTCAGGCGCGCATCGAAGTCGTCCTCCGGCAAGCCGGTCAGCAGCGGTCGCGGGCCGGTATCGGGCGCGTCGTCCGTCGCCTCCATCGGGACGTGCAGCATGATGTCGTGGCCAAGGCGCCGCGCCATGGTGCTTTGACCGATAAGGTCCGGCGCATAGGTCATGAATGCCATCGTCAACGGGACACCCAGCGCCATCGCGCGTTCCGTGCGGGCCCGGTTGAGACCGGCGTCGTCGATCACCAGCGCGATCATCGGCGCTTTGGCCGTCGCCGGCACGGCCGCTGCGTAACGAACCCACGCCGGTGTGGCGGGACCGGTGGATTGACCGTCCGGGGCGCGGGCCGCGGTCCGAAGGAGGATGCGGTTTTCGTCCCCAAGCCTGTCGTCCCCATGCACCGGGGCGCCGGCGAGCAGGGCGGTGGCCACAACGGCGAGGGCCAGGGCCCGGAGTTTCATGGCGATCGTCACCATTACCGGATCAATTGTCGCCGGCAAGATCGTCGAGGATCGGGCAGTCGGGCCGGTCGTCGCCGTGGCAACGATGGACCAGGTGGGCGAGCGTCGCCTTCATCGATTCGAGTTCTACGACTTTGGTTTCGATGTCGGCGATCCGCGACTGAGCGATCGCCTTGACGTCGCCGCTGGCGCGGTTGTGGTCGCGGTAAAGCGACAACAGTTCGTCAATGGCCTCGACACTAAAGCCGAGGCTGCGGGCGCGCTTGATGAAGTGCAGCGTCTTGACGTCCTTGTCGGAGAACTGCCGGTAACCGCTGCCGGTGCGGGCCGCTTGCGGGATCAGGCCGATGCTTTCGTAATAGCGGATGGTCTTGGCCGTCACGCCGGTTTCCGTGGCCGCGTCGCCGATGTTCATGACGAATCCCTCCTCATGGTGCCACTCTGCCATTTCTGTCTCTTAATGTCAGCCCGCACCACCAGGCTAACTTTTTGTTTGTGCTCAATTCTTTTCGACATTTGTATCCAATTTCATCGGGTCTAAATTTCGGAATTGAACCACTAGAGCTTTTCCCGTTCGCATGCGCTCACGCGAAAAGCTCTGTCCCTTTGACATAGTACGCAAATCGTCGTCGCCGGCGATTCCGCCGGCTCGGGAT